>NZ_JBSVEM010000009.1:0-185461 GCF_056312285.1 Pseudoalteromonas sp. ABE4_541
CGCTTCCAGTTCTTTCTTATTCATCATTGCCTATCCTAAACCCTTTTTAAGGATTAATAATAGGCAGTTACACAGATTTAGTTACAGAGTCTAAGGCGCCTTTTTTTGTTACGACTTACGCCATGAATTTGCTATTATTCACGCTTATCACTCTTTGAATAACTAAATATTGCAATTACTGCGACTTCAGGTTGTGAGTAAAATAATAATAAGCATGGCTATCATGCATAGGAGAGTTCAATTTGAAGCAACCAAAACAACCCTCATTTTTTGATGCCCTTTTACCGATAAGTGTACTCGTCTGCTTACTAGGCGCTGCGGTGTATTTATATGGTGATAACTCGTCGTCAGGTCCAAACCAAATAGCCTTATTGTTTGCGACTTTCACTGCGGCATTAGTTGGCTTGAAAAATGGATATACATGGAAAACCCTAGAAGAAGCGATGATCAAGGGGATCACTTTATCTCTAGGCGCAATTCTCATTCTACTCATGGTAGGTGCCCTGATAGGTACTTGGCTATTGTCAGGCACTGTGCCCACATTAATATACTATGGTTTACAAATTATAAGCCCAAGCTGGTTTTATGCGGCTAGCTGCTTAATATGTGGCATCGTCGCTATGAGTATTGGTAGTTCATGGACAACGGCGGCAACGATAGGTGTTGCTTTACTTGGTGTAGCAACAGGGCTTGGATTAGATCAAGTTGTTACTGCCGGCGCTGTAATTTCTGGTGCATACTTTGGTGATAAGTTAAGTCCATTGTCGGAAACCACGAACTTGGCACCAGCAGTTGCGGGAAGTGATTTATTCGAGCATATTCAACACATGCTTTGGACCACAGTACCTAGCTTTGTTATCGCACTAATCATTTTCACTGTCATGGGCTTTAGCGCTGACGTAAGCAGCGATATTGGTCGTATTGATGAGATTGTAAGCATTCTACAAGGTAACTTTAATATTAATCCTGTGATGCTGGTTCCATTGTTAGTTTTACTTGTTTTAGCATTTAAAAAAATGCCCGCTTTTCCAGCGATTTCGATCGGTGCCGTTGTGGGTGCAGTGTGGGCTATGTTATTTCAAGGCGACTTAATCCAAAGTCAAATCGATGCATCTCAAGGTCAACTTGTTGGCTACTTTAAGTTAGTGTGGGCGACTTTTTATGATGGCTTCAGTGTAAGAACTGGAGACGCAAAAATGGATGACCTTTTGAGTGGTGGCGGTATGTCAGGAATGTTAACGACAACTTGGCTTGTTATGACCGCTTTGATGTTTGGTGCCATTATGGAAAAAACGGGCTTGTTAGAGATCTTTGTACGTAGTATTTTAAAAATTGCGAAAAGCACTGGTTCTTTGATTGCTTCAACAGTTGCAACGTGTATTGGAACCAATATTGTTGCCGCCGACCAATATATTGCCATTGTCGTTCCTGGGCGAATGTTTAAAGAAGAGTATAAAAAACGAGGGCTTAAGCCTGTAAACTTGTCTCGAACTTTAGAAGATGGAGGCACAATTACAAGTCCGCTCATTCCTTGGAATACATGTGGTGCTTACATGCAGAGTGTTTTGCTTATCAATCCATTTGACTATGCAATGTATGCCTTCTTTAATTTAATAAACCCGCTATTGGCGGTTATATACGCTTACCTAGGCATTAAGATCTTAAGAATAAAACCAAAAGGCGCGGCTGAACAAATTTAATCGTATCGCCCCGACTTCTGTTCGGGGCGTTTCTTTGAGGACTATAATATGCAAACTAAACCTCAAGCTAAGTATCTAAAGGACTATCATCCACCTTCTCATAAGGTCGAAAACTTAGATCTTACTTTTGACTTAAATCCAACTAGTACCAAAGTAACTGCTAAATCTGTTTATGAGGCGTCGCAGGGTGATGTCACGTCGCTAACATTAGATGGCATCGAATTACAGTTACTGTCTATCAAAGTAGACGGCAAGCCATTTGAACACTATGAGCAGACGCAGTCGCACTTAGTTTTAACTCAACTACCAAGTCGTTTTGAGTTAGAAATAGAAACTGAGATATCGCCACAAACTAATACTTCATTAGAAGGCCTATATCTGTCGGGTGGCGCTTATTGCTCTCAATGTGAAGCAGAAGGCTTTCGTAAAATTACATATTTCTTGGATCGTCCGGATGTATTAACTATATACACAGTTAAGATCATCGGTGAACAAAGTATGCCTAGCCTGTTATCAAACGGTAATAAGATAGAAGAAGGCCTGATGAGCGACGGTCGCCATTATGCCATATGGCATGATCCTCATAAAAAGCCAAGTTACTTATTTGCGCTCGTAGCGGGTGACTTTGATGTACTTGAAGACAAGTTTATTACTCGTTCAGGACGTCAGGTCGAGTTAGCTTTGTTTGTTGATAAAGGTAATTTGCCTAAAGCACCGCATGCGATGGCATCGCTTAAAAGCGCAATGGAGTGGGATGAAAAGCGCTTCAATCTAGAGTACGACTTAGATATTTACATGATTGTTGCGGTCGATTTCTTTAATATGGGCGCGATGGAAAATAAAGGGCTCAATGTATTTAATAGTGCGTGTGTATTAGCAAATCAACAGACAGCGACGGACCGAGATTATCACACCATTGAATCCATTGTTGGCCATGAATATTTCCACAACTGGACGGGTAATAGAGTTACGTGTCGCGATTGGTTTCAGTTATCCTTAAAAGAAGGTTTGACTGTTTTTAGAGATCAAGAGTTTAGCAGTGACCTTGGTTCGCGTGGCTTAAACCGTATTGATGCAGTCATGACGATGAGAACCCACCAGTTCGCCGAGGATGCTGGTCCAATGGCACACCCTATCAGGCCAAAAGAAGTGATAGAAATGAACAATTTCTACACAGTCACCGTATATGACAAAGGCGCGGAAGTGATCCGCATGATGCATACCCTTTTAGGTGAAGAAAAGTTCCAAAAAGGTATGCAACTATACTTTGAGCGTCATGATGGCCAAGCGGTTACCTGTGATGACTTTGTTGCCGCGATGCAAGATGCAAGTGGCATTGATTTGACACAGTTTAAGCTTTGGTATGAACAGGTTGGTACGCCTGTGCTAAATGTAGAGACGCACTATGATGAAATGGGACGCACGTTTACGTTGGAAATTGCACAAATTCATGCGCCCCATGACCCCATACAGGCACCGCTGCATATACCATTTGCATTAGAGCTGCTGAATAATAATGGGGAACCACTGCCATTAGTTATCAATGGTAAACCCGTTTCGAAAGTACTGAATATCACAGAATCAAAACAAAGATTCATTTTTGAACAAGTCGAAGAAAAACCCGTTGCGGTTTTACTTGAAGACTTTTCAGCGCCGTGCCTTTTACAATATGATTATCAATTATCTGAATTAATTCATATTTTACGCTTTGCATCCAGTGACTATGCGCGTTGGGAAGCCGCGCAACAAGCATTTACGCTAGAAATTAAAAAGGCGGTTGCACAATTTGAGCGAAATCAAAGACCTTCTTTATCACAAGAGCTTATTAATGCTCTTGAAGCTTTGTTAAAAGAAAGGAAAGGTGATTTGGCGCTCTTAGCTGAGCTTATCCGTGTGCCAAGCTTTGATAATCTAGCAACTTCCTTTGCACAAACTCCTGTTGATGCACTTAATACAAGCATCAAGCAGTTTGAAATTGATATCGCAAACTCACTAATTGCTAGTTTAAAAGGCGCTTACCAAAGCTGTGAGGAAAACGGTGAGTTATCTCATGATGCAGTTTCAGCTCGAGCATTGAAAAATGCGTGCTTATATTATTTAGCTAAAAGTACTGATGAGACTGTGAATAGCTGGCTTGAGACACAAAAAGCGTCAGACAATATGACCTTGAAACTTGGCGCGCTTAAGGCGATGGTGAGTGCACAACTGCCAATGGCACAAGAAGCAATGGCTGAATTTGACTCAAATTGGCGCCATGATTTACTGGTTATGGACAAATGGTTTGCGTTACAAGCGACTCAATCAGGCGAAAATGCGATAGACCATATACGTAGCTTGTATGAACATCCATGCTTTGATAAGTCAAACCCCAATAGAGTAAGAGCGTTAGTGGGCAGTTTTGCAAGGAGTAACCCAGAACAGTTCCATCGCAAAGATGGAGCTGGCTATCAGCTACTGGGTGATTTATTGATTGAGCTGAATGTGATTAACCCACAAAATGCCTCAAGAATGTTAACACCGCTTATGTCTTGGAAGCGTTTTGACGAAAATAGACAGCAACTGATGCGTGCTCAATTGCAAAGACTGGCAGAGCTTAGTGACCTAAGCGATGATTTGTATGAAAAAGTTGACAAAGCATTAAATTAATTGAAGAAATGCAAGAATATTATTTTTCTATGTACTTCACCTATGACGAATGTATTGGCTACTACGACGGAAGTTTTAAGTACATTCAAGTTATAGAAGATGGTGGGAAGCGAATTCGCTTCCCAGCAATGCATATTAGAAAGTTTATTTCGTCTTTGGGTATAAGAGGCCGCTTTCGCTTATGTCTAGATGGCCATAATCAGTTTATTTCACTTGAAAAAATCACTTAACCTAGAATTTTAACTCAGTCATATTGTATTTTTGTTAAATGGGTTTGTTGTAAACTTAAATTACGTGTTATAAATTGTCTGGTAGGACGTCTTACCAAGAGCAAAATAGCGCCCTAAAAGCTAAAAAAGCACCGATTGAACGCGTTCTATTTGTAATTTATATAAATCGCTTCTATCGTTACGACAACAAAAAACAACAACTTGATTAAAAAAAACCCGCCAGAAGGGGGAGAAATAATGATAAAAAGATCGCTTTTTGTGAAAAACAAAATCATGCTCGGTCTTAGTGCTGCTGCTCTATCTTTTAGTAGTACACCTTTACTTGCTGCAAGCTTTCAAGTCGGTGATTTTGATATCACTTTTGATTCCACATTTTCTTACGGTCAAAGTGTTCGTGTAGAAGATAGAGATTTTCAGTACATTGGTAAGAGTAACCACCCAAGATTTGATTGGTCTGGCTATAACGCCATAACAGGAAATACGGTATACAGCTCAGCAGAAGTATGGGCGCAACCTGGGGCTTACTCTAACAACGGTGATGCTGGTAATTTGAACTTTGATTCGGGTGACACGTTTTCACAGTTAGTGAAAGGCACGCACGATTTTGCTATTAGCAAAGATAACTATGGTTTCTTTTCACGCTTCATGTATTTTTATGACTTTGCGATGGAAGATGGTGACTTCGCTTACAAAAATCCTGTTTCAGGTAAGCAAGTTGACCCGTGTGCCTTTGACGAGACAAAAGAGCAAGTTTGTTCCGACTTTCGTCTTTTAGATGCCTTTGTTTGGGCAGATTTTGATTTAAATGATGGGCAAAACCCGTTATCTGTGCGCATTGGTCAGCAAGTGATCAACTGGGGTGAGAGTACCCTCATTTCTCATGGTATTAACGTTAACCCAGTAGATATTGACCGCTTAAAAGCGCCGGGTTCTGAAGTAAAAGAAGCGTTTATTCCAGTAGGAATGGTGTGGGCTTCTTTAGGTATTACTGAAAATGTAACACTTGAAGCATTTTATCAATATGATTGGCACGAAACTCGCCTTCCAGCAACTGGTAGTTATTTCTCTACGAATGACTTTGCTTCAGCAAACGGCTTTGCACAGAACGTTCAGCTCGGTTTTACCTCAAACCCTGACATTGATGTTTATCACTTAAGTGACTCGCTTAATACGCTACAAGCAAATTGGTTAGGTGCACTAACTGCTCAAGGACTTGATGTTACTCAAGAAGGGGTAACGACGAGTGCATCGGCACAAAAGCTACTTGCACAAATGTATCTAGCATATCCAACTAAGGTTGCGCTAAAAGGCAAAGGGGATGCGGGTAAGAATGAACCGGACGATGGTGGTCAATACGGTGTGCGTTTAGGTATCTACTCACCTGAGTTAAATGATACTGAATTTGCGCTTTACTACATTAATTACCACAGCCGTAGACCGCTTATTTCGGGTAAGGCGTCAAACTTTACGAATGCAGCGATTGCACAGGACTTGAACTATATCTTCAATAACACGATCAATGAAGATAATATCACTAACCTAAATGCATTCACGCAAGGCATTATTGAGTACCCAGAGGATATCAAGCTATATGGCTTAAGCTTTAATACTGCATTGGGTGAGACTGCGTTTTCTGGTGAGTTTGCTTATCGTCAAGACGAGCCGCTGCAAATTGATGATGTAGAATTGCTGTATGCAGGTATGGTAGAGCAGTTAGCTTATTCAGGCCGCCGTGAAGATTTCGCAGGTTTCTCTCAGTTAAGTCAAGGAGATGCAGTAGCTTATGTTAACCCAGGAGAAATCGCACAAGGTTATGTTCTAAAAGACACTTTACAGGCTCAATTTACCGCAACACACTTATTTGGTCCTTCACTAGGCGCTGATAGTTGGGCGTTGGTTGGTGAAGTGGGCGCAGTCACTATCAAAGATATGCCGACTTATGACCAGTTACGTTTGAACGTAGCGGGTACTGGCAGAAGTGGTACGGTTGAGGGCATCTCTGGTAAGGATTATGACCTAATCCATAAGGCCGTATCAAATGGCCCTGAAGTGAACCCATTCCCAACTTCGTCAGCGTGGGGCTATCGCCTGATCGCAAAAGGCGAGTACAACAACTTATTCGCTGGTGTTAACTTTTCACCAAAAGTTGTTTTTTCACACGATGTTAATGGCATTACGCCAGACCCAATGTTTCTATTTGTGGAAGATCGTAAGTCATTGGGTGTAACCATGAACTTTAACTATCAAAATGCATGGTCATTTGATTTTGGCTATAACATGTTCTGGGGTGGTGGTGCGACCAATACCTTTGCAGACCGTGATTTTGTATCTTTCAATATCAAGTATTCAATTTAAGGGCTTTCAGTATGTTAAGAAAACCTACTCTTATTGCCGCAACAATGATAACAATGCTGAGTGCTTCAAGCGCGATGGCAAAAATGTCGGCAGATCAAATTGCGCGTTTAGGCGCAGACTTAACTCCTATCGGCGCCGAAAAGGCCGGTAATAAAGACGGTTCTATCCCAGCGTGGGATGGCGGTATCACAGCACCTCCAGCTGAGTATAAGCCGGGTATGCATCACCCTGATCCATTTGCCGATGATAAAATATTATTTACTATCGATAAATCAAATTTGGATAAGTACAAACAGTTTTTGAGCCCAGGGCAAATTTCACTGTTTGAAACATACCCTGATACATTCAAGATGAATATTTATCCGACGCGCCGTAGCGCTTCGTATCCGCAATTTGTTTATGATGCGACTAAGAAATATGCATCTACTGCCGAGTTAATTGAAGGTGGTAACGGTATTAAGAATACTGCAATAGGTATTCCTTTCCCAGTGCCAAAAAATGGTTTAGAAGCAATCTGGAACCACTTGTTACGTTATCGTGGTTTGTCGATAGCGCGTTTTGGTGGACAAGCAATGCCAACAGAGTCTGGTGACTACAACTTAATTGGTTTTGACGAAAAGCTACTCGTTAAATACTCAGCGCTAGATGCATCACCAGAGCAACTTCAAGAGTCAAACGTGCTGTTTAAGTTTAAGCAAAAGGTAACTGAACCTGCACGCTTGGCAGGTACAGCTTTGCTCGTTCATGAAACAATGGACCAGATTTTGACACCTCGTCAAGCATGGACATATAACACTGGCCAACGTCGTGTTCGTCGCGCACCTAACGTTGCATATGATGCACCGGGTACCGCGTCAGATAGTTTACGTACAACGGATGACTTTGATATGTTCAATGGTTCGCCTAACCGCTACAACTGGACATTAAAAGGCAAGCAAGAACTTTATATTCCGTACAACAGCTATAAGCTGCATAGCGATAAATTAAAATATGAAGATATCTTGAAACCAGGTCATATTAACCCAGAACATGTGCGTTATGAGAAGCACAGAGTATGGGTTGTTGAAGCAAATCTGAAAGAGGGCACACGTCATATTTATAAAAAACGCGTGTTCTATATTGATGAAGATAGCTGGCAGATCCATATCGCGGATCTCTATGATAACCGTGACCAAATGTATCGCGTTGCTATGGCACATGGCTTGAACTACTATGAGGTACCTACACACTGGAGTACATTAGACGTTTATCATGATTTGAACTCTCGCCGTTATTTGGCAATCGGTTTAGATAATGAAGAGTCCATGTATGACTTTAGCCAGTCATTCCAAGACAATGAGTTCACACAAAGTGCATTACGCCGTGAGGGTAAGCGCTAATCCGGTTCTTAGCCTATTATTGCTAGCAGTGGGTTCACTGCTAGCAATATCCGTATTTCTGGCGAGTTCTCGCCACATGTCACGTTTATTTGAGTAGTTTCAGCATGATAAAAACAACTATTGCGAGTGCATTTGTATTGTTGAGTAGCACATCTGCCGCGCAAACCGTGCCAAAACCAGCGTTGCAGGTTAGCCATCCTGAAAGAACATTATTTACGGACATTGTAAATAATGAAGGTACATTAATTGCCGTTGGTAAGCATGGCACCATTGTAACCAGCTCTGATGGGAAAAATTGGCAGCAAGCGCAAGTGCCTGTGCAATCTTTACTGACAGCTGTGACGTCTAAAGATGCAGATCACGCTTGGGCATGTGGACATGATGCCAGTATTTTGTTCAGTGATGATAATGCAAAAACTTGGCGTATTCAGCAGTATCTGCCACAAAGCCAGAAACCATGTTTGGACATTGAGTTTATTAATAATGATATAGGGTTTGCGATTGGTGCCTATGGCATGTTCTATCAAACAACAAACGGTGGTCAAACATGGGAAAAGCGTTTTATAGATGACTTTGTTCATCCAGATGATAAAGAATATTTACAGGGCTTGAAGGAAGACGATCCAGAGGCTTATGAAGAAGAAACAAAGTTTATCTTGCCGCATTTTAATAGATTACTTATCAGCGACGAACAGTTTTTATTAGTGGGCGAAATGGGACTTGTTGCACAAAGCACCGATATGGGCAAAACATGGCAACGACTTGATGAATTTTACCCAGGTTCTTTTTTCGCAAGTAACACATTCTCCAAAGATAAAGTTATTGTAGCTGGGTTGCGCGGTAACGCCTTTATGGCGCAAATCAATGAGTTGAACTTTGAACAGATCGCGATCCCAACAAAAGCAACAATTAATTCTGTCGTGAGCTTTGAAGACCGCGTCATTATGTTAGCAAACAGTGGTTTTTTGTTTGAATACCGCAATGGTCAAGTTAAACAGTCCCAATTGAGCAGTGGCCATGCCATTTTGGCAGCAGAAAAATATAACAATCAATTAATTTTAGCGACAGAAAAGGGACTAAAAGCTTGGGAGACTAAGAAGTAATGCAAGCGATATTAAATAAACTCGAATATGTTGTGTTTCGTCATCGGATGGCAGTTGTCCTATTGTTTACTGCTTTGACGGTTTTGCTTGGCTATAAAGCAACGCATATTCAGCTAGATGCCTCTTTTAATAAAAATATTCCCCTGAAACATGAGTACATGCAGCTATATCTTAAGCATGAGAAGCAGTTTGGCGGGGCAAATAGCATTTTGATCTCGGTGTGTGATAAAGATGGCAATATTTTTAATCCAGACTTTTTCACCCAACTAAAAGCCGTGCACGACCAACTGTACTTCATTCCGGGTGTAAATAGGCCCTTAGTGAACTCTATCTTCTCACCGAGTGCGCGTTTTGTAGAGGTTGTGGAAGATGGCTTTGCTGGTGGACCGATCATTCCTGCTAATTTTGCTGCAACTGAGCAAGGTTTGGCGGTGGTTAAGCAAAATATCGAAAAAGCGAATGTTGTCGGTCGCATGATTGCTAGTGACTATAGCTGTGCTATGGTCAGCGCGCAGTTAATGGAGATTGATCCGCAAACTCAAGAGAAATTAGACACCTTAGAGTTTGCCAAAAAGCTCGAATCACAAATACGTGAACCTCTCAGTACAGATAAGGTAAGTATTCATATTATTGGTTTTGCGAAAATGGCTGGAGACGTTGCAGATGGTGCGAAGGGGGTTGTGCTATTTTTTGCGATCGCGATTGCGTTTACATTTGTGATGGTTTGGCTTTTTTGTAAAAGCTTCAAATTGACTTTGTTGCCTGTAGCATGTTCAATTATTGCGGTTGTATGGCAAATGGGTCTGTTATCTACATTAGGCTTTGGTTTAGATCCGATGTCTATTTTGGTGCCATTCCTCGTTTTTGCTATCGGCGTAAGTCACGGCGTGCAGATGATCAATGCCATTGGTAAGAAAGTGGCTGAAGGCGTATCAAGTAAAGTTGCTGCGCAAGCCAGTTTTAAAGCCTTGTTGATCCCTGGTGGTATTGCATTGCTATCTGACACTGTGGGCTTTTTAACATTACTCGCAATTGATATTGGTATTATTCGTGAGCTAGCGATCACGGCTAGTTTGGGTGTGGCGGTGATCATTTTCACTAATTTATTGCTACTACCGATCCTAGCTTCATATTTTAGCTCGAGCAAAATCAAGCGTGTTGATGATGGTAAAGACGGTACGCATTCGCTGTTTTTAGTGATGCGTGAGGCGTTAGTACGTACGACGGATAAAAAGTGGGCTCGCATTATTCTTGTTACTTCAGCATTATTGTTTGTATTTGGGTATTGGCAATCACAGAACATGCGTATAGGTGACTTGCATGCAGGTGCGCCAGCGTTGCATCAAGATGCGCGTTATAACCAAGATACGTTCTTAATTTCTGACCGCTATGCCATTTCTTCAGATATTTTAAAAGTGATTGTTGAAGCTTATCCAGCTGCTTGTACAGATCATGACACAATGGCACGGATCAGTCGCTTCCAATGGCGTGTTGAAAACTTGGCCGGTGTTCAATCTGCTGTGTCTTTAAGCTCTGTGGCACAGGCCGTTAACGCAGGTTACAACGAAGGAAACCAAAAATGGCAAACTTTACCGCGTAATAGTGCTTCTTTAGTACAAGCGACATCTCGCGTAGAGACGAGTACAGGTCTTCTAAACGGTGATTGTTCAGTCATGCCTGTGATTATCTTTATGGAAGATCACAAGGCGGAAACCATAGATCACGTCGTATCGAGCATTAAGCAGTTCGCACAGGAAGAAAACACGGATAATGTCGTGTTTAAGCTGGCGTCTGGACCTATTGGTGTAATGGCTGCAACGAATGAGTCGGTCTCTGAAGCGCAGCTGCCAATGATGATTTATGTTTATGGTGCTGTGATCATATTGTGCTTGTTGAGCTTTAGAAGTGTTAAAGCGACTATTGCTGTTGTTTTACCACTATATATTGTGTCCACTTTGGCACAAGCACTCATGGTTAAATTAGAAATTGGTTTAACAGTGTCAACACTACCAGTGATTGCGTTAGGGGTTGGCATTGGCGTCGATTACGGCATTTATATCCTCTCTTCAATGATGGGCCAATTGAAGCAGGGTACACCTTTGTCAGTGGCTTATAGAAATGCCTTGGCAGAACGCGGTAGCGCCGTTTTATTCACGGGCATTACGTTGGCTATTGGTGTAAGCACATGGATTTTCTCCGCACTGAAATTTCAAGTGGATATGGGCATTCTTTTAACCTTCATGTTCTTAGTCAATATGCTCGGAGCTGTGCTGTTGTTGCCTGCTATAGGTACGCTTCTCTGGACCGACCAGAAAAAAAATAGTGAATAAATGTGCTTCTAAATGGTCATGATTGACCATTTATATCTATATTTTGTGAATAGATGAGCAAATGGCTGAAAAGCTTAAAATGTTTTCATCGAAAAAGCTGTTTATTAGCGTCAGAAAGGTTAAAATTCCTCTGACTCCACGCTAATAAACAGCTGTACAAATAATCTACCGTTCAAAGGTGGTATAGATTAAGGAACACATATGACACAAAATGAAGGTCCAGCATCAGTTATCTTAGATAACGTATGTAAGTTGATCCACAAGAAAGTTCATGCAGAGAACGTGTCACTCGTTGAAACATTTGCCAAATCCCTGTACAGCAATATGTCTAAAGAGGACTTGGCTCATCGCAACGATAGTGACCTATATGGCGCTGCACTTAGTCTTTGGAACGCTCTCGAAAAAAATAAATCAGATGACGCGGTGATCCGTGTATTCAATCCTGAAGTGGCTAAAGATGGCTGGCAGTCATCGCACACAATCGTAGAGATAATCGCCAAAGACATGCCTTTCTTGGTCGACTCAGTACGTATGGCAATGAGCCGCGAAAATATTGTTTCGCATTTGCTTTTGCACACCCCTCTGAAAATCCAACGTGATGATGCAGGAAAAATAACTGCTATTTCAAATCTAAAAGCGGAACAAGAGTCGAATTCGACTAAAACAGTGTTCTTTATTGAGATTGACCGTCAAACGGATAAAAAAGCAATTGAATCTTTCACCAAGGAGCTTGAATCTGTATTGCAAGATGTTTCTTTAGCAGTACAAGATTGGTTACCTATCCGCAATAAATTAAAGTCTGTGATCGAAGAGCTTCCAAAGCGTCACTTTAAATGTGATGAAAGCGACGTAAAAGAAGCCATTGAGTTCTTAGACTGGCTAACTCAAGATAACTTTACTTTCATGGGGTATCGTCAGTATGAGCTAACGCCAGTACAGGGTGATTATGAGCTTAAGCATGTACCAGAGACAAGTTTAGGTTTAATGAAGAAGACAGCTGATGATCAAGGTCGTTTGTTGTCTGAGTTGCCAGAAGTCGCTCGTAAAGAAGCGCGTAGCAATAACCTATTGATCCTTACAAAGACGAACTCTCTATCACGCGTACATCGACCAGCATATGTTGATTATGTTGGTATCAAGCGTTTTGATAAAGATGGTAACGTTGTAGGTGAAGATCGTTTTATCGGTTTATTCTCATCGAGCTTCTATAACAATAGCGCCGCGGATGTGCCTGTATTGAGAAGCAAAATCAGCCGGATCATGCAAATGTGTGATTTTGCGCAAGGTACGCATGCGTACAAAGCGGTACTTAATATTTTAGAAACCTATCCACGTGATGAACTGGTCCAGGCTCGCGAGTCTGAACTGCTTGAAGTCGCAACGGGTGTATTACAAGTTCAAGAACGAGACATGTGTCGTTTGTTTGTACGCAAAGACATTTATGGGCGTTTCTTCTCTTGTATGGTTTACGTACCAAGAGAGCGTTACAACACCGCACTAAGACGTGAAACTCAGCAACTATTGGCTAATGCGTTCCAATCAAAAGAAAAAGTTGAGTTCACCACATACTTTTCAGAGTCTACGCTTGCACGTACGCATTACACTGTGCGCGTAGCTGATAACAACATCGAATATAACGTGAAAGAAATCGAAAACAATCTGATTGAAGCCGCTCGTACATGGGAAGACAAGCTACAAGGCGCATTATTGGAAAGCAATGGCGAGTCTCGTGGTAATGAACTTTTCAGAAAATATGCAACTGCGTTCCCTGGTGCATACAAAGATGAAGTATTACCAAGTGCAGCTGTAGTTGATATTGAGAAACTAGAGCTGTTGAGTGATGAAAACAAGCTAGACATGCTGTTTTATCGTCCTCAAGAAGAGGCGAATTCACAAATCGTCCGTTTAAGCCTTTTCCATAAAGATGTGCCAATCCACCTTTCCGATGTTATGCCAATGCTAGAGAACTTTGGTTTGCGTGTTATTGGTGAAACACCTTATGCAATCAAATCAAGTGATGGCCAGGTTAACTGGGTCATGGATTTCTCAATGCTATTGGACAGCGATGGCATTGCGGATTTTAATAAAGTCTCAGCACGTTTCCGTGCCGCGTTAACAAATGTTTGGCATAATCGTTTAGAGAATGATGGCTTTAACCGCTTAGTACTGCTCGGTGGTCTAACTGGTCGAGAAGCATCTATCTTGCGAGCATATGCTAAATATATGCGTCAAATTGGTGTAACCTTCTCACAAAACTACATTGAGAATACATTTGACCATTACCCACATATTGCAACGAAAATTGTCGATTTATTTGTTAAAAAGTTCTCACCTACTAAGCCTGCGGCACAAAAAACGATCGACAAATTAGTTACTGATATTTACGCAGAACTTGAAAACGTAGCAAACCTAGACGATGACCGTATCATTCGTTTATACGTTGATATGATCAACGCAACGCTTCGAACTAACTTCTTCCAAAAAGAACAAGATGGCACGAACAAGTCGTACATTTCATTCAAAATTAAATCAAGCGGCATTCCAGACATGCCATTACCATTGCCAGCGTTTGAAATCTTCGTTTATTCACCACGCGTTGAAGGTGTTCACTTACGTGGTGGCAAAGTTGCTCGTGGTGGTCTTCGTTGGTCTGACCGTCGCGAAGATTTCCGTACCGAAGTACTTGGCTTAGTAAAAGCACAGCAAGTTAAGAACACGGTGATTGTGCCGGTTGGTTCTAAAGGTGGCTTCGTATGTAAGCAGCTTCCAGCTGAACGTGAAGCGTTCTTTAAAGAGGGCCAAGAGTGCTACAAAATCTTTATCAGAGGTTTACTAGACATCACTGATAACATTGTTCATGGTGAAATTGTTCCGCCAGCAAGTGTGATGCGTCATGATGAAGACGACCCGTATTTGGTAGTTGCAGCGGATAAAGGTACAGCAACTTTCTCTGATATCGCCAATGGTATTGCTGAAGAGTACAACTTCTGGCTGGGTGATGCTTTTGCCTCAGGTGGCTCAATTGGCTACGATCACAAGAAAATGGGTATTACCGCAAAAGGTGCATGGGAGTCGGTTAAACGCCATTTCCGAGAAATGGATATTGACTGTCAAACAACAGACTTTACTGCGGTTGGTATCGGTGACATGGCGGGTGATGTATTTGGTAACGGTATGCTGTTGTCTAAGCATATTCGCTTGCAGGCGGCATTCAATCATATGCACATTTTCATTGACCCTAACCCAGATGCGGCAAGCTCTTACAAAGAGCGTGAGCGTCTATTTGCATTGCCTCGTTCATCATGGGAAGACTATGATAAGTCGTTAATTTCTGAAGGTGGTGGTATTTTCTCCCGTGCAGCTAAGTCAATTACGCTGACACCAGAAATGAAAAAGATGTTGAACACCAAAAAGGTAACCATGACACCAAACGAGCTTATCAAAGCGGTGTTAATGATGCCGTCAGATTTGCTTTGGAATGGCGGTATCGGTACTTACATCAAGCATACTAAAGAAACAAACGCTGAAGTAGGTGACCGTGCAAATGACGCGCTTCGTATCAACGGTGCAGAGCTTGGTGCAAAAGTGTTTGGTGAAGGTGGTAACTTAGGTGCTACTCAACTTGGCCGTATTGAGTTTGCGAGCAAAGGTGGTCGCATTAATACCGACTTTATCGATAATGTGGGTGGTGTTGCTTGTTCAGATAATGAAGTTAACATTAAGATCTTGCTTAATGGCTTGGTCGCTGAAGGCGATTTAACTAAGAAGCAACGAGATGAGTTACTTTACTCGATGACTGATGAAGTATCGACTTTAGTACTCGCAGATTGTTATCGCCAAACGCATACTTTGTCTATAACTAAGTCAAAGGGCCCTGACACGCTAAAAGAGAAAGTACGCTTTATTCATGCGCTTGAAAAAGAAGGTAAACTAGACCGTACTATCGAGTTCTTGCCTACGGATGAAGAGTTAGCAGAACGTGCGGCGGCTGGTCAAGATCTAACACGTCCAGAGTTATCAGTACTTGTTTCTTATTCTAAGATGGTATTGAAAGAGTCTCTAGTCGTTGACGAGGTTTCAGAAAACCCGTATTACCGTCAGTTACTGGTTAATTCTTTCCCTGTACCTCTACGTGAAAAGTTCAGTGCGGCAATGGATAACCACCCACTTCGTAAAGAAATTATTGCAACAAAGCTTGCCAATGCGATCGTTAACGATATGGGCTTAAACTTCATGATCCGTATGCATGAGGAAACAGGGGCTACAGAAAGTGAAATTGCTCTATGTTACTCAATCGCAAGTGCCATTTTTGAAATGAAGAGCACGTGGAGTGCAATTGCAGCGCTTGATAATAAGATCCCGGCAGCGGTTCAAACTGAAATGCTGTATCAGCTGCGCCGAACTGTTCGCCGTGCAACACGCTGGTTCTTACGTCACCGCAATAAAGCGATGACCATTGAGCAAAGCATTGAGTTCTTTGCGCCTGTATTTAAAGAAGTAAGCAAAAACCTAAACGGCTACCTTGTAGAAGCTGAAGGTTCGTCAATCCTAGACAATGCTAAAAAGCTTGAAGAGCAGGGTGTACCAACTGATATTGCAATGCGCATTGTATCGCTTTCTAGCTTGTTCTCAGTGATGGACTTGGCAGAAGTTGCAAGTAACTCTGGTCACAAAGTTGATGTTGTATCTAATACATACTTCAAACTGGGCGCAAGCATGGGTCTACACTGGTTCTTAGATCAGATCACAGCACAGCCTGTAGCTAACCACTGGCAAGCACTTGCACGTGCATCATACCGTGAAGAACTGGATTGGCAGCAGCGCTCACTGAGTGAAGTGGTACTAAATAGCTTTGACAAGAAAGACGGTGATGTGAATGAGTTAATTGAACAGTGGATGGATAGCCAGTCAGCGTTATTACAACGTTGGCAGCAAATGCTACAAGAGTTCAAGACATCTCAGAGCCATGATTTTGCGAAGTTCTCTGTTGCACTCAGAGAGTTGATGCTACTTAGCCACAACTGCGATACTTCCAAATAATTTTTAAATCGTTAAAATACCCCGGCCTTGCTGGGGTATTTTTTTATCTACGTTATGCGTAGAGCTATGTTACTTAGGATCTTTAAGGAGTTTTCATGTTTTATGATATTGCACGACGCTACATGTTTAGCCGTGATGCCGAATGGGCACATGAGTTTGCATTAAGCAATCTGCGTCGTTTTGCACATACGCCTCTCAACGTCGCGTGGTCACAATCTGTTGTCGATAAGCCAGTTAACTTCCTTGGATTAGAATTTAAAAACCCTGTTGGTTTAGCCGCAGGTTTAGACAAAAATGCAGAATGTATTGATGCGTTTGCCCAAATGGGCTTTGGTTTTATTGAGGTTGGGACCGTTACACCAAGACCACAGGCAGGTAATGATAAACCTCGAATTTTTAGATTACCTGAGGCACATGCGATCATTAATCGTATGGGCTTTAACAATAAAGGTGTGGATAATCTCGTTAACAACGTAAAGAATGCTAAATACGATGGGATCTTAGGGATCAACATCGGTAAAAACAAAGATACGCCAAATGAGCAAGGTAAAGATGATTACATTCACTGTATGCGAAAGGTGTTTGAACATGCGTCATATATCACCATGAACATATCTTCACCAAACACCCCAGGTTTACGAGATCTGCAATACGGAGATGCCCTGGATGACTTATTGGCGAGCTTAAAAAATGAACAAATGGACCTGATCGCAAAGCACAATAAGTCTGTGCCGATGCTAGTGAAAATTGCACCAGATATTGATTCGGTTCAAGTCGCGCAAATTGCTGAATCGTTACTAAAAAATCGTATTGATGGCGTAATAGCAACTAACACAACTTTAGAGAGAGAAGCTGTTGTTGGTATGCAGCATGCGCAAGAAGCTGGGGGCTTATCAGGGCGTCCAGTACGCGAAAAATCTACTTATGTGGTGAGCGAACTAAAACGGATCACTGAAGGGAAACTGCCTATTATTGGAGTGGGAGGTGTTGACTCAGCAGAATCTGCACAAGAGAAATTAGATGCAGGCGCTTCCTTGTTACAAGTTTATACAGGTTTTATTTACGAGGGTCCTGAGTTAGTAAAAAGGATCGTGAACGGTTTATAATGATCAGTTATATAACCAAATGATCGTAAACAAATTGTTCTTATAAATATTTTCCCACTATATTATTTTTCGTTATACTCCTGCGTACTGTTCAATAAAAGCAAATAGTAGGCAGGAGGTCAGTTTTGCAAGCATCTAAAGAGTGGCGGTGGGTAAGTTGTCACCAAAGAAATCGTTTGCTTGTAGACTTGGGTGAAGACATGGTTCTTTGCACTCCTTTTCGGTTGCGTCAGTTAACCGAAGACGCTGCTGTAAATCCTCATTTTAGTCTTAACGAAGCGTCGTATTATCAAAATGTGTTCGCCTACCTGTGTAGTTTCAACATGTGGTCGGAGCCGCAGTGTTGTCAAATTGCGCTAAATGCAACGGCTGCAAAATTTTATTTATTACCTGTGCAAGCAAAGAGCTGGTTTTTTGCGGCGTATAGCGGAACTTCGCCCTGTACCGAGGCAATCGTGAAATTACAATCGCAACAGCAAGAAGGGGACTTCTTTATTGTTGAGCAATCAGAAGGGACATGTTTGTGCATTAGTTTAAGCCCTGAGTTTGCCCTAGATGAAAACCTCACTTTAGAACAGTTTCAGGCAATCAAGGTGCTGAACGATCGTATCCATCCACTATTAAGTTGTAATAAAATTTCCAAAATGGCGTGATCAAGCTCTGTCTAACCTATGTTATACTCGCTGCTAATTGATTATAAAGGGTTAGTACATTGCAATTTATCGCGCTCACTTCCATCGGTATTGAACATCTTTTAGCACAAGAGATTGAACAAGCTGGTCTTGAATTATCTAAACAAAGCGTAGGTTCTGTTCGTTTTAATGCAGATAACTTACAGGCACAAAAGTTTTGCTTAACAACACGTTTTGCAACTCGTGTCATGCTAATGATTGATGAAAGTGAAGAAATAAAAGATAAGAACGCACTATATAAGTTTGCACGCTTCCAGGCTTGGCAAGACTGGTTTGGACCAACGCAAACATTTGCAATTGAATTTAATGGTACCAATACAGAGCTAAAAAATACGCAGTTTTCTGGTCTCGTTATCAAAGATGCAATTGTTGACTACTTCAACGATTTGTACGAACAGCGTCCAAATGTTGATAAAGCAGATCCCAATATTCGCGTTATTGCTAAATTAAACAAAAATAAATGCGCGCTATACATTGACTATTCAGGTCCTCGTTTGTCAGATAGAGGTTATCGTACTCGTCAGGGTAAGGCACCTATACGAGAGCATCTTGCAGCTGCACTTGTTAAACGTAGTGGATGGCTTGAAGATACTACGCGGCCGTTGTTTGATCCTTGCTGTGGCTCTGGTACTTTGCTGATCGAAGCTGCGTGCATGGCAAATAATATCTACAGCAACTTGAACCGAGATTTTGCATTTAAGCGTTTGCCTAGCTTTAGAAAGGCAAAGTTTGATGAGATCAAAGCAGATTTAAAGTCTGATCAAATTGATACAAAACTGTGGATCATTGGATCGGATGTCGATCAGAAAGTGCTCAACGTTGCGCAGCAAAATGCCGAGCGAGCAGGCGTTTCAGAGCATATTGAATTCAAAGTAAAAGATGCAAACGCCTTAGAAAAAGTAGCAAAACGCGCTGGTGTGGTACTGAGTAACTTACCTTATGGTGAGCGTTTAGGTTCAATGGCAGAACTGGTTAATTTGTATCGTAATATGGGCATCGCGTTTAAAAAGCACTTTAAAGACTGGCATTTGGCACTTCTTGGCACAGACGATAGCTTATTTAAACTGCTCAAGTTATCGCGAGAAAAACGTTATAAGTTTAAGAATGGTCCAATCGATGTGGAGCTCAATATGTATGAGCTTAATGAACGTCAAGTAACTCAAAATGAGCAAAAAACGGGGCTTAATTTTGAGGGCTCAAGCGCATTTTCCAATCGTTTAAAAAAGAATAAACAAGCGCTTAAGAGTTGGATTAAAAAAGAGCAGATTAATGCTTATCGAGTCTATGACGCGGATATTCCTGAATATAATGTAGCTGTAGATGTCTATAACGACTCAGCCGTAATATTTGAGTACGCGGCCCCTAAAGAAATTGATGACAATATCGCGCAAAAACGCTTGCAAGACGTGATCACTTTGACCGCTGAGCAATTACAGGTTGCGCCAGAAAACATCGCCGTAAAAGTTCGTAAGAAGCAAAAAGGTGAAGCGCAGTATACGGCAATGGATAAACAGCACCGTTACGATACTGTTGACGAATTCGGTGCCAAATTCAAAGTTAATTTATTTGATTATTTAGATACGGGGTTATTTTTAGATCACCGTTTAGCGCGCCGTTATATTCAGCAAAATGCCAAAGACAAACGCTTTTTGAATTTATTTTCATATACAGGTTCGGCTTCGGTGCACGCTGCTTTGGGCGGTGCTAAATCAGTCACAACCGTTGATATGTCAAAAACTTACTTGAAGTGGGCCGAAGAAAACTTTGCCTTAAATAATCTCAAAAATCCGCGTTATCGTTTTGAGCAAGCTGATTGCCTAAAATGGTTAGAGCATGCACAAGGACAATACGATCTTATTTTCCTAGATCCACCGACATTTTCTAATTCAAAGCGGATGAAAGATGTATTTGACGTGCAGCGTGATCATATTCAATTGCTGACTTGGGTTAAGAAAATCTTGAGTCCGAAGGGCACTTTGATTTTTTCAAACAACAAACGCGGCTTTAAAATGGATGAAGTAGGTTTAATAGGATTAGGCTTGAAAGCCCAAAATATCTCTAACGAAACTTTATCACCTGACTTTAAACGCAATAAGCAAATTCATAACAGTTGGTTGATAACCCATGGTTAAGTTTGTTTTATATCATACCGATGGTTGTCATTTGTGTGAGCTGGCACATGAAATGGTCATGCAGTTAATACCTAGTACACAGGTTCAGTTGGTAGATATTGTTAGCGATGAAACGCTGATGAAAGCGTATCAAACATCAATTCCTGTTTTAAAAAGACTCTCTGATCATCAGGCCTTATGTTGGCCTTTTGATCGGCAACAAATAGAACAACTCGCAGAATAGTATGGATTTAATCAGAATAGCAAAAGCGCAATTAGCGTTTGGTACCCATCCTTTGCTTGATAACGCTGATGCGGTTATTGAAGCTGGTGAAAGAGTATGTATCGTTGGTCGAAACGGTGCGGGGAAATCAACTTTACTTAAAGTACTCGATGGTGAAGTTTTACTGGATGACGGTGAGATAAACCGAGTGGGCGAATTAAAAGTGTCACGCCTAGAACAAGACCCTCCCAAGGGCGCGGAAGGTTCAGTATTTGACTACGTTGCCAATGGCTTGCCCGATATCGCTGAGTTACTTATCGAATTTAATCATGTTAGCGAAGCACTGCAATCCGATCAATCACCTGCATTATTGGGCAAGCTTGAAAAGCTGTCTAACAAGATTGAAGCTGCGGATGCTTGGCGTTTCGAAAGTCGTATTAAGCTTGTTTTAAGCCAGTTAGAACTAGAATCGAACATGCGCTTAGAAAAACTTTCAGGTGGTTGGTTACGTAAAGTTGCACTGGCTAAGGCATTGGTTAGTGAGCCCGATCTTTTACTTCTGGATGAGCCAACCAACCACTTGGATATGAATAGTGTAATTTGGTTGGAGCAATTCCTAAAAGAGTTTAAAGGTGGCATCGTCTTTATTTCTCACGATAGAGCGTTTATTCGCGCCGTTGCTACACGTATTCTTGATTTAGATAGAGGGCAGTTGATCTCTTACCCTGGAGATTATGCTAAATATCTTGAACAAAAAGCACATGACTTGAAAGTTGAAGAAACTCAAAACGCACTATTTGATAAAAAGCTTGCTGAAGAAGAGGCGTGGATCCGCCAAGGGATCAAAGCTCGAAGAACGCGCAATGAAGGGCGTGTTAGAGCACTTAAAGCGCTGAGAAATGAGCGCAAACAACGTGTTGAGCAAGTTGGTAAAACAGACTTTAACATTGAGACCGCGGAGCGCTCTGGTAAGTTAGTCTTTGAAGCGCAACATGTTCATCATGCATTTAAAGAAAAAGTGATAGCTAAAGACTTTTCTACTTTGGTTATGCGTGGTGATAGAGTGGGCCTGGTTGGACCTAACGGGGTGGGGAAAACCACATTACTTAAACTTCTATTTGGAGATTTGGCTGCAGATAGTGGCAAGATCAAACAAGGTGTTAATCTTGAAGTCGCGTATTTCGACCAGTATCGCGAAAAACTAGACGAAGAAGCAACGGTGCAAGATAACGTGGCAGAAGGCAAGCAAGAAGTCATGATGGGTGGTAGAAGCCGTCATGTACTTGGTTATTTGCAAGACTTTTTGTTCCCGCCAGCAAGAGCCAGAACGCCAGTTAAAGCGTTGTCTGGCGGTGAAAAGAATCGTTTACTGCTGGCCAAGTTATTCTTAAAGCCTTCAAATGTACTCGTACTGGATGAGCCAACCAATGATCTTGATATTGAAACATTGGAATTACTTGAAGAAATCATAAATCAGTATCAGGGTACTATTTTAATTGTTAGTCACGACCGTGAGTTTATCGATAATACCTGTAATTCTGTGTGGGCATTTGAAGGCAGCGGCCAAATTACAGACATCGTTGGTGGTTATACAGATTACGAGCAATATGTTGCAATGCGCCAAGCGCAGGCTAAAGAGCTTGAAAAGCAAGCCAAGCAAGAAGCGGAAAAGCAGGTTAAACAGGCTAAAACGAATAGCAACAAAAGCACCAAGCTAAGTTACAAATTAAAACTTGAATTAGAGCAGTTGCCAAGTAAAGTAGAAGCACTTGAATTGGCACTAGAGCAACAACAAGAAATCGTTAATGCCCCAGACTTTTTCAAACAAGATTCGCAGACAACACAAGCTGCGTTGAACGAATTGGCGGAACTTGAGTCGAAGCTTGAAACCGCGTTCGAGCGCTGGGAAGAATTAGAAGCATTACAGAATCAGTAGTAAGGATTAAAATGAAACAGACATTTTTGGCTGCGAGTATTTTTGCTGGTCTAAGTGGCCAAGCACTGGCAGCAACCTATCAATTAAGTGAATTACCGCGTTATGAAAATGGTAAATATACTTTTATCTCAGATGCGAATGACAATGGACAGATCATCGGTGCTGCAAGCAGCTTATTCGGTTTGCCAATTGACGTAAGTTATATTGATTTTGACGACGCGACGCTTAAAAACGCCTATGAAAATACCAAAAGTGCGTACGAATCTATCGATGAGGAAATTACCTTTACGCTGGAAGACATAAAAAATGGCGTTGCTGCGACAAATGCAGATGCGAACGTATTTATGCTTAACTTTTTAAGTGGTCGTTCTGGCTCGGCACAGTATCAAAAGTTTAACGATAGAATCGCACTAAATATTGATGCGGTATCTGCACAAGAGCAACTTCTTTTTGATGTAGAAAGCGATGATACTAATGGGCTTACTCGTTCTACCTCTAATTACTTAACTGCATTGAGTGAAGATGGCGTACTTGCTGGCTGGGGCTCAGCACCATATTCAAAAGTGACGTTTAAACCAGAGAATGAATCTGAAGATGAAACTTACTTTGTGAGAGATTGGAGCTCTCGTGGTGTTGTTATTACGCCACAAGGTGAGAAAGTTGTATTAGAGCCTGAGTTTACTGAACATGGTGGCTCGAGTATTGCGACTGACATCAAAAAGTTAGATGAAGGCGGCTATATTGTTGTTGGTAACAGTAGTACTGGTATTCCAGAAAATCGTCAAAATAATTACAACGACAACTGTGATAACAAAGATGAACCAGAGAAGGTGTGTGTTTGGCAGCAACAAGTAGCCAGACAGTTTTATGATTTACGTGCCTTTCAGTGGAAGTTAGATGATGATTTTAATGTTGTTAGTACTACCAACCTAGGTCTAGGCCTCACGCCCAAAGATGACGAAGACAATGCATTTGTCAGTACAGCGCTGGCCGTGAACAAATCAGGTATTGCTGTTGGTTACTCTCCGTATCGAAAAGGAGATGACTTATATCCCTACGGCTTAGCTGGTTACTTTGCAGATGGGCAATTCACGCCATTTCATAAGTTAGAAAAATGGTATGAAACAGGTAAAGCGGTTGATATTAATAACAATAATGTCGCGGTTGGTTATACTGCATTACAAGTGCGAAGCTCACTTACAGATCAGTATGGCTTTTATTATGATATTAATGATAAAAAGCTAACTGAAATGCCATATTTCTTTAAAGGTTCACGTACTGTTGTAACCGATATTAATGATGCAGGTTTTATTATTGGTCAAGCAGAGATTGAGAAGGGCAGCACTAGTAATCGCCGTAGAGAAGGTTTTATTTATAAAATAGGTGAAGATAAGTTAACAAATATCAATGACCTATTGCCTTGTAAAGATAGTAGTGGCAATAACTACCCATACACGATTGCAGAGGCGATCAAAATTACTGAAGCCAACAAGATCTATGCAATTGCGACAAAAACTGTAGAGCGCAGAGATAGACTAGGTAACATTGAAAAGGACAGCGATGGTAACATCGAGTATGAATCAGTGACTTTACCTGTACTACTTACGCCGGTTCCAAATGGAACCGTTGAAGATTGTGCGCCGCCTGAAGCTGAAACTTATGAGCGTAAGTCAGGTAGTTTATCTATGTTTGCATTGCTAGCATTACCATTCGCATGGTTAAGACGCAGAAAGCTTACAGTCGCATAAACTGATTTTTAAGCAGACACAAAAAAAGCCCTTATGGGCTTTTTTTGTGTCTATACTCAAGTGGTTATTGATGGCGCGCAGCCCATGCTTTATTAACGGAACGTCGCCATAAATAGTCGATGCCGAAGTAGCCAATAATGGCAGCAGAACACGCACAGATCAGTGAGCCAACGATGAAAGCGGGTCCGATAGTGCTTAAACTTTGAGAAAGCCATTCCCAGCTAGCTTCAAAATGGAAGGGTTGAGTTTCTTGACCGAGTGCGAAAACGCCAACAATGTAGGAACAGTAAAAAATTGGTGGCATAGTGAGTGGATTAGTTAACCACACTAAGGCGACAGACAAAGGTAAATTAACGCGAAAAGGAATTGCAAAGGCTGCCGCTAAAACCATTTGAAAAGGGACAGGGATGAACGCGAAAAATAATCCAACAGAGAAAGCCCCTCGTGCGGAACGTCTGTTGAGATGCCATAAATTAGCGTCGTGCAATAAGCGACCAAATATCTTTAATGATTTCTGCTGCTTGATCTTATTATGATCGGGTAAAAAGCGTTGGATCGTTTTCTTAGCCATAACTTGCAACCATATACGTCAGTTCTCTTGGTGTGTGGGTTTATTTTCGGCTGCTTCGTGACTGTATTTTTTTATAAACAGTGGCCATTTTATAGCAGCTGCATTTTTCTGATTGTTGTTGTGCGTCATTTTAAGCCGTTTTGCTTCGTTTTGTTAGGGTTTATTTTCGCTATTTTTTTAATCTGGGTACATTACACTGTTTTCTATAAATTTGATTATGATTTGGGGGAGTTAAAGCAAGAAGTAAGTATCGTGAGTAAGCTTGAGCGCCAACTCAGTGAAGGTTATTTTACAGCCAAAATTATCCAAATTAACGGTAGTAGGTTGCCTTGGTTTAAAACGGTAAGAGCAAATTTATCTATCCCAGAAGTAAGCTCGCAGCTGCAAGAGGGTGCAATAGCCAAAACTTACGTGAAGCTAAAGCCTTATCGAAGTAGGAAAAACTTTCTTGTTTTTGATAGTGAATTGTATGCAT
The DNA here is from genome assembly GCF_056312285.1 of Pseudoalteromonas sp. ABE4_541. Classification (NCBI taxonomy): domain Bacteria; kingdom Pseudomonadati; phylum Pseudomonadota; class Gammaproteobacteria; order Alteromonadales; family Pseudoalteromonadaceae; genus Pseudoalteromonas; species Pseudoalteromonas sp. ABE4_541. Next base: position 25,646 of record NZ_JBSVEM010000009.1, read on the forward strand.
TTGCCAACCACGTTTACTTCAAAGGAAAAGTGACCGACATTGTTCATATCTCACAAGCCAATTTTGGACTTGTGACCCAATATAGAGCTTGGTTGTGGTCACACTTATCCCAGTTTAAATTAGCTTGGTTGTATTTCACATTACTCAGTGGTGATAAATCTAAAATAGCAAAGAGCGATAAAACAGTGATGCAAAAGTTGGGGCTCAGCCACACGCTTGCGGTATCTGGTTTGCACATAGGTATCATTTATGGTTTGTTTTTTTATTGCGCCCGTTGCCTATTTTTGATTATAGCCAAGTTAGGTTTTCCATTTAATCAAAGTATCGACATAAACATATTTGGTATGAGCTTTGGCTTATGCGCAGCATTGATTTACGTGCTACTTAGTGGCTCAGGGATACCTGCTCAAAGAGCATTCATCATGCTTAGCGTGTTCATTATGGCTTATGTTAAAGGCAAACAAATAGTCAGTTATCAAACGTTGCTTTTTGCTTTAGCGGCAGTGCTTCTTTTGGACCCATTTTCTTTGTTAAATGCGGGCCTGTATTTTTCGTTTGTTGCTGTGTTAAGCATTTTTTTCTGTATAAAACTTATGAATTACAAGGTTGGGTTGGGGGTTCTGTCTCATTTACTTCAATTGGTTATAATTCAGTTTGTACTGCTAGTTGCACTTGCACCGCTGAGTTGGTTGTTTTTTAGTGGCATTAGCATTTGTTCTGTGCTAACTAATTTGATATTTGTTCCTCTGTTATCATTCGCTATTTTGCCAGCCTTATTGGCTATTTTACTCATGAGTGCGTTGGGGGTATCAATTTCAATATTTGCATACGCTGATACACTTTTAGCTTGGTTGATGACTCAACTAGAACACTTATTTATCAGCTATGGCTGGCTGACATTGCCCCCAATTGAGTGGTGGTATGTGGCGGCTTTGTATCTTTCCTTTATTCTGTTCTTCAGCCTAATTTGGTTCAGGTGGCTGGCATTGATACCCTTAATTTCTGTATTTGGTCATAGTGTATTTACGCCGAAAATATTGTGGCAAGTTGACGTGTTTGACGTCGATCATGGCACAGCTGTACTGATTTCAACAATAAAACATGCCGTACTTTATGATTTAGGCACGAAATATTTTGGACGTTACTCTATGTTCGAACATGTAGTACAACCATATATAGAGAAAAAACAGCTAACACTTAACCATGTGATTTTAAGTCACCAAGATAACGATCATGTTGGTGGAATCGAAGAGCTGCTTAAGTTTTCAGGAAGAACACCGTTAAAAGCGTTTCACCATTACGATCCAAGCTCCAGTTGTCTGATAAAAAAAGAAATTGTGGGTATACTTTCGATAGAGTCACTATGGCCAGATAAACCAATGCTATCGGATAACAATAACTCTTGCGTGGTGAAAATTTCCGATGGCCGGACTTCAATACTACTACCTGGTGATATTGAGAAACGGGCGGAGCAAATATTGCTACAAAGATACGGTCAAAAGTTACAAAGTGACATTTTACTGGCACCTCACCATGGCAGCAAAACATCATCAAGTCACGGTTTTCTCGATGCCGTGTCGCCAAAAGTTGCAATATACTCCCGAGCGTACCACTCGATTTGGCATCTCCCAAATGAAGAAGTGGTAAAAAGATACAATGTGTTAAATGTAAAACAATATGATACGGCGATAGATGGTCATATCCGGATCAAGTTTACGAAGTCTGATCAAATCATAGAAACTGCGCGAGGGTCATATAGCTACTGGTTTTTATAGCCAGTCGCATCGTTTTACACTTTTCTATCTATTGGTCTTGTACTTTGCTCATTTTGGCTCCATATAATTGATTTTAGCGACTTATCGTTTTGTTTTTACGATGAGCGCAAGTACAATGAATGGGTTTTCCCCTAAGCAGAGAGTTTTTATGCAGCAAAGCGCCAAACAAATCTACAAACGGCTTTTAAGATACACATTGGATTATAAAGCTGTAGCAATTTTATCTGTGGTAGGTATGTTGGGCTATGCGGCAATGGACGCATTATTTATCAAATTGATGCAGCCTTTTATCGACGAAGGCCTAAACGCGCGTAATGCAGAGGTTTTAAAGTGGGCGCCAGCCGTCGTTATTGCTTTGGTTGTTGGTCGAGGTATATTTAACTATATGGCATCATATTGCATGACATATGTTGGTTCTCAAGTTGTCAGAGAGCTGAGACAACAGCTTTTTGAGCGTATGTTATATTTGCCAGTTGCGTTTCACGATCAACACTCCAATGGAGAAATGATCTCAAAAATAACTTTTGATACCGAACAAGTTCAACAGGCCGTGACCAAAGCAATTCAAATCGTTATTCGTGAAGGTGCATTTGTTGTATTTGTACTTGTTGGCATGTTCACGGCTAGCTGGCAGCTTACTTGTCTATTCTTAATTATTATTCCCTTAGTCGCGCTGATCGTAAATATTGTGTCTAAGCGATTCAGAAAAATTTCGAAAAATATTCAAGATGCTATGGGGGAGGTCACACGCGGCTCAGAGCAAATGTTGCTTGGTCATAAAGTGATCCATGGATTTGAAGGGCAAGCTAAAGAGATATCAAGCTTTGCGGATGTAAATAACCGCAACCGACAACAACGAGTTAAAATGGATGCAACTCGTGCAATCAGTGTTTCGGTGATCCAAATTCTAGCCGCAAGTGCAATGGCGCTGGTACTGCTGATAATTGCTACCACTTCGATGATAGATACAATCACATCGGGTGCGTTTATTAGTTTGCTGACTTCGATGATGATGATGCTAAGACCATTGAAGCAACTTTCTAATGTCAATGGAGAGATGCAACGAGGGATAGAAGCGGCGAGAAGCATTTTTAAAATACTTGATACGCCGATAGAGAGTGATACTGGCACACGAGAAATCGCATCTTGCAAAGGTGAAATTGTCATTAAGGATTTAACGTTTTGTTATCCAACCAAGCAAGAGCCTGCAATTCGTGATTTAAACCTGAACATTAAAGCAGGTGAAAGCATTGCTCTGGTCGGTCGTTCAGGCTCAGGCAAATCGACCCTTTCCAGTTTGTTACCGAGACATTATGAAATAGAAGCGGGAGAGATCCTACTTGATGGCCACGCAATACAAGAGTACAAGCTTAAAGATTTACGTCGTCAGTTTTCTATTGTGTCTCAGCAAGTTGTGCTTTTTAACGATACCATTGCCAACAATATTATGTATGGCCAAGACAAACCGCTAACAGAGCAAGAACTTGAACTTGTTGTTAAACAGGCCCATGTTTGGGAGTTTGTGAAGGACTTGCCTGAAGGGCTCAATACGATGGTTGGTGAGAACGGCGTTATGCTGTCTGGCGGTCAGCGTCAACGCATCGCTATTGCTCGAGCCATCGTCAAAAATGCACCAATACTTATTTTAGATGAAGCAACATCCGCTTTGGATACGGAGTCTGAACGGTTGATCCAAGATGCATTGGATTCCTTGATGGCAAATAAAACGTCAATTGTGATCGCACACCGCCTTTCGACTATTGAAAAATCAGACCGAATTTATGTGCTAGAACAAGGCCGCATTGTCGAGCAGGGAGATCACCAAGCATTACTCGCAAAAGATGGTGTTTATGCGGCGCTTTGTAAGATGCAGCATGGAGCATAGTTTTGAGCTTGATTGAACAAAGCTGGTATAAACGAAAGAGCATTATTACCCTTGTACTTTTGCCTTTTAGTGGCTTGTTTTGGCTGATAAGCGGTTTACGTCGTTTGAGCTTCAAACTTGGCATTAGTAAAACTTTCTCAGCACATGTGCCCGTTATCGTCATCGGTAATATTAGTATTGGTGGTAACGGCAAAACGCCTTTCGCTTTGTGGCTAGTTCCTTATTTACAAAAGTTAGGGTTTAAAGTCGCGGTGATAAGTCGAGGGTATGGCTCTAAAGCACCTTATTATCCGTTTGAAGTGACGCCGAGTAGTTCGGTTATTGAGGCGGGTGATGAGCCTTTTTTGCTGGCGTCTCGTTTAAGTTGCCCCTTGGTCATCGGTCCCGACAGGCAAGCCAGTTGCCAGTATCTCAAAGAAAACCATGATGTTGATATTATTGTCTCTGATGATGGTTTACAACATTACAAGATGAACAGAGATATTGAGCTGTGCATTGTTGATTCGAAGCGTCAGTTTGGCAATGGCTGTTTGATACCAGCAGGTCCGTTAAGGGAGTTACCTTCACGGTTAAAGAGTGTTGATCTTGTAATTGAAAATGGTGGCGATGAGCCGCTCAGTTACCAGCTAGAAAGTATGGGTATTTTCAAAGTTAAAGACAACGAAATGTGCACAGACTTCGTAAATCAAGGTGTTGCAGTCAGTGCGATCGGTAACCCCGAGCGGTTTGAGCAAAGCTTAATTCAGCACGGAATTACAATCAACGCCAGCAGACACTTTCGGGATCACCACGCCTATAGTGCTGAAGACTTTGAGGAACTTGGGCAAAATGCTGTTTTTATGACAGAGAAAGACGCGGTAAAATGTCAGGCATTTGCCAAAAACAATTGGTACTATTTACGCGTTGATGCCAAGCCTTCGGATGCTTTGCAATCAACATTGTTAACCTTATTAAAATCAAAAGAGATCCATCATGGCATTTGATAGAAAACTATTAGAGATAATCGCCTGTCCAGTGTGCAAAGGTAAACTACAGTACGACAAAGAAAACAGCGAATTAATTAGCACAGCTGCCAAGCTTGCGTATCCAATTCGTGATGATATTCCCGTACTTCTTGAAAACGAAGCTCGCGAGTTAAGTGCTGAAGAAATGGAAAAATGGCACGCATAAAAATCGTTGCAGATGAGAAAGATTACGTTGTTGCAGTCAAACCTGCGGGTACTAGTTTTCATTCGGAAAGCGAAGCTGGTTTCGTTGTTCAACTAGAAACACAACTCGCAATTAAACTGTATTCGGTACATAGGCTAGATAAAGTAACGTCTGGGTTGCTCATATTCGCTAAATCCAGTGAAGCGGCGAGTAAACTAAGTACCATGTTCGCCCAAAAAAGCATCGATAAAGCATACTTGGCACTGATCTCAGATAAACCTAAGAAAAAGCAAGGTTGGGTGAAAGGGGATATGGCAAAAGCGCGTCGTGGTGCTTATAAGCTGTTAACATCAAATGAGAACCCCGCAATTACACGCTTTTACTCTATGAGCATAGAGCCGGGCCTGCGAGGCTGCATTCTTAAACCATTCACAGGTAAAACGCATCAACTTAGAGTTGCGCTTAAAAGCCTTTCCGCGCCGATTTTGGGTGATGAGCTTTATGGAGGACAAGTCAGTGACCGAGTATACTTACATGCCTTTGCATTACGTTTTAATTGGAAAGGCACAGAGAAGCAGTATTATACGGTACCTGAACCTATAGGACTGTTTGCTAAATTAATTAATCATGAAGGGTTCGCCGATTGGCAAAACCCTTGGCAGTTAGAGTGGTAATATGACTGATCAACAAACACAACTTCGTTTTGGTGGAATAGGCCGCCTGTATGGTGCTCAACAGTTAGAGTGGCTAGCTGAAGCAAACTTTTGCGTGGTTGGCATTGGTGGCGTAGGTAGCTGGGTAGCAGAAGCTTTAGCTAGAACAGGCGTAGGCCGTATTTGTTTGGTTGATTTAGATGATATTTGTGTAACTAACGTAAATAGACAAATTCATGCACTTTCCGACTCGATCGGAGAGCAAAAAATTGAAGCAATGGCGCTGCGCCTTAAGCAGATCAACCCAAGCTGTGAAGTTGAGCTTATCGACGATTTTATTACCCTTGAGAATATTGCAGAACATATTAATGATTTTGATTACGTGATTGACTGCATCGATGCAGTTAAGGAAAAAGCAGCGCTGATAGCCCATTGCAAGCGCCGTAAAATTCCCGTGATTACCACAGGTGGAGCGGGAGGACAAACGGACCCGAGCCAAATTCAGTTTGGTGATGTGGCCAAAACCACCCAAGATCCATTGCTCGCGAAAGTTAGGTACCTGCTGCGCAAAAAATATAATTACTCCACTAACCCAAAGCGTAAATTTGGAGTTGATTGCGTGTATTCTACTGAGCAATTGGTTTATCCGACTGAAAGTGGAGAGGTGTGTATGGCGAAACAACAAGCCGATGGCGCCAAGAATATGGATTGTGCCACAGGCTTTGGTTCCGCTACGATGGTAACGGGGACATTTGGCTTTTTTGCTGCCTCAAGGGCCATTCGCAAATTTTTAGATAAAAAAGATAAAACAGTAAGCGGTTAGCTACAGTGGGCTTATGCCCACCGTCTAATTTGCTTTTGAATCGTTTCTACAATTGCCTTAATACCATTGCCTCTGGATGGGCTAAGGTGTTTGATCAGCCCAAGCGCTTCAAATTCTTGATAAGCGTCGATCTGCTTCGCATCCACAGGGGTTTTTCCATTGTACATAGCCAATACAATCGCAAGAAGACCTTTAACAATGCGTGTGTCGGAATCGCCAACTAGCAGTAAATTTTGCTGCTGCTCGTCCAATTCAATGTGCAACCATACGTTACTTTCACAGCCAGTAACTTTGGCCTGCTCTGTTTTTAAAACTTCAGGTAAAGCGGGAAGCTGCTTGCCAAGTAACATGATCTCGCGATAAGTTTGTTGCCAGCCTGACGTGTTAGACAATGCGTTATGTATTTCTTGATAAGTCACAAATTTTATCCTTCGAGTAGCTCAATACTATTTCGTAATGCACTGATAAAAAGATCAATATCGTTTTTATTGTTATAAAAAGCTAAACTGACCCGTATGGTGCCATTTAAGTTGAGTGCTTGCATAAGTGGCTGAGTACAATGGTGGCCGCTTCTTATGGCTATTCCGTAAGTGTTCAGTAACATTGCTAAATCGTAATGGTGTTCAGACTTGTAATTAAAACTCACTGTGCCAATGTTATTGACCAAATCACCATAGAGTTTAATGCCTTCAATCGCAGATAGTTGCTCGACTAAGTAGGCCAATAATGCCTGCTCATATTGATGCATCTGTTTAAAATTAATTGCATTTAAATAATCTAATGCTGAACTAAACCCTAAAACCGCGGAAATGTTCGGCGTTCCGGGCTCAAACTTGGCAGGTGCTTCCCTAAAGGTCGTTTTTTCAAAACTGACTTGTTGGATCATTTCACCCCCTGTTTGATACACAGGCAATGTATTGAGTAATTCATATCGCCCATACAGCACACCTAATCCAGTCGGACCAAGGGCTTTATGGGCTGACAGCACATAAAAATCACAGCCTAGCTTTCGCAAATTTGGTCGCAGGTGTAAAAAAGCTTGCGCGCCGTCAATTAAGGTAATTGCGCCATGTTTTTTAGCTTCGTTCACCAAAGTTTGAACGTCTTGAATGTTGCCCAACGTGTTTGAAGCATGTGAGCAAGCAAAGATTTTAGGCTTTAATTGAGCAACTTTTTCTACCGCAGTTTGAGTATCAATTATACCCTGTGAGGTGACTGGTATTACTTCAAGTTTTGCGCCAGTGCGCAGCGCCAGTTGTTGCCAAGGAACAATATTCGCGTGATGTTCTAATGCGGAAATTAGAATAATGTCATTTTGTGTGATGGACTGAGTTAATCCGCAAGCAACGAGGTTAATACTTTCTGTCGCACCGCTGGTCCAAACAAGTTCTTTTGCTGATACCTGAAGAATCGTCGCTAATTTTTCTCGCACGCTTTCATAGCGTGATGTTGCACGTTCGCTTAGAGTGTGTAAACCCCTGTGTACATTTGCATTGTTTTTTTCATAAAACTGATTTATTTCATTGATCACTACCTGAGGCTTTTGGCTGGTAGCGCCTGAATCTAGGTAGACTAAAGGATTACCTTCTATTGTCTGTTTTAAAATTGGAAAGTCATCTCTTAGCTGCGTGATATCGGTCATGCAAAAGTCCTTGGGTAAAGCGAGGGGCAATTTTAATGATATTTTGCATCAAAGCCAATAAAAAAGGCCGCACTAGGCGGCCTAAAACAAATTCTACTGAACTTATCTATCTGATGTAGGTTTGTAGTCGCGCTGCGTATAGCCAGTGTATAGCTGACGAGGGCGACCGATTTTGTGGCCTGGTTGAGATAGCATTTCATCCCAATGTGAAATCCAACCAACAGTACGAGACATCGCAAAGATAACTGTGAACATACTTGTAGGAATACCGATTGCTTTCAAGATGATACCTGAGTAGAAATCTACGTTAGGGTAAAGTTTCTTCTCGATGAAGTACGGATCTTCCAGTGCAATTTGCTCAAGCTTCATTGCAACATCCAATAGTGGATCTTGAATGTTCAGCTCTTTTAGAACTTCGTGACACGTCTCACGCATTACTGTAGCGCGTGGGTCGAAGTTTTTATAAACACGGTGACCAAAGCCCATTAAACGGAACGGGTCGTTCTTGTCTTTTGCTTTCGCTACGTATTCGTCGATGCGATCAACTGAACCGATTTCTTCCAACATGTTCAAGCATGCTTCGTTAGCACCGCCGTGAGCTGGGCCCCAAAGTGACGCGATACCAGCTGCGATACATGCATAAGGGTTTGCGCCTGAAGAACCAGCTAGACGAACTGTAGACGTTGATGCGTTTTGCTCGTGGTCTGCGTGAAGCATGAAGATTTTATCCATTGCTTTAGCAAGGATAGGGTTTACTTGGTACTCTTCTGCAGGTACTGAGAACATCATGTGTAAGAAGTTTTCAGCATAGCTAAGGTCGTTACGTGGATATACGAATGGTTGACCTACATTATACTTGTACGCCATCGCTGCAATTGTTGGTAGTTTAGCTACTAGACGTACTGCGCTGCGGTGACGCTGCTCTGAGTCAGAAATATCTAGGTCATCGTGGTAGAAAGATGACATCGCACCAACAACACCACATAGCATTGCCATTGGGTGTGAATCTACTCGGAAGCCTTGGAAGAATACAGCAATTTTCTCGTGTAACATGGTGTTACGTGTGATTTCATCTGCAAATTCAGCATGTTGCTCAGCTGTTGGTAACTCACCGTTTAGTAAAAGGTAACAAAGTTCGATGTAGTTCGATTTTTCTGCAAGCTGTTCAATTGGGTAGCCGCGATGTAACAATACGCCTTTCCCGCCGTCAATGTAGGTGATAGATGACTCGCACGAACCAGTAGACATGAAACCTGGGTCATATGTGAAGTGTCCATGTGCACCTAGCGTGCGAACGTCAATTACGTCTTGACCAGCTGTGCCTGAGTAAATCGGAAGCTCGATCGGGTCGTGACCTTCAATATGTACTGTGGCTTTCTTATCTGCCATCTACTTATCTCCTATGAAATAACAATTCTGATTGTTATGTTTGATACTAATGTTAAGCAAATTCTGATCATTTTAACGTACAACAGGGGTGGAAAGTCAATTTTTCTAAGAATTATGCAAATATGTATAATAAATATTCTGCACGGATTAAATATTATACCATTGGCTAATTCGCAAGCATCTCAATCTAAACAAGAATTGTAAAAGCACGCTCGGCCTTATATACTGTGAAAGGTTTTATACCGTATCGTCTGTGGGTAAACCTATTTTTACGAAAAATTGATCGGTTTTTTGGAAAAACAGGTTTATTTAGAGTGTGCCATTTGTATTTACGCAAGTGGATTTTATAAAAACAAGTAGATGAGCTCCTTAGTGGGCAAGATGGGCAAGTAACTGTGAAAAAGCAAAGACCTGTAAATCTAGATCTTACGACTATATCGATGCCGGCAACGGCTAAAGCGTCGATTCTACACCGTGTAACAGGTGTAGCATTGTTCTTCGCTTTAACTTTTGTCATTTGGGCTTGGTCTGAGTCTCTTTCTTCTCCTGAAGGTTTTGAATTTGTGAAAGGGCTGTTCAGCGGCTTTATCGCAAAATTCATCGCGTGGGGCACCATCAGTGTGTTGGCTTATCACCTAATCGGTGGTATCCGCCATATGATCCAAGACATGGGTCATTGGGAAGAATTAGAGTCTGGCAATAGCAGCGCGAAAATTGCAATTGCACTTTCTGTAGTAGTAGCAATTTTAGCAGGAGTGTGGATATGGTCTTAAATCAAGCAACTCTCAAGCGTGACGGCGTACAAGATTACGTTTCATTGCGTACAACCGCATTGATCATTGCAGCATATGCAGTATTTATTGTTGGTTATTTACTTCTTACTCCAGAACTAACATTCGAAGCATGGAAAGGTTTGTTCTCAAATCTTGCTGTTAAAGCAGCAACAATCGTTACCTTAGTATGCATTATGGTGCATACGCGCATCGGCCTTTGGCAAGTTCTAACGGACTATGTAAAGTGCTCAACAATGCGTACGGTACTTGGCTTCGTTTTAAACTTAATGGCTCTTGCTTACGTAGCAATTGGTCTGTTTGTTCTGTGGGGTGTTTAAGTGAAATACAATACTCGTGAATTTGATGCTGTTGTAATCGGTGCCGGCGGTGCTGGTATGCGCGCAGCGCTTGCTATTTCTGAATCAGGCAAAACTTGTGCATTGATTTCTAAAGTTTTCCCAACACGTTCTCACACGGTATCTGCGCAAGGTGGTATTACTGTAGCGCTGGGTAACTCTCATGAGGATAACTGGGAATGGCATATGTACGATACGGTTAAAGGTTCCGATTTTATCGGCGACCAAGACGCTATCGAATACATGTGTCAAACAGGTCCTGAAGCTATCACTGAACTTGAGAACATGGGTCTTCCATTTTCTCGTTTTGAAAATGGCCGTGTATATCAGCGTCCTTTCGGTGGTCAGTCTAAAAACTTTGGTGGTGAACAGGCTGCGCGTACAGCTGCGGCTGCTGACCGTACAGGTCACGCATTGCTTCACTGCTTGTACCAACAAAACGTTAAAAACAAAACCAACGTTTTCTCAGAGTGGTACGCACTAGATTTAGTTAAAAACGATAACGGTGATGTAGTCGGCTGTACTGCAATCGATATCGAGTCAGGGGAAGTAACTTACTTCAAATCGAAAGCGGTTGTTCTAGCAACAGGTGGTGCCGGTCGTATTTATGCTTCTACGACTAACGCACACATTAACACTGGTGACGGTGTTGGTATGGCAACGCGCGCTGGCATTGCGATGCAAGATATGGAAATGTGGCAGTTCCACCCAACAGGTATCGCTGGTGCGGGTACGCTCGTAACCGAAGGTTGTCGTGGTGAAGGTGGTTACCTTCTAAATAAAGACGGCGAACGCTTCATGGAACGTTATGCACCAAATGCGAAAGACTTAGCATCACGTGACGTTGTTGCTCGTTCAATGATGACCGAAATTCGTGAAGGTCGTGGTTGTGACGGTCCTTGGGGTCCACATATCAAGCTTAAACTTGATCACCTTGGTGAAGAGACTCTTAACCTACGCCTTCCAGGTGTTTGTGATCTATCTAAGACATTTGCACACGTTGACCCTGCAAAAGAGCCAATTCCAGTAATCCCAACATGTCACTACATGATGGGTGGTGTGCCTACAAACGTGAACGGCCAAGTATTGAGCGTTGACGAAAATGGTAATGGCAAACTGGTTGAAGGTTTATTCGCCGTAGGTGAAATTGCATGTGTATCAGTACACGGTGCTAACCGCCTAGGTGGTAACTCACTACTTGACCTTGTTGTATTCGGTCGAGCAGCTGGTAACTTCCTTGGTCAATACCTTGCTGATGCGCAAATTTCAAAAGAAGCATCAAGCGATGATATTGATGAAGCGTTTGCTCGCTTCAATCGTTGGGAAAATTCAACGAAAGGTCAGGGCGAAGATCCGGTTCAAATTAAGAAAGACTTACAACAATGTATGCAGCTTAACTTCTCGGTATTCCGTGAAGGTGACTCGATGGCTGAAGGTCTACAGCAACTTAAAGAGATTCGCGAACGTTTACAGCATGCGCGTCTTGATGATAAGTCGACAGAGTTCAACACACAACGTATCGAGTGTCTTGAGCTAGACAACTTGATGGAAACTGCATACTCAACGGCTGTTGCTGCAAATTTCCGTACAGAAAGTCGTGGTGCTCACTCTCGTTTTGACTTCCCAGATCGTGATGATGAAAACTGGTTATGCCATACGGTATATAACCCAGTGACGGAAAGCATGAGTAAGCGTGAGGTTAACTACGCGCCTAAGACTCGTGAAGCATTCCCACCTAAAGCACGTACTTACTAGGAGCTCAGCGATGGCAACTTTAGAATTTTCTGTTTATCGTTATAATCCTGATGTGGACAATGCGCCACGCATGCAGGATTACACGCTTGAAGTAGAAGAAGGTCGTGACATGATGGTGTTGGACGCGCTTTTACTTCTAAAAGAGCAAGATCCAACTTTATCTTTCCGTCGTTCTTGTCGTGAAGGTGTTTGTGGTTCGGATGGTGTAAACATGAATGGCAAAAATGGCCTTGCATGTATTACGCCTATTTCAGCATTGCAAAAGAATGGCAAAGGCAAAATCATTCTACGTCCGTTACCTGGTCTACCAGTTATTCGTGACTTAGTCATTGATATGAGCCAATTCTACACTCAATACGAAAAAGTAAAGCCTTTCTTAATTAACGACAAACCAACTGGTGGTGTTGAGCGCCTTCAATCAATTGAAGAGCGTGAGCAACTAGATGGCTTGTATGAGTGTATTTTATGTGCGTGTTGTTCAACGTCGTGTCCTTCGTTCTGGTGGAACCCAGACAAGTTCATCGGTCCCGCAGGTCTTTTACATGCTTATCGTTTCTTAGCAGATACCCGCGATACAGCTACAGAAGAACGTTTGGCAGACCTTGACGACGCGTTCAGTGTATTCCGCTGTCACGGTATCATGAACTGTGTTAGCGTATGTCCAAAAGGCTTGAATCCAACTAAAGCCATTGGTCAGATTAAATCTATGTTGTTAAATCGTTCGGTTTAATACATATTTAAACCTTAGATGGCATGCTCTGGCATGCCATCTTGTTATTAATTAAATTTCTGCGCTAGAGAAAAGGGCTAATAAATGCACGAAGGTGTGATGAAGGCATGGCTAGAATCTTCGCATTTGTACGGCGGAAACGTAGCTTATGTAGAAGAGCTTTATGAAGCGTATCTTGATGATGCGACTTCAGTGCCAGAAGAGTGGCGAGAAGTGTTTGATCAACTACCTAAAGTTGATGGTGTTGATGTTGATGTTAAGCATTCACAAGTAAGGCAACAGTTTGCCGAGCTTGCTAAAAACAAACACAGAGAAGTAGTAGTTGCAGCAGATGGTTCATCTGACGCAAAGCAGGTTAGAGTACTGCAACTGATTAACGCATTTAGGTTTAGAGGCCACCAAAACGCCAACCTAGACCCTTTGGGTTTATGGAAACGTGAGCGAGTTCGCGACTTAGAACTTGATTATCACGAGCTAACTGATGCGGATTTAGACAAAGAATACAACGTTGGCTCTTTTGCTTGTGGCAAAGAGACAATGAAATTAAAAGACTTATATGCTGCTCTGAAGAACACATATTGTGGTTCTATCGGTGCGGAATATATGCACATCACTTCTACAGAAGAAAAACGCTGGTTACAGCAACGCCTAGAGTCAACTTTCTCAAAGCCTCAATTTAGCAAAGAAACAAAGTTACGTATTCTAAAAGGTCTTACAGCGGCAGATGGTTTAGAAAAATACTTGGGTGCGAAATTCCCAGGTGCAAAGCGTTTCTCTCTTGAGGGCGGTGATTCTCTAGTACCTATGCTGAAAGAGCTTATTCATCGTGCGGGTGAAAGCGGCCAACAAGAAGCTGTAATAGGTATGGCGCACCGTGGTCGTTTAAACGTGCTAGTGAATGTGCTTGGCAAGAATCCACAAGTATTATTTGATGAGTTCGCAGGTAAGTACGGCGAATTAGCCGGCTCTGGCGACGTTAAATATCATATGGGTTACTCATCTGACTTTGCAACGCAAGGTGGTGATGTGCATATGGCGTTGGCATTTAACCCTTCGCACTTGGAAATTGTTAACCCAGTAGTGATGGGCTCTGTACGTGCTCGTTTAGATCGCTTAGCTTGTAAGACTGGCTCAAAAGCGCTTCCTATTACCATTCATGGTGACTCAGCAATTGCTGGACAAGGCGTTGTACAAGAAACCTTTAACCTATCACAAACTCGCGCGTTTGGTGTAGGTGGTACAGTACGTATCGTTGTAAATAACCAAGTGGGCTTTACAACATCAAAGCAAGAAGACGTTCGCTCTACAGATTATTGTACTGACATTGCTAAGATGGTTCAGGCGCCAATCTTCCATGTTAATGCTGATGACCCAGAAGCGGTTGCTTTTGTAACGCAAGTTGCATTGGATTTCCGTAATCAATTCCGCCGTGATGTTGTAATTGATTTAGTTTGTTACCGCCGCCACGGTCACAACGAAGCGGATGAGCCAAATGCAACTCAGCCGTTAATGTATCAAAAAATCAAAAAGCACCCTGTGCCTCGTCAAATTTACGCTGAGCAGTTAGCATTAGAGGGTATTATCACGGCAGATGAAGCGAAAGCGCTAGCTGATGAATACCGTAATGGCTTAGATAATGGCCAGTGTGTTGTTGAAGAGATTAAGCCTGATACAAAGCATTCATCGGATTGGTCTAAGTTTGTTGGTCACGATTGGGATGTTGCATACAATCCTACGCTATCAGTGGACAAGCTTAAATCACTAGCTGAAAAGGTATCAACCTACCCAGAAACGCATAAAGCTCAGTCGCGCGTTAAGAAAATTTACGATGATCGTAAAGCGATGGCCAGCGGTGAAAAGCTTCTTGATTGGGGTATGGCTGAAACACTTGCTTATGCAACACTCGTTGATGAAGGCGTAGATGTGCGTATGACTGGCCAAGACTCTGGTCGTGGTACATTCTTCCATCGTCATGCCGTTGTTCATAATCAACAAGATGCTTCGACTTACATTCCATTGCAAGACATTCATGAAAAGCAAGGTGCTTTTGAAGTATACGATTCAGTGCTGTCTGAAGAAGCGGTGCTGGCATTTGAATATGGTTACGCAACGGCCGAGCCAACTTCGCTAGTACTTTGGGAAGCACAGTTTGGTGACTTCGCTAACGGTGCGCAGGTTGTATTCGACCAGTTCTTAAGCTCTGGTGAGCAAAAGTGGGGTCGTTTATGTGGCTTGACTATGCTGTTACCTCATGGCTACGAAGGCCAAGGTCCTGAGCACAGCTCTGCACGCCTAGAGCGTTACTTACAGCTTTGTGCTGACCACAACATGCAAGTATGTGTGCCTTCAACTCCTGCACAAGTATACGCTATGTTGCGTCGTCAATCAGTGCGTCCATTGCGTCGTCCATTAATTGTAATGACACCTAAATCATTGTTACGTCACCCACTAGCAGTTTCTTCACTTGAAGAGCTTGCAGATGGTGTATTTCACAATATGATTGACGAGATTGATGATATCGATCCAGCAAAGGTAGAGCGTGTTGTTTTCTGTAGCGGTAAGGTTTACTACGAGCTATTGCAAGAGCGCCGTAAGTTAGAGTTAAACAATGTTGCTATTGTTCGTGTAGAGCAGCTATATCCATTCCCTCATCAGGAAATGGACGAGATCATGGCTCGTTATCAACACGTGAAAGACTTTGTTTGGTGTCAAGAAGAGCCGCAAAACCAAGGTGCTTGGTATTGCTCTCAGCACCACTTCTGGGATGCGATCCCTGCGGGTGCAAACCTAACATATGCTGGCCGTAAAGCATCGGCAGCACCAGCGTGTGGCTACATGTCAACACATACTAAAGAACAAAATGCGTTAGTTGCTGACGCTTTAACAATTAAGAAATAAGGGATAAGAGATGACAACCGAAATTAAGGTTCCTGTTCTTCCTGAGTCAGTTGCAGACGCCACGGTGGCAACTTGGCACGTTAGCGTTGGTGATACCGTATCTCGTGACCAAAATCTTGTAGATATTGAAACAGATAAAGTTGTACTAGAAGTTGTAGCACCAGAAGATGGTGTGATCACTGAAATCAAAGAAGTAGACGGTGCAACGGTTCTAGGTGAACAAGTTATCGCAATTCTAGGTGCAGCTGGCGCGCAAGCTAGTGCACCTGCTCAATCAAATGAACAACCAGCAGCGTCATCAGCGGCGCCAGCATCAGAAGGTAAAGAAGTGGACATTAAAGTACCTGTACTTCCAGAGTCAGTAGCAGACGCTACAATCGCAACTTGGCATGTTCAACCAGGTGAAGCAGTAAGCCGTGACCAAAACCTAGTTGATATTGAAACTGATAAAGTTGTTTTAGAAGTTGTTGCACCAGAAGATGGTGTAATGGGTGAACATCTTCACGCTGAAGGTGACACGGTATTAGGTGAGCAAGTGATCGGTAAGATCGTTGCAGGCGGTGCGCCAGCAGCTGCAGCACCTGCGGCTGAGGCACCAGCAGCTTCAGACGAAAGCTCAGATGTATTGACTCCATCAGTACGTCGCCTAATCGCTGAAAAAGGTCTAGATGCTTCTCAAATCAAAGGTTCAGGTAAAGGTGGACGTATCACCAAAGAAGATGTAGATGCATTCTTGAAGTCTGCACCTGCGGCAAAACCTGCATCAACACCAGCTGCTGCAGCGCCTGCAGTAGCATTAGGCGAGCGTACGCAAAAACGTGTACCAATGACGCGTTTACGTAAGACAATTGCAAACCGTCTACTTGAAGCGAAAAACTCAACAGCAATGTTGACGACTTTCAACGAAGTAAACATGAAGCCTATCATGGACCTTCGTAAGCAATATAAAGATGTATTCGAAGAGCGTCACGGTATTCGTTTAGGTTTCATGTCTTTCTACGTGAAAGCAGTAACTGAAGCACTTAAGCGCTTCCCAGAAGTAAATGCGTCTATCGACGGCGATGACATTGTTTATCACAACTACTTCGATATCAGCATCGCGGTATCTACACCTCGTGGTCTTGTAACACCAGTTCTTCGTGACTGTGACAAGCTGTCAGTTGCTGAAATTGAAAAAGGTATCCGTGAGCTAGCGCTTAAAGGTCGTGATGGTAAGCTAACTGTTGACGATATGACTGGTGGTAACTTCACTATCACCAACGGTGGTGTATTTGGCTCATTACTTTCGACGCCTATCATCAACTTGCCACAGTCTTCAATCTTGGGTATGCACAAGATCCAGGACCGTCCAATGGCAGTAAATGGTAAAGTTGAAATCTTACCTATGATGTATTTAGCACTTAGCTACGATCACCGTCAAATTGATGGTAAAGAATCTGTTGGTTTCCTAGTAACAATTAAAGAGTTACTAGAAGATCCAACACGTCTATTATTAGACGTTTAATCGATATTGATTAGATATTAAGCTGTATGTTAGTTCATACAGCTTTTTTTTTGCGCCTTTGGTCTAACTAGGGTTTTCATCGTACGCCTTGGGATCTATACTAGGAGCGCAATTTGGGATAGCTGATTATTTGCATAAATATTCAGCTTTTTTAGTATAAGAAATTGGATAAAGCATCATGAATTTGCATGAGTATCAGGCAAAACAACTATTTGCCGACTATGGTTTGCCAGTATCTGAGGGTTTCGCTTGTGATACACCTCAAGAAGCGGTAGAAGCAGCTGCTAAAATCGGCGGCGACAAATGGGTAGTTAAGTGTCAAGTACACGCCGGTGGCCGTGGTAAAGCGGGCGGTGTTAAGCTTGCTGATAGCAAAGAAGAAATCCGCGCATTCGCTGAGAACTGGTTAGGTAAAAACTTAGTTACTTACCAAACAGACGAAAAAGGTCAGCCAGTAGCTAAAATCTTAGTTGAAAGCTGCACAGACATCGCGAACGAATTATACCTAGGTGCTGTTGTAGACCGTGCAACTCGCAAAGTTGTTTTCATGGCATCTACTGAAGGTGGTGTTGAAATTGAAACTGTTGCAGAAGAAACACCAGAGCTAATTCATAAAGCTGAAATTGATCCGCTAGTTGGTCCTCAAGCTTACCAAGGTCGTGAGCTAGGCTTCAAACTAGGTCTAAACCCAGCACAAATTAAACAGTTCGTTAAGATCTTCATGGGTCTAGCAACTATGTTTAACGATCACGATTTTGCACTACTAGAGATCAACCCTCTAGTTATCACTGATCAAGGCAACCTTCACTGTCTTGACGGCAAAATCGGTGTAGACGGTAACGCGTTGTTCCGTCAACCTAAGATCCGTGAATTCCACGATCCTTCGCAAGAAGACGCGCGTGAAGCTCACGCAGCAAGCTTCGAGCTTAACTATGTTGCTCTAGACGGTAACGTAGGTTGTATGGTTAACGGTGCAGGCCTAGCGATGGGTACTATGGACATCGTAAACCTACACGGTGGCAAGCCAGCTAACTTCCTAGACGTTGGTGGCGGCGCGACGAAAGAGCGTGTAGCAGAAGCATTCAAAATCATCCTTTCTGATGACAATGTTAAAGCAGTACTTGTTAACATCTTCGGTGGTATCGTACGTTGTGACATGATTGCAGAAGGTATCATTGGTGCAGTTAAAGAAGTTGGCGTTCAAGTACCAGTAGTTGTACGTTTAGAAGGTACTAATGCTGAACTAGGTCGTGAAGTTCTTGCTAACTCTGACCTTGACATTATCGCTGCAGAATCACTAACAGATGCTGCTGAGAAAGTTGTTGCTGCTGCGGAGGGCAAATAATGTCTGTATTAATTAATAAAGATACTAAAGTAATCTGTCAGGGTTTCACTGGCGGTCAAGGTACTTTCCACTCTGAGCAAGCTATCCAGTATGGTACGCAAATGGTCGGTGGTGTATCTCCAGGTAAAGGCGGTCAAACGCACCTTGGTCTTCCTGTATTCAACACAGTACGTGAAGCAGTAGAAGCAACTGGCGCAACAGCATCAGTTATCTACGTACCAGCACCTTTTTGTAAAGATGCAATCTTAGAAGCTATCGATGCTGGCATCGAGCTTATCGTTTGTATCACTGAAGGTATCCCAACACTAGATATGGTTGACGTTAAAGTTAAGCTAGACCAAACTGGTGTTCGTATGATCGGTCCTAACTGCCCAGGTGTTATCACTCCGGGTGAAACTAAGATCGGTATCATGCCTGGTCACATTCACAAGCCTGGTAAAGTAGGTATCGTTTCTCGCTCTGGTACTCTGACGTACGAAGCCGTTAAGCAAACTACTGATGCTGGCTTTGGTCAGTCTACGTGTGTTGGTATCGGTGGTGATCCAATCCCTGGTACTAACTTCATCGACGTACTAGAGATGTTCCAAAACGATCCTCAAACAGAAGCAATCGTAATGATTGGTGAGATCGGTGGTACAGCTGAAGAAGAAGCAGCAGAGTACATCAAGCACAACGTAACTAAGCCTGTAGTATCTTACATTGCTGGTGTAACTGCACCTGCTGGTAAGCGTATGGGTCACGCTGGTGCAATCATCGCTGGCGGTAAAGGTACAGCTGATGAGAAATTCGCAGCTTTAGAAGCGGCAGGCGTTAAGACTGTTCGTTCACTAGCTGACATCGGCTCTGCACTTAAAGAAAAAGCGGGTTGGTAATCACCATCTAACTTTTTTAAAGTGAATATTGAATGCCAGTCCTTGTGACTGGCATTTTTCGTTGTGGCACTTTATTTCATATCTTCACTTTTTGAATTCATACTAACCCGCTTAACTACGTGGTCTATTTTGAGGAAAGAAAACCTTGTGGTTGCACCGCTACCGCGTCTTGCTATTGGTAGGATAACTACATCCATGTAGGCAAGCTGTAAATTTCTTTATTTAGTTGTTCTTAATGAGAAATTTTTAGTACAGCCATCGTCAGACTTGGTCATTCAAAATGATTGAGTGTTATTGCGGGTTAGCATCAGTATTTTTCCAGCAGTTGTGAGGATCGAGAGCGATCTGTTTTGATCTTGCACTTTATACATGAATAACTATACTGTTTAAATGTACAGTATTTTGGTTTTGTGTAATATGAGCGAGATGATTGACTTACTTCAGCATCGTCAATGGCTATGGCATGGGCGTGAGCAAGGCCAGTCTTTTGAACGGATAAGTTCTGGAATAAAAATGCTAGACAATAAATTGCAAGGTGGATTACCTCGACAGGGAGTTGTGGAAGTTTTATCTCCACAAGGAATAGGTGAGCTGCAGTTATTTCAATCCTACTTAGTACAGCAAAATAAGTTACTTGTGTTTATTTGTCCTCCCGGGGTACCTAACGTGTCTCAGTTTTATCACTTAGGGTTAGACTGCGAGCAACTGCTATTAATAAAGACAAATACGACAAAGGATGCCCTGTGGGCGGCCGAACAATGTCTTAACAGCCATGCTTGTGACTCGGTTTTGCTATGGTGTAGCGCTATGACTATTGCTCAGGCTAAGCGTTTGCAGTTAGCCGCCCATAAAGGGCGTGCAACGTTATTTTTATTTCGAGAGCAAAGTGAAGTGCACTTTTCTTTGCCTGTGGAATTATCTTTACTGCTGTCTGCTCATTCGAGTGGTATAAAAGTTCACATAAAAAAGCAAAAAGGTGGTAGAGCTCAGGTGCCTTTTGTTCTCTCGTTACAAGAATATTGGCCACAGCTTTACACAGTAGTTCAAACCACGAAGAAGCCAACAAATGTGATTACTTTGCCAACCGCAATAGGTTATGGACAATGACGCTCTGGCTTTACTTACATTTTGAATCGTTACAGTTAGATAGCTTGGAAGATGAGAAAGAGAGCGCGCCAATCGTGGTGGCTGACCCAAAAACACACCGAATTGTGCAAATGTGTGAGCGGGCAAAACAATGTGGTGTTAAAGTTGGAGCAGGCTTGGCCAGCACTGCTGCATTATGCGACAACTTGCAAATTGTCCCTTATGACGAACAACGAGAGCGCTCTAGGCTACAAGAGATAGCGGACTGGTTGTATTTAGTCACTGCTGACATCAGTCTTTTTCCACCGAATGGTATTTTGCTTAAAGTAAGCAATATGTTGGCACTGTATAAAAGTCTTGAGGATTACTGGCAACAGATCCAGTCGCATTTGCTGAGTTTTGGCTTACGTTATAGCTACTCAACCGGATTTTCTCCCCTTGCCGCGCGTTTGCTTGCACGAAATGGTTTGTCTTTGCTTACGGATGATAAACAAAAATTACTGCAGCAAGTTAAATTAAATAGCTTAAAGAGCACTGATTTACCGGAAGCGACTTGTGAGCGATTGCAGCGAGTGAGAGTGACAACTTTAGCGCAGTTGATAGACATTCCAATTACACAACTTGCAAAACGGTTTGATGCTGAATTAGTGCTTTACCTTGGTCGTTTACAAGGTCAATTACATCACCCAATTATATTTTATGTGCCCTGTGAGACGTTTTCTCGTTATTTGGTTTTATTGTACGAACTGGAAACGATACAGTGGCTAACTAAGCCCTTATATAAGCTATTACAGCAATTAGAGTCGTTTCTATTACAGCGCAACAAGTTAGCAGAGCTAATTAGTATTCAATTGCATTTTCGTGATGCTGATGTGTTAAAGGTAGATATCGCTTTTGCGCAAGGGGAGAGTAAAGCCAGTGCTTGGCTAGAATTAATTGAACTTAAACTTTCAACCGTCCAACTGCCCGAGCCCGTACAAGGTGTCACGTTGAGTGCTGAGCAGTTTATAAGTAATGTAGCTCAGAATAATGATTTATTTCAAGGTACCAGAACTGGGATGCCAGTGTCAGCCCTAATTGCTAAGTTAGAAGCAAAGCTAGGTCCAGATGCATTACATGGCTTTTCACTTAATGCTGATCCACGTCCAGAGTGCGCTTTTGAGCTTTCTCGGCCACTTTCAAAATCAGCAAAATTGGACAAAAAGACTCATTTAAAACATCCGAGTATGCTATTGCCCTATACAATCCCTTTGACAGAAAAGGTGGACATTTTTGCGGGCCCTGAGCGAATTTACACAGGTTGGTGGGGGGGAAAAGCGCTGGCTCGTGATTATTTTATAGCGCGTAATGAACAAGGGCAGTGGCTATGGGTATATAAAAATGCAACTTCACAGTGGCTTGTACATGGGTATTTTTAAGGAAGTTTGGCTCATGCTATTTTCATTTATGCTTATCTTTTAGTTGTTTTTTCTCCCAGCTAGCTGCTAAAAAATAAAGTCTATGCCGATACTGACTGTTGATGAGTCACCGTGAAAATTCCAAAACGCTGGTGCATATCCTTGGTCGTTAAAATTGTCATATTGGATCTTTAACGCTGTACTGCTCGTCAAAGTGTATCGCAGGCCTATACTCGTTAAAATATGCTGTTCGTAATCATCTTCTCCCTGCGCTGGGAGCGCCCACCTATCATTACGTGTGTCAATTTGATCTGCTTGAGAAATTGAAATGTATGGCTGCCATTGGTCAAATGTGTAAGTAAACGTGAGCAGTAGAGTGGGATATTTATTATGGTATTCAGACGGTTCATTCACTTCAAAAGAAAAATCGACTTCTACAAAATTATAGTCAAAATAAAAAGTGAAATTATCGAGCCAGTAACTGCCACCTAAACCAAAAAACCGATAACGACCATTGGTATATGCCGCACCATTGGCAATGCTGGCTGACACAATATCCCCATTGTAATACACGCGATTCAAGTCTGTTTTAAAATGAACAAAGCGCAGATCAAATGAGTCGCCAACAACTACCCAGTTTAGCCCTGTAATATTATTCCAATGCTCAGAAACATGTTGAAATTTGGTTTCAGTATATTGAGGAGGCACACGAACGGTTGAATATAAGGCACTTAGTTCTTTATTCTTATCATCTCGTTCATGACCGTAAAAAGCGGAGATATTATGGTATAAACCATGTGAAGAAAAGCTGTAACTAACATGCGCTCCATCGAAAAAATTAACCTGCCACCAATATAAATTTGCAGGTGGTCTGATCCAAGGATAAGCATAGCCAACCTCAGCATATTCAGAAAAATAATACATAGGCAGCGCTCGACGACCTAACTTCATAGACCAATTTTCAGACGCATCGTAGTTTAAGTAATACCAATCAAACTCAGGTTTAAAATCGTCAACGCCCTTTGCGACTAATTGAGTGATGAGATGCAGCTGTTCACTAATGTAAAGCTTGCTTTGTATGGCTAATATTGACTCGGTTTTAAAAGAGAGCTCATTTTTGTATTGCCCGACATCAAACCAATCAGCGGTGAAGACTTCGTCAGACTGTAAGGTTTGTCCGAAAACCACAGAGCCAAAACCATCAATTTCAATACTACCAGGGCCTGGGAGCTCAAGTGTTTGGAGCTCTTGAACCGATAGCTCAAATAAGTCAGCTTCAAATGGGTTAGGCTCTTTAGCTTGGCAATGATGGATAAGAGCACTTGCCAAATTGACAAAAACAGACACACCAAGAAAAAGTTGAGTTTGAGTCATTCATAAACTCCCAACTAGTAAGTCATATAAGCCTAGTTTGGGCATTCTTTATTAGCAAGCTGGACGCCTTTTGCATTCAACCGAGTTTGAAGATGGCTATTTTCAGTCTGTCGGTTGTTACTAAAGCAAAAAGGTTAGAGTGGACCATTTACCAATATATAGCCAGAGAGTAAAGAATAAGTTTATTTATTCATTCATAAAAGCCAATACTAACCGTTTTTTCGCTCGTAGACCTTAAAATTGTCACAAGTGCGCTTCTAAGGTGGTTTTTCAAGGGAAGAAGCAAATCAGGGAAAATATTACCTACAGACCTCGTCGTATCTAATTATGAATGGCAGCTAAAATAATAGTTGCTCCAAATAGTTTAACGTACCCGCGCCACCCGCATGAACTGCGCCTCCCATTAAGTAAATCTGCCCATTTAAAGTAATGGCACCTAAACCATGCCGAGTAGAAGACATACGAAACGATTCAGTTCGCCATATATCGTTATTTAAGTCATAGCGCCAGATCAGATCAAAAGCCTTTGCCTCTACTAGCTTGTTACCTTGCGAGGACTGCTGGTAAATATACTGTTCACCACCAAAGGCGTAGATTTGCCCGTTGAGGTATGTGCAAGCAAGGCCTGCGCTGGCAAATGGCATAGGGGAGAGCGTTCGCCAGCGATCTTCTTTAGGGTCGTAGCATTGAACCATATTTAGATTTTGGTTGTTGTTATCAAATTGGCGTCCACCTAAGATGTAAATTAAACCATTATGCACAACGGACGCGGCTGAATTACGGGGCTCATCAAGTGGAGCGCCTTGAAACCACTGACCATTGTCATAAATCCAGTGGGCACAAGTATCCATGAGCTTGTTATAAGTATTGAGCGTTCTGCCGCCAACTACATGAATTTTGTTATTGATATTTGCATAAATAGATTCTGCTTGAGGGGTAGGTAAGGGCGCCGTTTCTGACCACTTGCTCAGCTTCTCATCACTTTCAAACACACTGGCCTGTACTTGCCATGGGTTTTGTTTGTCCGCATAAAAACCACCGATTCCGTAAAGTCTGTTTTGACTGGCAACAAGACCGAGGTGATGTCTTGCTTGCGGTAATGCTGCTCCTTTATGCCAAGAATTTTGGCTTGGATCATAAATGTGAAGATCGCTGGTAGGCGCTAAATGACCAAATGGCGCATTGGGCTCATCACTGGCTTGTAATCCGCCTGCAACACAAACTTTACCCTTAAAAACGGTGGGGTATATTTCCTGCATAGCACGTGGCATGTCTTTTCTACGCAGCCAAACTGGTTGACTCTGTTTGGAAGAGAGCAGAGATGGAAATGTGCACGAAGCAGTTGCCAAGCATACCCCGCTCAATGCTAAATGAGATAAGAAGGTTCTACGATGCATAAAAGTACCTTTATTTATACTGGTTTACTTAATGACCGTGTAGAGTAAAAGTATCTTTCAATTTAATTCGTTAGGCAGTGAATTAGCGACTAATAAGAGGGAGTTTGCTAAGTTATCAGGAAGAAATATTTCTAAATTTTTACTACGGCGTGTTGCGGGCAAATGTATATTGCCGGCTTTAATTCATTTGCTTTTACACATGAAGTGAGAAACTACTCTGTTAGTTCAATATCATACAGTTTACCAATCCCAGCATAGTGATGACATTTTACATCAACCCGTTTGGTTGAAGTATTTAACGATTTCTTACACGTGACGTTTTGTGCTTTTAAACCATACTGCTCAATGTATTGAGCTACTTTTTTGTCGATTTTGATTTTTAAATCATCCGGTGCCGCATTGTAAAAAGTTTTGAACTGCTCATTCCAATCTTTGACATCTGCTTCTTTGGCAGTTCCAAGCCAGCCCATTCCAATAACGGTGGATTGCTCAACATATTGACCTTTTAAAAACATAAATGCGAGTACATATTGGGAGCCTTTATAGCCTCAAATTGCAGGTTCTTTTAATAAATTAAAAGCTTTCTCGTACTCTCCTTTACGGTAGTAACGCATGCCATTCATTTCTGCTTTATCAAGCTTAGTTTCTTTCATAAGAACGAATTCATTCGAACCACAACTACTTAAAAACAATGATGCACTTGCAATAAGTGAAAAAATCCATAAACGCATAATCAGCTTTTTCATATTGATAAAAGTTTGCGTAATTATATCACCATTTGTGGTAAATTCGGTACAGGGGTTTTAATCGGGTGTTATAGCCCAGTACATAAGTATTTATGTTGTATTAAGTTTTTTGTTGGATGTGGTGAGTGATAAAGTCTGAACTAAAGAACAACCTAAAGCGCTTAGCATGTTAGCTCTAAGCGCTGGATTATAAATCTAGTAAACTTGTACTCGCCACAGTTCACGTTGCATGGACGCGTTACTCATGGCTGCACGGCCATGCAGTGTATAGTAGTTATCAATGATCACTAAATCTCCCGCTTGCCATTCGTGTTTTACTAAACAACGAGGGTCATATGCGATTTCATGGGCTTCTTGGATAGCTTTTTCAAAGGTGGCTTTTGGCATATTTGGATTGCTGAGCGTAAACGTTTGCATTGCTAAGTCAGAGCCTTCCTGATAGCGGAATATATCTTCGCCTGTGACTGGATGAGTATAAACTAACGGATAGGTATGAGGTGAGCCCCCGTAGTAGGTCATTTTTGTGTTGTAAGTGACATCCAGCTCTCGCCATTGCGCAACTTTATCTTGGCCAGCTATTTTTAACGCGCAGCGACTGTCAACAAGCAAGGTTTGTCCTTCCTCTTTCGCTGGTGGCGCTTTGCAATATAGCATAAAGGTATGAGCAGTAAATCTTGGATTGGCGACCACTTCAGGGGTATTGGCTGGCAGCATACTTAAATCCCAATGAAGCGGTGTTTTTTCGGTAGACATGACATAGCCGGTAGGGTTTTCTTCCGGTTTTACCACTTTTACAGGCCCAAAGCTCCAATGGTATAACTGCCCATATGGCTTGCAGAATTTCACGAGGTCTTGTGGTTCATGCAAGTTTGCATGTTTCAAAACAACAAAACCAAATTCTTGAGATAGGCTTTGTAAAAACTTGGCTGATAATTGTTTATAGCAAGCATCTGCGTTTTTTGTGATCTGTAAACCAATTCTCGGTGCTTTTATAAGTTCAAAATCAAATTGCTGTATATGTTTGTCATTTACTTCTAAATACAGCCATCGATGACCTTGATAGTACACTGGAACAACATGAGACTCTCGCGCTATGGCGTGAGGTAACTGAACATACTCACCAGATAAACGGCGAAGGGGAACAGTGTGCCAAGGAGAAAGGCTTTGTTGCTGATGTTGCGCTAGAGAAAAAGTAAATTTTGGCCCAGCATTGTCATACTGATGAACAGACAAACGGATATGCTTTGGAAACGCTTTTTCTATACCAAATGAAAGTGCTTTACCTCTAAACATCATGGTATAAGCTTTATCGCAAATAGACTGTAAGTACTGATCTCTATCTGCCTCGCCCATAGGTTCAAGATTAATGTCATGGTACAAGTAACTACACAATTTATCGTGGGTACTTGAAAGCGACTGATTGTTTTGTACTTCTTTTACAAACTTATCAAATGCGTTATGACCTAACCCCAATTGAGATACCAATTGCTTACGTAATTTTTCTGGGTAAAGTGAGTCGCTTTGCTTGTCTATAAGCGAGTGCAAATCTGCCCATAGAATATGCTCAGTCACTGTGAGCTGACGCAAAGCATGTTTGTAAGCGTCTTTTTGCTCATCACTGACCTGCACAATATCGTTAAAGGTGGTGCCGTCACTCAAAATAGTGAGTTTACAACCCGGTTGGTAAACTTGCTTAATTTGCACACAAAGTCTGTCTAAGCGTTCTATTGCGATAACCTCGCCATAATCGGGCATTACAGAAAATGACTTATCTTTTTGATTTGGAGACTTACATGGAAAGCCCGGTAAAATCATTTCTATAGGCAACGACTTTTCTATAAAATATGCAAGCTGAGTAGCCAATAAAGTTCGTCCTTCAGAGACAAATTTATCGTTTTCAGTGCGAACTAAGTAGTGCTCAATCAAATTGAGTAATGTTTCGTATAACTTGGTTTTTTCTTGCATTATTGGTTGTTTATTATTAGCGATGTCAAACTCCGACATGGTCATTCCTTTTTAATTTTTTATTCACTAGATTGATAAGTTGTTTTACTTCAGAGATCTCAATAACGGGTAGGTGGACTACGTCATGTGTACTTCCATAACCCCAATTTACCCATACTGGAGTAACTCCTGCGGCAGTAGCGGTATCCATGTCGATAGCTGTATCGCCAATAAATAGCGCTTGTGATGGGGACAGGTTCAATTTATCCAAAATGTTTAGGGTAGAAGTTGGATCGGGCTTTTTGGGAAAACGACCGCTTGCCCCGATGATGGCATCAAATTCAATATCGCTAAACAAGGTTTTTAATACGGCATTGGCATGCGCCTGATGCTTGTTGGTGACGACCAAAATTTTAAGCCCGAGCGTTTTGAAATAATGTAATGCCTGATGCACACCTAGGTACTGCTTGGTACTTTGCACTAGGTGCCGTTGATATTCTTGCAAATAATGTTCATAGACTATGTCTAGCGGTAAGTGTTTAGGGCACAAGTGCTTGACCATATTGTGAGATCCGCCACCAATATACTGACGATACAAAGGTTCATTGAGCGGCTCTAAATCAAAATAGGCAAGTGTGCGGTCCATGGCATGGGCAATATCGCTGAGGGTATCAACTAAGGTGCCATCTAAGTCAAAAATCAGCGCTTTAAGCATGTACTTCCCCTGACTCTTGTAAAAGCTGAGGCAGATAATGGCATGGCTTGCCTTGGTTAAATATTAATCTGTAGCGGTTTTCATCGACTAAACTTCTGCGTTTTAATTGCACTTCGCCATCTACTTTGACAGCGACGGAGTGCCAAGGTGTGCGCCAACAGTCTTCTGCGCGACCTAATTGAATGCCTATCTTTTTGGAGATTCTAAATTGAGGGTGAATAGATAAACGTAAGGTATTTGGGAACTTGTCTTCAAGCAATGCGCTCCACGCATTACTGCGTAGGATCACGCGTAACGATGTTTGTTTGGCTATTTTCTGAATTTGTGTTTTGCTTGAGTGTGCGAACTCAATGAGTCCACAATAATCTTCAAATAGAAAACGAGTTATCCCAGTGTACATTGACCTTGTCGCTGGATCAGTTTTGGCATTATCAGTTAACGTGATCAACGATTCACCATACATAATCATTAGTTCTTCGCGCATAGACGATAAGCACTTTAATTGTGTAAATGCGTCTTTGATATCGAAAAAGTCAAAATTTTGAGGGTAATGCTCTGAATAATAAGCAATGATTTCGTCTGTATACGCTCTAACATTCTCATCTGGAATGCGCACTAAATCGGAGAACACATAGCCATCGGAACATATAATGATCTTGGCACCAAAAGAATAAATGGCTGATATTTCCTCGCACAGTTCATTGAGCAAGTCAATTGAATGCATCTCTGCTAAGTCAGGCAAATAGCTGAGTGTTTTATCACGGTTTGGTGATTTACCCGGGTAGGCCGGAAGAATCATAGTGATAGGTTTCTGCTGTTTAATTAAGTTTGTCACAATAGCGACATGATGTATTGTTTCTTGTTCACAGATGTTGTCGAACTCATTTGATAAATCCGTTTTGTTGGCGACTAACTTACGTCTTGCAAAAATGATAGAAACAATCTTATTAGCAAGTTCAGTGATCTGGTTCATAGCTCCTCCTAGAAATAACCTCTCAATGCACTTGTTTCATTTTATTATTCAGTATGAATACAAGGTGTGCTGGGTTCACATTAAATTTCGCTATGAAACAATGGAAAACCACCTGCAAAAGTGCACTGAGCACTTGGACCGATAATAACATTAAAGTCCTATTTTTATACTTTTTAAAATAAATTATTATCATATTATTTGTCTTTTTAACTGTAAATTAACCTTTGGGGTTAAGTGCATTGAATAAGGTAGACTGGGGCGAAAGGAACTGTGGTGGTTGTAATCTTAATTAGGTTGTTGGTTTTGTACTTATGGGTAGGTAGGGAGCTTGATAGGCATTTCGTAACTAAAAAAGCACCCAAACGACTATTTATGGGCGCTTTCTAAATTAAGCTAGATTAAGCTGGGTGTACTGAACCAATATAATCAGCGACACCATCAGTGCAGTTTCTGCCGTCATCACCGTCAAATTCTTCAAGAATATATACTCTGACTCTTTCTCTAGAATTTAAGGCTTCAGCCAGTTTTTCTAAAATGCTACCTAAGTTACGATCCTGATAAGACAGCTCCATAGGATCGTAGATTGCGCCTGAATATGGGCTGTGTGCTTTAACGACAACACCAGAAGGTGTATTTGTTATGCTGTCAATTCGAGAAACACAATATCTACCAGCCTGAGCATCAAATGATAGTAAAGAGGTTGCGCAAAGCGCGGCTAGGGCTATTACATTAGTAAAAAGTTTCATGATATTCCTTTAATTAAATTTTATTTTCAGATTCTTATATTGAACGCAGTTGCATTCCACGGAGAACTTACAGTAATTAAGTTTAAAATATGTTACGCAAAGTTAATTAAGTTGGTTTTTTGTTTTCTTATGAGCTCCCATATTTTAATTTTCAGCCTTTTACTTGAGTCTTCTGTGTAATTCAAAAAGGTTGTTTACATTATAATTATGGTTTGGTATAGGTATAAATAATTACTAACAAAAGGAAATGTAATATGAAAGCACTAAAATTAAACAAAAAGAACTTGAAATCACTAAATGATAAATTCTTAGCAGATGATCTTGCTAAAAAAGTAGCTGGTGGTACTTGCTTAGAGCCAACTAAGCGTTGCGACTCAAATGTGGTCGCTTGCGGCTAGTTCGTACTTTTTGTAGGGAAGCCCCAAGCTTCTCTACATCAGTAAAGGTAGTCTCCTCAATTCTTTACCTTTAGAGCTACATTCCTCATGCTCATCAAAACAACAGATAGTCAGTTGTATAAAACCGATGAGCATAATCCTTTATCATTAACTTATTTTATTTTCATAGTTGTACTTATCTATCTGCATAAGTGATCTGATAAATAGCAAATAAAATATTATTTAACTAATTGATTATTTTGTATAAATAAGCATGTATCATTGCATTGTACCCAATAAGTGTATTTTGGGTTGGTGGAATTACAGTATTTATCTCAACAAAAAGGAATCACGCAATGAAATTCCCACTTTCTGCATTAAGTATGCTCATACTAGGGCTGTCACACTCATCGATGGCAAACCTTGCAATAGATATTAACGCGCAATCACAAACACCATCCATAAAAAAAGAAGGCGGTGTATTAGAGGTAACTAAAACTTTATCGAATACATCGAATGAGCCAAAGTTGGTCACGGTCTATAGCCATGTTGTTTATCCGGACGGTCAAGTTTTTGTGGATGGTTTTCCGACTGAGTTAACTTTAAACTCAGGTGAAAGTTTTGAGGACGGTAATACTTTGCTTAATGTGCCAGCGACTTTTCCACGAGGTGATTATCGATACTATTACAATGTATATAATCAGCAGACAAGCGAGATCTTTAGCGATTATGTGAGCTTTGAAAAAAAAAGCGAAGTGATAGATGTCTCGGTGAGTATGAGCATAGCGTGCGGTACAGATAAAACTGGTAGCTTATGCTGGGATATGAAAACCGGTGAAACCCTGCAGCCAACTCCAGAGCCTATTTTTGATATTGACTATGTGGCAATCAATCATGAAGGAGGGTGTGCTATCGTCGATAAGCAAGTACGCTGCTGGCAAACTAAAATCTCACGCACAGGCACAACATCGCATTGGACAGATCCAACGGGGGTTACTTTCACCGATCCTAAAAAGATATTTATTAATTTATCAGCAGACTATGCATGTACAATAGACAGCGGTGACATTGTGTGTTGGTCTCGCAGTACAAGGAGAGCATGGCCCACAACGAATACGTTTGTTGCACCACCCAATTATAAAGATTTACGCAACCCCAGTGATATCCAAGTTGGCAAAGCTGTGGCTTGTATTCGACATGATGATGGTGTGGATTGCTGGGGTGCCAAGCGTTACCTAAATAAACCGACAATAGTTGAGCAAACACCTAAGTTCACTAATCCAACTCACTTGGTTGTTTCGCATAGCTATGCATGTGCATCAGGGGATGAAGGGGCTCAGTGCTGGGGTAGAGTGCATGCTCACATGTCGATGCCTGAGCTGCAGCCGCACACTTGGTTAAAAGCATATAGAACATCAACGGTTGTATCTATTGATGAACGCGGTGCTTTCTTATGGAATACACCTTATCCTCGTTATAACGCATTTGAGATACCTGAATTACAGAACCCGGTTAAAGTTGACTACGATCAGGGTGGCTTTTGTGCACTTGAAGATAGAGGAATAGTTTGCTCTGGTGGTTACCAGAACTCCGCTAAAGAAACTGTACCAAGCAGGTTTAAGTACTAACTTGTTAATTAGCAAGTAGGTGCATTTTGGCCTACGAGTACACAACGCAGCAGCGAAGCACATACTTCACTGCTGCACATAATATCAATCCGCAATAATACATAATCCTTTTTAAGGGCAAAACCTAACGTTTGCTTTGTTAGGTTTTCTTGCCGAAAAAACATCACTTAAATTAAGCAGATCAGTTTTAGGTTAAAAACTAAATGTGACCTTTGCGTAGTAGGTCATACCGTCAAAACCGTATGCTAAGGCGCGAAGTGGGTAGCGCATTGCACCGTTGGTGATATGTAGAACCCGCCACGAACTTTTTTAAAAGGGCGGGTTTTGGTGAATAATAAATTTAGCTAGCGACTCATAAATAAATGCCTATATTTATATGTGGAATAAAGCAACATTAAAGACAAAAACCAGTAGTTAAAGCTACCACCGTTACTTGGGTTATCAGTGTCGTTAGCTGGGTTTGAAGACGCCGAGTCATTCGAATTACTATTTAAAGCGTTGGCACTATTGCTCGAATTAGAGTTGCTTTCTGTTTCAGCGGTTATGACGATTTTACCACCAGAAATTATGGGGTGAGTCATGGCATCGTCGGGTGTAATACTACCTAGAAAAGAACGGGAAAATTCTTGTTTAAGTTGTAGATTGGTTTTATCCGCATACTCACTGCCAACACACTCTTCCATTTCACTAATCGCACACATATTGCCGGTACGCCCTGATGTTATAGGGGTATAGCTGCTATCTTGCTCATTAAAGTAAACACTGCTCTGCTGAAATGGGCCGAAATCAAAGGTCACTGATTGAGGAGCAAAAAAATAGAGTGGGTCCATCTTGGCACCAGCAATCATCGGAAAGGCTTTTTGCGGTATTTCATCGTAGATAATTTCAGCATTCATTACAACATTGTTGGCTGGGTTATTGAAAGTAAAATTACCTTTAAGCATGACTTCTGATTTGGTGGGCGCGGTTGATAACATACCGACTCCAAAGCCTTGTCCCTCTTCATTGACCAGATGTTCACTTGCAGCATTGATTAAAATATCTGTTCCTGCGTTGTTAAATGTGCCACCATCAACGGTTACTTGCGCATTTTTAGGCAGAGACATGCCTACCGCTTTACCCGAAAAACCTTCGATGATGTTGTCTTTAAGTAACCAGCGGTGAGTATTATAGTAATAATCCATGTCGATTCCGACCACTTCAGGCTCGTCGTTGACATGTTGGGGTGAGGGATTAGTTCCGTAATTCTCGTATCCTGTTCTCGCACCATAGCCAACAATACGTGAGTTTTGTATCGTGATATTGGTACTGTGGTTGTGCTCAAATCCAACGCGACCAATATTCCACAAGGTGGTGCCATCAAAAACCATATTTAACTGATCTTTGTAGCTGGCTGGTAAATCATTCATCCACATGTTTGGGTCTGTTTCTAACGGGTCGGTCTTACGGTGAAACTCGGTATGGGTGTAGTATGTTTGCACGCCTCTGGCAAAATTATAGGCCGTATTATTTTTAAAAGGACGGGGCTGCAAGTACCAAATGTCTAACACAAAATTAGGGTGTGTTTGTTTCCACTCTTTCAGCACTTTGTTTTGTGCTGGAAAATCGCTGGCGGGAACATGCGCATCAATATCTCCACGGGCCATGCCAAGACCCTTTTCCACGAGTCCCTCTGTCCAGTACACATAGGCATGCCCAGTACTGCCTGATACGACATTGCCTTCAACGGTCACTCCGGTGCTATGAAACCAAAATCCATCTCCTTGCCATGCGAAATCTTGGCGATTTTCACGTAAATCAACGAGTGACTGAGTTGGGCCGCCATCTATGTAAGACTCTCGGGGCCGAGGTGCTTTCATAATCGGGTTACTTGGATTAATGGTTCTAATGGCAATATTTTCGATGAATGAGCCTGTCTCATTACCTGACTCAGTGCTAAATGCACTACCTACAACGTCATAGCTGACGTTTTTGACAAAGTTGACTCTGGCAGAGTGGTTAACATAAGCCCAACCGGGGTCATTATTAACTACAGCTCCTTCAACATGTGCAGCTGTTGGCAGCGGGGTAATAGGTCTAGCAGGGAATACTGAGGTATCTAAACCACCTCTATGAAAGTGAATTGAATAGCGACCTCTTGGGTTGCGTAATCCATTTGCAACAGGTTGGCCTGTATTTTGTTTTGCATCTAGGTCTGAGAAATCCCAGTCATCTAAGATAATACTTTTATCAGTGCGGCCTAGGTTGTTTGCTTCAATGTAGCGTAAGTCCACATCCAATGTGTGCATAAACATCATGTGTCCACGTGGCTTTCTAAACTCTCCACTAATTGATTCAACGCTGGTATTTTCAGATGAGACAATGATATTTCGGGTCAAGTTAGCGACGTGTACGTCAAGATCCGGTGCTTCTATTGGCGCTTTGTGATCTCTGACAAGTGCAGGAGTGAAGTGAATAGTATCACCGTTTACTTGTGTGATCTCAACAACTTCATCTTTCTCAAATTGAGATGTATTACTGATATCCGTGATTGGGTCAGTGCCAGCGATGACAATTTTGTCGCCCACTCGCCAACCTACTGGCACAGCTTTGAGCGTGAGCGCCATGTCGCCCGTGCGAGGATGTACAGCAAGTGCATGCCAACTTGATTTGTCAGCACCATGCATGGTTGTTTTACCCATCAGTACAGCGCCTGGCGCGAAACGATGTGGATCTTGTTCACTGGTTGTGCCGCCACGTTCTGCAAACACGAGGCTGGCTGTGACCGCTTCACTCACTTTATTGAGAGCTGTGCCAATTTCTAAAATGCCGTGCTTGGCGCTAAATAGATACTCAGTTCTGAGCTCAGTGTCTGTATTGGTAGCAAAGGAAATTTTTCCACCATTATCGATTTTGATCGATTTAAACTCTTGATTTATTTTGCCATCGACGATCACGGTAACGCCGTCTGGAATAAGTACTCTGGCATCGTCGGTTGGTAGTTTTCCACCCCAGATGGAAGGGTCACTCCAATTTCCGTTTGACTGTGCAGCTATCGTCGCTTCTCCAGCAACTTGCAATGGCGTTTTAGCGAGTGAAGAACATGTAAATAAGCTCAGTGAACTGAGCAATATTGCTTTTTTAGTTATACTTTTCATTTTAATGACTTGGCTTATTGGTTCGAAACAATAAGCTTTTTGCTCCTGTTGTCGATGGTCAAGTTAACAGACAAGAGTATAGGTGACACATAGCTTGTCTCATAATTACAAATTTGTAATGTTGTTGGCGGCGCAATACTGATATGCGTGTTGCAAAGAAGTATGAAAATTTGATTTGTTGAAGAAGCGCGGATAGAAGCGAGTATCAATCATTTTTCAATCAGAAGCTTACAGGCTTTTGAATGGAAGAAAAAACGGTGAAACGTATGTTTCACCGTATAATGTTGTTTCGTTAAAAACTAAATGTGACCTTTGCGTAGTAGGTCATACCATCAAAACCGTAGGGTAAGGCGCGAAGTGGGTAGCGCATTGCACCGTTGGTGATAAAGTTGAGCACTTCATCTGCACCTAGCTCATCAGGTGTTTCGTCAAATAAGTTATCGATGCCCATTGAAAGATTCACATTGTCACTGAGCTGATAACCTACATTAACATCCACCAATACAGCAGACTCAACCACACTGGTGTCACGCCAATCGTTGGTTGGAGATAGGAAGTCAGGTAATTCAATGTGCTTAGCAGCAAAATAGCTGACTTCGGTTTTGCCGAAATAATTAAATCTTAGTAGTGAACTCCAATCTCCACGTTGATAGTCGAAGGTCAATGTTGCACGTTCTTGAGGCTGACCGTGGGTTAGGAATGAACGGCGCTGCTCATCTAATACAATATTTTCAGGAATACCCGCAGGTGCATTGACTCTATCGATTTCAGTTTTATTCTTGTTTGCAGCAAAAGTGACATCAAGGTCTCCACCACTCAGCTCCAAGCTGTAAGATGCGATGAAATCAACGCCTTTAGTTGTTGAATCTAAAGAGTTAGAGAAAAAGTTACCTTGCACCGCACCCGTTGCATTAAGCGCGGTATTGGCAGCAGGGAAGTTTTCTAGCTCATCACTATTTAAACCGATAAAACTACCTAAGTTGATGCGATCGTAAATTTTGATTTGATAGAAGTCTAATGTCACCGATAGGTCATTGCTGACATCCCAAGCTAAGCCCAAGTTGTAGTTGTCTGACGACTCAAGTTTAAGTCCGTCTATTCCTAGGGCGGCCGGGAAAGGTGAACCAGCGGTCGCGGTGTAAGAGGTTG
The DNA here is from genome assembly GCF_056312285.1 of Pseudoalteromonas sp. ABE4_541. Taxonomy (NCBI): domain Bacteria; kingdom Pseudomonadati; phylum Pseudomonadota; class Gammaproteobacteria; order Alteromonadales; family Pseudoalteromonadaceae; genus Pseudoalteromonas; species Pseudoalteromonas sp. ABE4_541. Next base: position 61,864 of record NZ_JBSVEM010000009.1, read on the forward strand.
CTAACGAGCCATCGTCACCTAAAGTGGTTGTAAAAGCCGTATAACCTGATTGTTGTAATGAGGGCGCTCTAAAGCCAGTAGAAGCGGCAGCGCGTAGAGCTAAATCTTCAGTGACCTCATAGCGAGTTGCTAGCTTCCAGATAGTGTCATCGTTTGCATTAGACACGTCTTCATAACGAACGGCAGCGCTTACCAGCCAGTCTTCGTTAAGGAGTGTTTCTGCTTCAACATAAATAGCATGGCTTGAACGGTCTGCTTTGTTGGCCGCATCAGGTCTTAAACCTTGGTATGCTTGGAAGCCACAATCGGCAAATACTTCTGGGTTGATAACAGAAGGGAATGAACTGTTCGCATTGGCTGTACCACACGCATAAGAAGCAACTTCACCCGGTACAATTTCGTAGTTTTCTTTGCGATATTCAGCGCCAATCGATAGATAAACGGGTTCCGAACCTGCAACGTCAATGACTCCGTTAATATCTAAATTAGTCGTCCATTGGTCAAATCTAAAGCCACCTGAGTAACCGCCACGAGGACCTGCATTGTCGGCAATGTCTTGCGCAGTTGCATTTGGGTTCTCTGCGACATATTGTGCTGCATAAGAGGCGTTAATTGTGTTTGATGATGAATAGTCGTATTGGTTTTCACCATAAACGGTTGACAAATCAAAGCTCCAATCAGGGTTTAGTTCACCTTTGAAGCCCACAGCAAACGAAATATCCTCTGCCTCGTTATCGATACGTGGTAGAAAGCCATCTGCGTATACCTGAGGTACGTTTCGCTCTGCGCGATTAAAGTCACGATAAAAGCCGTTACCAAGCGCTGTGCGATTTGAAAAACCAGCAAATGAATATAGTTCTTTGTTACCTATAGGTAGTGCAGCATTATAAAAAACTGAGATAAATTCACTGTCTGAATTACCCTGACGCCAGCGCACTGTATCTGATAATTGACCGGGCTCGATGGTTGATGAACCGCCTGTATCGCGCTCGGCTCTATTAGTACCGTCTGCATCGCGGTATTCCATCGAGAAGTTAATGAAGCCACCTTCATTGCCAATATCAAAACCACGGTTTAGGCCAAATGAATAAGTATCGCCATCTCCTTCACCCGTTGAGCCTGCTTGGAAAAAGCCGGTTGTGACACCTGTGCTGTCATTTAAAGATAAGTTAATAACCCCGGCAATAGCATCTGAACCATAGCGCGCTGCAGCACCATCTCTCAAAATCTCAACGTTCTTCAATGCCATTAAAGGTATGGAGTTCATGTCTGTACCAGCAGCACCCGCACCAACGGTACCAGATAAGCCAAAAATGGCTTGTGTATGACGACGTTTACCATTGATCAACACCAGTGTTTGGTCCGGTTGCAAGCCCCTTAATGTTGCTGGGCGAAATAGATCTGAACCATCGGAAACCTGCGTGCGGCTAAAGTTAAAAGAAGGGGCAATAGATTGTAAGCTTTGACCAAGCTCGGTAAAGCCGCCTTTGTTTAGCTGTTCGGTATCCAAAATATCAATAGGAGAGGTCGACTCAGTCGCCGTTCGGTTAGATACCTTTGATCCGAGTACGGAGATGGTTTCTATCTTTTCTTCACCTGTTTGCTGTGCAATGGCTGAGGTACTTGCTAACAATGCAAGGGCAATAGGGGAGAGTTTTATTGTTCCTGTCATAATTTACTACTCTGTTGATTGTTACTTTCTTATTTGCTTGTGAGGCAACTTGGCATAAAAAACGATACAGTACAATTATTTTGTTAAAAATTAATGATTTGAGGTTAGGGCGTGAAAAGGCTTATTGAAAAGGCATGCATTGATCTTTGAAAACGAATGAGCAATACTGTTTTTATATACAGTATTTTGTTGTTTGTTATGCGTTACGCCGAATTATTTTGTCAAAGTAACTTTTCTTTTTTGCAAGGTGCTTCCCATCCAGAGGAATTGGTCAAACAAGCTGACTTTTTGGCTTACGATGCATTGGCGATTTGTGATGAGTGCTCTGTTGCTGGAGTTGTGAGAGCACATCGTGCGATTAAAGACCATAACCTGTCGTTAAAGTTAATTGTAGGAAGCGTGTTTCAGCACCAATCTTTGAAATTTGTATTGATTTGCCCTAATCGCTTAGCTTACGCGGAGCTTTGCCGAGTGATCAGCAATGCTAGAAAGCGCGCTGATAAAGGTAAATATGAGCTGGCTTTGTGGGATTTGATGTCAGTTAAACATTGTTATGTTATTTGGTTACCCGCATTTGATGAGCAAGATGCGCATTGGGCCTCTTGGCTAAATCAGCACCATGAAGGACGACTCTGGCTTGGCCTGCAGCGGCACTTATTACATGATGACAGAGAATACATATTGCACTGTAGTGCGCTAGCTCAGCTGCATGATATTGCCATTATGGCTTGCGGTGGCGTATTAATGCATGTAGCCAATAGGCAAAGGTTGCAACATGTGCTCAGCGCAATTCGTTTAAATTGCTCCATTTACGAAGCTGGTGAACATTTGTTACCTAATGCTGAACGCGCACTTCGTAGCAAAGAGAAGTTAAGTAAGCTGTATAAGCCACAATGGTTAAATACGGCCTGTGAAGTAGCGCAGCGTTGTACTTTTGATCTGGATAGTTTGCAATACGAATACCCCAGTGAGTTGGTGCCTAAAGGTCATTGTGCGATGAGTTACTTGCGCTTGTTGGTGGAGCAGGGTAAAAAATTGCGCTTCTCCAGTGGCGTACCGGATGATATTAATGCGCTCATCGAAAAGGAACTGTCGCTAATTGAATCGCTTAATTATCCTTACTTCTTTTTGACGATTCATGACGTGGTGATGTTTGCAAAGCGTCAGGGGATTTTGTATCAAGGCCGAGGATCAGCTGCAAACTCTGTGGTGTGTTATTGCTTAGAGATCACAGCAGTTGACCCTCGTCAGATCTCCGTACTTTTTGAGCGTTTTATAAGCCAAGAGCGCGCCGAACCTCCAGATATTGATGTTGACTTTGAGCATCACCGCCGTGAAGAAGTCATTCAATATATTTATCAAAAATATGGTCGAAAGAGAGCTGCTTTGGCTGCAACGGTGATCACATACCGCTTTAAAAGTGCAGTGCGAGATGTAGGTAAAGCGCTTGGCATGGACTCAAGCCAATTAGACTATTTTATCAAGCAGGTAAATCGCAGAGATAAAGTGCTGTCATGGCAATCACAGTTGATTGAGTTAGGGGTTGAGCCTAATTCATATCAGGGCCAGTTATTTATTGAGCTTGTGGAAGAAATTCTAGGTTTTCCTAGGCATTTATCCCAGCATGTTGGTGGTTTTGTTATTTCTGCTGGGCCCTTATACGAGTTGGTGCCTATGGAAAATGCGGCTATGGCTGAGCGTACTGTGATCCAGTGGGACAAAGATGATTTGGAGAGTTTGTCTTTATTAAAAGTGGATATTTTAGCTTTGGGTATGCTGAGCGCGATAAGAAAGTCGTTTGACTATATTGAAGCGCATTTTAACTATCGTTTTAGTATCGCTGAGATCACACGTTTAGGTGATGATCCACAGGTTTATGAAATGATCCAACAGGCCGATACGGTAGGGGTATTTCAGATTGAATCTCGCGCGCAAATGAGCATGTTACCTAGGTTAAAGCCTGCTTGTTATTATGACTTGGTGATCCAAATAGCTATCGTACGCCCAGGCCCAATTCAAGGTGGGATGGTGCATCCTTTCTTAAGGTGCCGTAGTGGCGAACAAATTATTAGTTACCCTTCAGAAGCAGTAAAAGCCGTACTTTCTCGTACGCTAGGTGTGCCAATTTTCCAAGAGCAGGTGATTAAGCTTGCCATGGTAGCAGCAGGGTTTAGTGGTGGTGAGGCGGATAAGCTTCGTCGCGCTATGGCCTCCTGGAAGAAAACAGGGGAGCTTTTGCAATTTAAAGATAAACTGCTTAAAGGCATGCTACATAGGGGTTATTCGCAAGACTACGCAGAGCAAATATTTGCACAGATCTGTGGGTTTGGGGAGTACGGATTTCCTGAAAGTCATTCTGCTTCCTTTGCAGTATTGGCGTATAGCTCTGCTTGGCTTAAGCGGTACTTCCCTGCATTTTTTTATTCTGCTTTACTCAATAGCATGCCAATGGGCTTCTATAGTGCTTCACAACTTTGTCAAGACGCCCAACGTCATGGTGTGACAGTTTTACCAGTTTGCGTCAATCACTCTGAATATGAACATCAAGTAGTTACCTATCAGTCGTACTTTGCTATCCGCTTAGGGCTTAGCATTGTGAAAGGGCTGAGTCGTCCAGCATCTAATATGTTGTTAAAACATCGACCAGAACTAGGCTATAACAGTTGTGAAGAGTTAAAAGCCGTGGGTTTAAGCGCGTCATGTATTGAGCGCTTAGCCTCTGCGAATGCACTCGCTTGCTTCTCTCAAGGAAGGTATGGCGCTCGTTGGCAATTAATGGACAAAGAAAGCGAGTTACCACTTTTCCAAGGCCTGCAAGTGCTGCCAAGTGATGATTTGACTGCGCCTATTGGCGAGGGCAACGAATTAGATAATGTATTAGAAGACTACGCAGCAACAGGGCTTACGCTAAATAAACACCCTATTACATTGCTTGATGAGGCAGGTCGGCTTGGCCGTTTTACTCGTATGGCACAACTAGAGCAACTTAAAGATAAACAGTTAGTGACTGTCGTTGGCTTAGTCACAGGTAAGCAAGCGCCCAGTACTGCGGCTGGGGTGACATTTTTTACCTTAGAAGATGATACAGGGAACATCAATGTGATTGTTTGGGCAGGTACCGCACGAGCACAAAAACAGGCTTATCTGAGTGCCAAAATATTAGAGATTAAGGGCACAATAGAACGTGCTGAAAATGTTATTCACATTATCGCGGGCAGACTGTTAGATCGCACTGACTTGCTAGCGACTTTAAAACCTAATTCCAGAGAGTTTCATTAGCATTTATTGTTGTGAAAAAGTTAACCTTTTTTTCTCAACATGACCCCACGGCATAAATTTGTTCGTTAAACAGGCACTTAAAGTATCTTTCATTTCACGCTATTGAAACTAAATGTAACATTTTAGCCGTAACATTTTTGCGCACTTCCGTAATCAAGAATTGCATGTCGGGTGGTGATTTTTGCTAATTTAAAGTAAATAAGTTATTGATTTTAAATTTTAATTTGATTCTATTTTGCTGTGAAAACAGAAATTATTTAAGGATAAATGTTAAAATTTGTCTAATTGTCTGTTGAGAAAATATGTGATAGAAAAAGGGTGGTTAATTAAAACAATAACTTACATAAAAACAGGGGAAAGGAAACAATGAAGCCAATATTTACATTAAGTGCATTGTCTGCAGCAATGTTACTTGGTCAATCTCAGGTCGCCAATGCAGCGGATGAACGCAAAGTTGAGCGCATTGAAGTTACAGGTTCACACATTAAACGCACGGACATGGAAGGCCCATCTCCAATTCAATCAATTTCAGCAGGGGACTTAGCATCTACAGGTTCAACTGACTTAATCGGTGCGTTACAGAAGTTACCAGTGGCGGGTACGGGTACCTTTAGTACTCAAGGTAACTCAAGCGATGATACTGCAAATGGTGGTTCGAGCGTTGCATTAAGAGGTTTAGGCGCGTCTTCAACGTTAGTGCTGATCAATGGTCGTCGTGTTGCTGTTAGCCCATTTGCAAAAGACATTGAAACGTCATTCGTTGATTTAAACACTATCCCTGTTTCATCGGTGAAGCGCATTGATATCTTGAAAGATGGCGCATCAGCGACCTATGGCTCTGATGCTGTTGCAGGTGTAATCAATATTATTTTACGAAATGATATCGATGGTTTTGAAGTATCAGGCAAAGTGTCAGACACCGCAGATGGCGGCGGTGACGAGCAAAACTTCACGGTTCTTTGGGGTACTTCAACAGACAAAGGCCAGCATAACTTCGCATTGGATTACTTTAAGCGTGGCGATGTCTTTTATGGCGATCGAGATTACACAGCTACGGCCGATCAGCGTTTCAGAGGTGGTAATAACTCGTTAAGTTCTTCAGGCTTCCCTGGTAGCATTGAAGTGGTGCGTGGTATGTTGACAGACGAGCAGTGGAACAGATTGCCAGTAACTGGCACCGCTGATGATGGCACACCTATTCGTCAAACCATTTTTGCTGACGTATGGGGTAACGATACTTGCCCTGAAAATATGATTATTGGTGACATTTGTCGTTATGACTATGCGCCACATATGAGCCTTGTGCCTTCAACTGAGCGTGTTAGTTTTAATTACAACGGTGTTCAAGAAATTACTGATGGCGTTGAAGGTTTTGCTGAATTTTCAGCGCAACATGCTTCTACATTTATCCAAGGTGCGGCAAGCCCAAGTTTTACAGAATTAACCATGAGTGGTGATAACCCTAATCATCCGTTGGCAAACAATCCAGATCATTTCTTACACGGCGTTGATATTTCAATGCGCCGCCGTACAGTCGATATTGGTAACCGTAAAAAAGATGTTGATTCAGAGTACTATCGTGCAGTATTAGGTGCTCGCGGTAACTTTAATGATTGGGATTGGGAAGTGGCATATTCATCAATTCGTTCAAGTGCGGTTGAGAAAGGCTTTGATGGTTTCCCTAACAAGATCCGGGCCCAGCAAGCAATCGATATGGGTTTATGGAACCCGTTTGAGCCAAGCACAAATACCGCAGCAGGCCTCGCGTATTTTGAGACCACAACAACACGTTATGGTTCATCAACAATGCAATCTGTGGATGGTACTGTGTCTGGCGAACTATTCGAGCTAGGTTCAGGTTATGTATCAGCAGCATTTGGTTTTGAAACACGCCGTGAAAAAATTGAAGATAACCCAGATAGCCAATATATCCGAGGTGAAATCTTTGGTACAGAAGCAACGCAGGCCAATGGTGATCGAGACAATACGGCAGTATTCGCAGAATTCAGTGTGCCAGTGTTAGATACGTTAGAATTACAACTTGCTGTGCGTTATGAAGATTACAGTGATTTTGGTACAACCACCGATCCAAAAGTGGCATTCAGATGGGCACCCGTAGATTCACTTGTTGTACGTGGCTCATGGGGTACTGCATTTAGAGCACCTTCTCTCGTACAGCTTCACCTAGGTCGTACTGATGAATCTCCGTCTGTTATTGATAAAGAGCGCTGCCGTCAAACGGGTGCTGAGGTCGATTGTGAACCAACAGAATACACAGCGGTTGTTGCGGGTAACAAGAATCTACAACCTGAAGAATCAGAAAACTATAACTTAGGGGTTGTATGGCAAGCGACAGATGCGTTTAGCGTGGGTGTAGATTACTGGAACTATGATCAAAAAGATCTCATTAAAAAAATTGGTGCACAAAAGCTAGTTGATTGTTGTGGAACTGATCCAAACCTAGTTCTTCGTGCACCTAGCCAAGGTAGTACGCTGGGCCGCATCCTAAGAATCAATGATACTTTCGTGAACATCGGTGGTCGTGAAACAGATGGTTTTGACGTTAACTTAGCTTATGAGTTAGCAACACAAAGTATGGGTGAATTTAGGTTTAACTATAATCTAACCTATGCACTTAACTTTGATGAGCAATCATTTGAAAGTGATGATGCAGGCAATACTCGCAATGTTAATGAAGACTTAAACGGCGAATATCAACATCCACAATATCGCTGGACGGCTGGAGTTGATTGGGCAAAAGATGATTGGTTAGCAACACTAAACGTTAACTTTATTGACTCGTATAAAGATCTTGAAGACAGCGATGGCAATAAATATGAAATTGATTCGTGGACGACATATGACGTTACTGTCAGCTATATTGGCTTCAAAGATTTAACGCTGACGTTAGGTGCGGCAAACTTGTTTAATGAGGAAGCACCACTTGCGCCTTCAGAATCAATGGGTATTGATAACAAAACGCATGGCGCGTTAGGTCGTCAAGCTTATTTGAAGTTTGACTATAAGTTCTAATTTAATTGCAATGTATGTTCGAACAAAGCCCGGCTCATAAGCTGGGCTTTTTTATCTTATAAATTTTGCCACTGTTGCCTCAGGCCAATGGCATAACACATCCCAAGTGCCAAACAAATGAGTGAACTGACTAACCAAAACAGTTCACTACGACCTTGCGGGTTAAAGATAAACGCCAATCCAACAGTGCCTCGCAGCAGAAAAATACTGGTAACTGCAAGCAATAAATACCGAGTTATTGGTATAATTGACATCGCTTTAGCACCATAAAACGCCATCACTGCCCAACAGGATAAAACTGCCGTGATCGCCAATGTTATTAGGGTGGGGGTAGAACTTCCTCGTTCCGCAAGTTGTGCAAATTGCTCTCCTGCACCAAAAAAGCGATAACCGTCAGGTCCCCAATAAATACAATATAAGTGCATTATTGCCGCCATGCTTGTACCAATAGCGGCACATAGTAACCAAAGGTTCATGATATATCTCAATTAGTTAGTGGTTGACCTAGCTACATTAGCATGGCGTCCTGCCAAACAACGCATTAATTTGTAAGCAAATGTACTTCTTCTGGGCGCAGCGTGAGCACTTCAAATCCAGTTTGTGTGACTAAAATAGTATGCTCAGTTTGTGCCGAGAGCTTTTTGTCCTTAGTGATCACAGTCCAACCATCTTTTTTTGTTTTTATTTTGGCTGTGCCTTGGTTGATCATCGGCTCAATAGTAAAGGTCATGCCCGCTTGTAACTTTAGACCCGTGTTCGGTTTTCCGTAGTGAAGTACATTAGGCGCTTCGTGCATTTGCTCTCCAATGCCGTGACCACAGTATTCTCTTACCACGCTGTAGCCTTGTTGGTGTGCTAGTTTTGCGATGATATGGCCAATATCACCGAGTCGAGAGCCAGGTTTAACAAGTTTGATCGCTTGCCACATAGCATCTTGTGTCGTGTGCACTAACTTTTTAGCGTCTTCTGTGGCATTTGGCATTACATACATTTTACTTGAGTCGGTGATAAACCCGTTTTTTTCAAGCGTTATATCAAAGTTAACAATGTCTGTGTCACTTAATATGTGTTGCTCACTTGGCATGCCATGGCAAACAACCTCATTAATCGAGCTATTGAGTACATACTGATAACCATATTGCCCTTTAGAAGCGGGGCGGGCATTTAGCTCATGAGTAATGTAAGTTTCCACGGCGTCATTTACCGCCATGGTTGAAACACCTGGCTTTACAAGTTCATCAAGCATTACAAATACTTGTGCAAGCAAACGGCCAGACTCACGCATCAGCTCAATTTGTTCGGGCGTTTTGATAGTCACATCATTCATTGGGTTTGCTCTGTTGAATGTGTTGAGTTAACTCAGCTTGGATGAGTTGCGTAAAAGTTTTATCTGGATTTAACTCGGCCAAGCGACCCATTTTTATCCAAAATTCTGCCTGAGAATTAATAGAGCGAGACATGACTTGTGAAGTTGTGCGTAATTCTTCGTGCAAATCATCGGAGATTTTAACAATACCCAAAATATACATCCTATATATGAAATGTATATGCATTGTATATTTTGGGATTTGAAAAGCAATAGCCTTATTTAGCCAATCCAAAAGGGTCGTCAATGCTGTGACTGGGTTGTGTAAACCATTTTGGCCCGCTATCCGTCATGTAAAAATGATCTTCTAAGCGAATACCAAATTCATCAGGCACAACCAACATTGGCTCATTGCTAAAGCACATACCCGTCGCTAGAGGCTCTGGGTTGTCTTTAACCAAATAGGGCCATTCGTGAATATCTAAGCCGATGCCATGGCCCGTTCGGTGTGGACAACCTGGGAGATCATAATCAGGGCCAAGGCCAGCAGAGGCAAGATAACCACGAGCAGCAGCATCAACAGCCCCACATGGTTGGCCAATTTTTGCAGCCTCAAAAGCGGCGAGCTGCGCATTTTTCTCGTGTTGCCACATGGTACGTTGTCGTTCGTTTGCTTCACCGAATACATAAGTTCGGGTGATGTCAGATAAGTAACCTTCGAGCTTACAGCCTGTGTCTACCAATACCACATCGCTTTTTTTGAGTACCTGAGGCTCTTTCACACCATGAGGGAAAGAGCTGGCTTTACCAAATAGCACGATACAAAAGTAGTTACCCGGCGCTCCGACCTTTTTATGGGCCTGGTTAATGAAAGCTTCAACTTCTGTTGTTGTGATCCCTTCATACAAGATGCTTGCGGTGGCTTTGTGCACTTCCAGTGTCATGTCCATTGCACGCTGGATTAGCGCAAGCTCATTGCTTGATTTATGCATTCTACAGTGTGCGGTCACCTCTTTAGCATTAATGAGTTTTAAATTGGGCGCTGCTTTTGCAATACCATCGGCAACAAAAAAAGCGGTACTCTCATCAATACCAATGGTTGCTTGCTCTCCAATCCCCATTTTTCTCAATACCTTGGCGAATAGAGCGTATGGGCTTTGGTGCTCTTGCCAATCGTTAATTGGTCCCTCAATAACTTGATAATCGAGCAAAGATCCAATTTCAAAGGTTGGCGCGATAAATTCAAGTTGACCAGATGCCGGCAGGATTGCACCGACCATACGTTCGCTTGCGTACCATTGCATACCTGTAAAATACTTTAAGTTAGTGCCCGCGTTTAGGTAAATGGCATCAATGTTGTGCTGCCGCATATATGTTTGTGCTTTTTCAATGCGCTGCATGTATTCTGCAGGCTGGATGGCGGTGACCCCCTGTGTCATATCACTAAGTGCATCAAGGGCTTGTTGTTGTGATTGTGTACCAATGCCGAGTGTAGTCATAGTTGCTCCTAAAATCTGTCGATTCTGTAAGGGGTTAAATCAAGACAAGGCTTTTCACCTTGACAAAGTTGGCCTATCAATTTGGCAGTAATTGCCGATTGAGTTAAGCCTAAGTGCTGGTGGCCAAAAGCAAAAAATACGTTTTTATTCTTTGGGGCTTGACCGATAACAGGCAATGAATCAGGAAGTGAAGGGCGGCAGCCCATCCAAGTTTCATTGATAGTCTGTGTTTTTAAGTTATTAATGAGATGCTTGGCATGTTTAACGAGCATGGTTGCACGTTGCGTGCGTTCTGGTGCATCAATACCTGCAAATTCCACCGTGCCAGCTAAGCGTAAACCTTTTTGCATTGGCGTGATGATAAACTGTCTTTCAGCCGATGCAACCGGACGCGATAGAACGTTGTGTTCATCGAGCATTGCGTGATAACCACGCTCGGTATCCAAAGGAATGTTATAGCCAAGTTGAGTTGCCAGCGGTTTGCTCCATGCACCCGTGCTGATCACGATTTTGTCGTATTCATACTTTTGATTATCACAGGTAATGAGTTCAACGCTTTGCTCAGAAGGTGTGATGCTTTTAACCGCTTTTTTAATGAATGCGCCTTCATTGTGCATAAATTGATTAAAAATATGTAGACACAGTTTATGTGGGTTCGCCGTGTGCCCAACGTCATTAAACAGCAGCGCGTTTTTAATCGATTTGTTTAGTCTGGGTTCAAGCTCAAATAATTTATCGCCCTTTAGCCATTGCACAGCAACGCCTTGAGCTTTGAAAGCTCGATAAGTAGCAGCAATATCATGTTCTTTCGTTGTCTCGAAGGTGAGCAAAGAGCCATTTTTCGTGATTAAAGTATCTAATTCCTCTTGGCTTAATAGCTCTTCAAAAGCATCAAGGGCTGATTCATTTAAAGCTCTGAGCGCTTGGGTGTTAGCGCGATATGTGCTGCTGCGCATGTTGCAAATAAATCTAAAAAACCATGGCAGGATTTTGTGTATATAACACCAGTCAATTCGCAGCGCACTGTTTGGGTTGAGTAGCATGGTGGGTAGTTTTGGTAATAAAGAAGTGCACGCAAGAGGAAACACCTGTTCAGTCGCAAAGTGCCCAGCATTGCCTTTGGAGCAACGCTCGGCAACACCATGTTCGTCAAATAAGGTTACTTCGAAACCTAAATCTTGTAGTTTTTTGGCGTTACATATGCCAATAACGCCGGCGCCAATAACGGCAATTTTTTGCTTATTTTTATACATGCAGTTTCCTCTTGTCGCAGTCGTTCAAACGAGTTTTAGCGCATTTTTGTTGAATTGTATTTCTTTAAAGTCCCGTCATTTGATAATTATTTAGTTGAAAGCAGATCTTATATTTTTATTTTTTATCATAGCTTTAAGCCGTGCATTTCATCATTTGTTAATAATTATAAAATAAAATCACCAATCGGATATTGATTATTGTATACAATATACCTAAGATGGTAAACACAAAAACCAATGAGGAAAAAATAAGATGATCGATTGGCAAGGGGTTTACCCAGCAGTTACAACCCAATTTAACGATGATGGCAGCATTAACTTTGAAACAACAACAAGCATGATTGATGCGCTTATTAATGAAGGTGTGCACGGTATTATCGTTTTGGGCACTGTAGGTGAAAACTGCTCATTACGAGTAGAAGAAAAACGTGAAGTGCTAAAAGCTGCAAAAAAGATTGTAGCAGGCAGAGTGCCATTGCTAACGGGTGTTGCTGAGACAACTACACAATTTGCCATCGAGTTTTGTCAGGATGCGGAAGAAATTGGTATCGACGGATTGATGGTACTTCCAGGGATGGTGTACCGCTCAACTGAGCGTGAAGCGATTTATCACTACCAGCAGGTCGCGCGTAGCATGTCTTTGCCTGTTATGATTTATAATAACCCAATCACTTATGGCGTTGACGTATCTATCGAGGGTATGAAGGTACTGGCGAATGAGGAAAATATTGTGGCGATTAAAGAGGCCACAGAAGACACACGTCGTATTACTGAATTGCAGAGTGCATTTGGCGATCGATTCACCATTTTTGGCGGTGTCGATGACATTGCTCTAGAAAGCTTAATGTTAGGAGCAACTGGCTGGATCTCAGGTTTGACGAATGTTTTTCCAAAAGAGTCTGTGGCAATTTATCAGTTAGCACGCCAAGGACGTTATGAAGAAGCAAAAGAGATCTGGCGCTGGTTTTTACCATTACTGCGTTTAGACACAATCCCTACGCTTGTACAGTGTATTAAGTATGCTGAGCAGCTAGCGGGACGAGGTTCAGAAGTAACGCGAGCACCACGCTTAAGCCTTCCTGAAGATCAAAAAGCGATGGTCGCGCGTCTATACGATGAAGCAATGAGCAACCGCGTTGATTTAAGTAAATTTAATTTGGATTAAGTTTATGCGCAAAGGGACCTTTTCATGTATTGATGGCCACACCTGTGGCAACCCTGTGCGCTTAATCACGAGTGGTCACCCCAATTTACGGGGTGACACAATGAGTGAAAAGCGACAGCACTTTATGGCTGAGTATGATTGGATCAGACAAGCACTGATGTTTGAACCTCGGGGTCATGACATGATGTCAGGCTCATTTATTTACCCGCCAACAACCACTGATGGTGATGCGAGTATTTTATTTGTTGAAACATCGGGCTGCCTTCCAATGTGTGGTCACGGCACGATTGGTACGATTACCTTTGCACTAGAGCATGGTTTGATCCAGCCTAACGAGCAAGGTGAACTAAAACTAGATACGCCAGCTGGCCGAGTTGATGTTAATTACTTAATGGAAAATGGCAAAGTTGAATGGGTTAAGCTGTTTAATGTGCCTGCGTTTTTAGCCTACGAAAACATACTAATCGATGTGCCTGAACTTGGACAACTCAAGGTAGACATTTCCTACGGCGGTAATTTTTACATCATAGTAGAGCCACAAGAGAACTTTCCTGGCATAGATAAGTGGAGTGCGAGTGAAATTCTCAAGTACAGCCCAATCGTACGTCAAATCATAAATCAACAACTAGAGTGTGTTCATCCACTCGATGCAACGGTCAAAGGTGCTTCTCACGTCCTTTGGACAGGACAACCTAAGCAGCAGAACTCCAGCGCAGCTAATGCCGTTTTTTATGGTGATAAAGCAATTGACCGTTCACCCTGTGGAACAGGAACCAGTGCGAGAATGGCGCAATTGTTTGCAAAAGGGCTGCTTAAAGTTGGCGAAGAATTTGTACACGAAAGCTACATAGGTAGTCAGTTTGCTGGCTGTGTTGAGGGTGTGACCGAAGTGGCGGGCAAAGTGGCCATTTTGCCAAGTGTACGTGGCTGGTCGAGGGTGACAGGTACGAGCAACATTACAGTCGATGACGATGATCCGTATGCACTCGGTTTTCAAGTTATTTAATTAATACACAACAGGAGTAAGTTATGGAGATCAGTGGAGCAAGTTACATCGCAGGGCAGTGGTGTATTGCCGAAGGCGCAGCGCCGTTTTTTGGCTTTTCACCGAAATTGAACCAGCCTTTGACCACCCCTATTTACGAAGCAACAGCACTGATGCTAGAACAAGCAGTGAATGCGGCTCAGCAGGCGTTTGCACAGTACCGCCAGACTAGCCCAGCACAGAGAGCCACTTTTCTGTACGCAATTGCTGACGAAATAGAGGCGCTTGGTGAGCAATTGTTTGAAGTAACACACCAAGAAACGAATTTACCACTTGTTCGCTTGCAGGGTGAGCGAGGTCGTACCGTTAATCAATTACGCACATTCGCTCAAAGTTTAGAGCACAGCAGAAATGGACTGTTGGACCTCGATGTTGAGGAGCTTGCTGATCCGAGTCGTCAGCCTTTGCCAAAACCTTATACGCGTTTAAGTCATTTACCCGTGGGTGTGGTTGCCGTGTTTGGGGCGTCAAATTTCCCTTATGCTTTTTCAACCTTGGGTGGTGATACTGCTGCGGCACTCGCAGCAGGTTGCCCTGTGGTTATGAAAAGTCACACAGCGCACCCTGCAACCAGTGAGTTGATGACGCATGCAATAGATAAAGCAATTGCAAGAACTGGCATGCCTAAAGGGGTGTTTTCAATGATCCAAGCGAAAGGCTATGGGATCTCTCACCAGCTAGTGGCTGCTGATGACGTGAAAGCGGTTGGTTTCACTGGAAGTTTTGGTGTTGCGCAAAAACTCATGGAGACAATTGCGACAAGAAAAGAGTCTATTCCATTTTACGGCGAATTGGGCAGCGTCAACCCCCAAGTTATATTTGCGCAACAAGCAATCGGGCAAGGCAAAGATCTCGCTCAGACACTGTGTCAATCTGTGTTGATGGGCAACGGTCAATTTTGTACGAGTCCTGGGTTGTGGTTTGTTCCAAATGGTGCGAGTCAATTGGTTGAAGAAGCCATTAGACAACTATCACAAAGTACTTCTGACACTTTGCTGTCTCCTAACATTGTTAGTGGTTTCAAACAAAGTATTGAAAGGTTGAAGTTGGCTGATGGAGTGGCGTTGTTAGCTCAAGGTCAGTTGCAAGAAGACTTCCATGCAAATGCGCATTTGTTTAGTACAGATGCACAAACGTACCTCAATAACTCATTGTTACATGAAGAGGTCTTTGGCCCATCAATTATGATGGTGAAATATGACAGCGATAATGAATTAAAGCAATTGATTGAAGGCTTAGAAGGGCAGTTAACTGCATCAATACACGGTACACAAGGCGACTTTGAATCTCATGCTGAAATCATTGAAGCATTGCAGTACAAAGTAGGTCGTTTGATTGAAAACCAAATGCCTACTGGTGTTGAAGTATGTGCATCTATGAACCATGGTGGTCCATTCCCGTCAAGTACAGATGTAAGAAGTACTTCTGTCGGGTTGAATGCAATGTTGCGATTTTTAAGACCAATCTGCCGCCAACGAAGCAACTAATTATTGACAAATGTTAAGCAAAAAAAGACCCAGAGCAAAGGGATGCTCTGGGCTTAGGGGATGGCTCTAGAGAGCCAATGCGTTACTTAAAAACACCTTCTATACATCAGGGAGAAGTAGAAAGTAAACTTAAGTGTAGTTAACTATTTATAAAAATTACAAACGTCTGAAATGTTTTTTAAATCATTTAAAAACATTGAGTTATACCTCATATGACAAATTAATCTAAAAAAACACAAAAGATATATCCAAGATATATTCAAGTTATTCCCAAGTTATCAACTGGCTGTTGCTCACTAAATCTCTCGGTAAACTGTTTTTAATTTTAGACTTTTGCCACTTGCCCAAACCTACGGGCGCGCCACATAAAGTTAAAATTACTTCACCGACATTTGTTGATGCTTGCGCAAGACGTATATCCTTACCTTGAAAGTAATCAATGGCTTGTTGTTGCGTCATTTCAAATGTATTTTGCTCGGCAAATGACCCTAGTGATGTAGCGAGTTCATGCTCTAAACGCACACCATTTTTATGCGTTGTACCAACTTGAATTCCAAGGCGTGCGTACTTAATTTTATCTTGGATAAGTTCAAAGTGCTCAGGAAATAACCACAACTCTTTGTCTCTGCTCATTAGCGTGCCGGGAAACTGTTTTATCGCAAATTGTTTTTTGATATGGCTTTGGAAATTCTGCGCTAGTTTTTTATCCGCGGGCACAAATGGAAACGCCCCCTTTTTGAATTTTTGGTTGGCATTGTCAACTGAACCTCGCTTTTTGAAACGCGCGATAAAAAAGCCTTCGCTATCGTATATTTGTGGCCAAACATGCAAATAGCCTTGTTCCGTAGTGGCTTTGTCTGCGCCTTCAAATAATGTATCTAACGGCTCTATCTCAATTTGATCTGGAAACTGTTCAAGTAGATATGAACAAACTTCTTGGTTTTCTAATGGTGTTAAAGTGCAGGTTGAATAAACTAGCGTACCACCGGGTTTCAGCGCGTAAAAGGCGCTTGTGATGAGTTGTTTTTGTACTTGAGCGATGTTGATATTCGAGTCAATTGACCAGTTTTTTAAGGCGTCGGGATCCTTTCTAACCGTGCCCTCTCCAGAGCATGGTGCATCAAGCAAAATACTATCAAAGCATTCAAACATGTAGTCGCCGAAGATGACGCCATCAAAATGGGACAAAGCACAGTTGGCCACTCCCATGCGTTTCATATTGGCGGCTAATACTTTAACGCGAGATGAAGATAATTCATTGGCTACTAACACACCTTCATTATTCATGATGGCTGCAAGTTGTGATGTTTTTGAACCCGGTGCGGCTGCCATATCAAGCACAAATGGACTTTCTTCAAGTGTATCTTTAAGCGCCATAGGTGGTAGCATCGAACTTGCTTCTTGCACGTAGATGCAGCCACTAAGATGTAATTCAGTGTTACCAATTGGCAGGTTTTGCTCTTCTTGTTCAGGTCGACTAAGCCAAAAGCCAGTATCACACCAAGGGACTGGTTTAATGTTCCAGTCGTGTTTCTCACAATAAGCAATGAAATCTGCCACTGACATCTTTAATGTGTTGACTCGTATCGATCGCCTTAGGGGGCTTTGGCATGCCTTAATGAAATCGTCGATTGATAAGTTGCTTGGTATATAGCTTTTTACATCGTCTAAAAAAGTGTCTGGAATATAAGTCGAAGTATTCAAAAGTGGCGCCTGCCATTATTTGTGCAAAACGCCATTTTATCATCGCCGAACGAGCGCTAAAAGGGGGATAGTACGGTTATGCAAACAAGTTGACATACAAGTATGCAAACCAGGCAATGAAAAAACAACTCGTTGCCAGCGCAAATGCGATTGTGCGCAGCAATAGATTTCTACCAACTACATGTTCAAAGCAATGCCAGTAGCGGGCGACAACAAAAAAGGTACTTAGCACATACCAAAAATGTCCGCTCATTTGCTGTTGTTCCAAAAGGGTAAGTAACACAATGAAAAGCGTTGACTGCTGAAATTGATTGTCATAGCTATTGCCTGCAAGTGCAGTAGTCAGAGGCAGGTTTTTCTTTCTGACGAACTTGATATCAGCAGCTGAAGCCTGTTTATGCCGTATTGCATTTATACGCAAGTTGGTGGTTAGTAGCCATAAAAAGCAGACAAGTGAGATTAGAAAAAAAATTGGATAGTGAACCCACATAAGTAAACACCTTTTGATAATAGATTGAAAGATACTTTACGAAAGTGAGCGTAAAAGCTAAATTGGCATTAATGACAAAAAAAAGGCTAAAAGTGACAATGTTGAACGTAGCGATTATTTGCCCAGATAATGCGCTTGCCAGTGGATTGACAGGGATCATTGATATACTCAATGTGACTAATATCGTTGCACAGCGAAACCTGTTTTCATGGCAATTAGTAGGCATTGAACAATTACAGGTTAGAACGAGTCAGGGATTAATCATAAATTGTGACCTAACACTTGAGGAGCTGCGAAAGGCGGATGTGATGCTTTGGGTTGGTTCACAATTTCAAGGTCAGCATCCACTTTGGCAAGCGTGTCAAAAGTTGACTAAGCATAGCCAGCATATCCATGTAATTGCTCATCAAGCTGAATACGTTATAGCGACGTGTACTTCGGTGAGTTATTTGGCGACCAGTGGATTTTTAGATGGTGTTCATGTCACGAGTAGTTGGTGGTTGAAGTCATTCTATCAACGTTATTTTCCCGGCCTAAAAGTGAGCCAAGAAAAAGTATTTCTACAGCAAGGGAAAGTGCTTACCTCAGGTGCTGCACAGTGCTACTTTTCAATGATGCTCTACTTTGTAGAGCAAACCTGTGGTGAAAAAATTGCGGAAGATGTGCGTTCGTGGCTGGCATTACCCGAAGCAATTGAAAGCCAACAACCTTACATGCGTATTGGCGCATTTGAGCTGCACAAAGACAGCAAACTTTTAGCGTTACAAAATTATATCAAAGAAAACTTATCTGCAGATTTAACTTTGCCGACTTTGGCCAATAGATTGAGCACGAGCGAGCGTACATTAATTCGGCGCTTTCAAAAGCAGGTTGGTTTATCACCATCCAGTTATGTGCGACTTGCAAGATTGGAGCGTGCGAAACAGTTGCTTAGAACGACCCGTTTGAGCGTTGATGAAATATTATGGCAAGTAGGTTATCAAGACCTAAGCTCGCTTAACAAGGTGTTTAAAGCGCAGTATGGAAAGAGCTTATCCGACTACCGCCAAGCTTACTAGGCTGTGTTGACTCTACGGTATGACTTTTTTCCACTCAAAACGGTTAAGTACCACAACTGAGCGATGACATATAGAAAAGATCAACGCGGCAAAATTTTTTCAATAACGTTACTGCAAACTGTGATACGCTTGTCGTGATATTTCACGATTTGAGTGTGTTTACATGGTTAAAGAATTTTTGGGTGATACTGAGTTGTTGTTGAATGCAGTTGGGGAGGGAATTTATGGATTTGATCTTTCCGGAAACGCCGTGTTTATTAATCCAGCAGCGGAGCGTATGACAGGGTGGCGCGCTGATGAATTACTAGGCAAAAAAATCCACCAATATCACCATCATAGCCATGCAGATGGGACACCTTATCCAGCCGATCAATGTCAAATTTATTGCACCATGTTTGATGGTAAACACCGTCATGTAAAAGACGAAGTGTTTTGGCGCAAAGATGGCACTTGCTTCCCCGTAGAGTACACATCGACACCCGTTTATCGAGACGGCATGTTAATTGGTGCTGTCGCGATATTTCGTGACATTTCAAAGCAACGAGAAACTGAGACGGCACTTCGTGATGCGTTAGAGCAAGTGCAAACGTTAAGCGAACAACTCAAAGATGAAAACGCTTACTTACTTTCAGAGTTGAACGAAGACTGGCAGGATTCTGGCCTAGTGGGTAGCAGCCATATCTTTAAAACGATGCTTGCGCAAATTGAACTTGTAAGTCAAACCAGTAGTACCGTATTGATTTTAGGCGAGAATGGCACAGGGAAAGAGCTCGTTGCACGTAACTTACACAGGCTGAGCGAGCGCAAATCGTTACCTTTTGTAAAAGTAAACTGTGCCGCATTCACACCAAGCTTACTGGAATCAGAACTATTTGGGCATGAAAAAGGGGCCTTTACTGGCGCTAACGAATTGCGTAAAGGGCGGTTTGAGTTAGCTAATAAGGGAACTTTGTTTTTAGATGAAATTGGCGAGTTGTCGCTTGAAGCGCAGAGTAAATTACTGAGGGTATTACAAGAACAAGAGTTTGAACGAGTCGGAGGCAGCAAAACGCTTTCCGTTGATATTCGTTTGATCACTGCGACAAATCGCAATTTATGGCAAATGGTAGAGCAAGGAACGTTTCGTATGGACCTATACTACAGATTAAATGTGTTTCCTCTAAAAGTGCCTGCATTAAGAGAGCGCAAAGAAGACATCCCTTTATTGAGTGCCAATATCATTGCACAGCTAAACAAGCGCTTAGGTAAGCGCTTTCAAGGTGTATCAAAATCGGCACTCAATAAACTACAGCGCTATGATTGGCCGGGTAATATTCGCGAATTGCAAAATGTGCTAGAGCGTGAAGCTATTTTAACTAACGCGCGTTTGATTCAACTTTCTCAACCCCTCAATGCTGCTGCGCAGCCCGATACTAACGCACAAGACATGGATGATTTGTCACTTGACGAAGCGCAGCGTAAACATATTTTAACGATACTGGAATTATGCCATTGGCGTGTAGCTGGCGAGCAGGGCGCTGCTGTTAAGCTCGGCTTGAATGAAAGCACATTGCGTTCAAAAATGAAAAAGCTGGGAATCAGTCGCTCGTGAATAATAATGAAAATCGTGATATATCACGATTCTCGTTATTGCAACATAAATTAAAATCAATAAATTCAATTGAATAGATGAACTTTCAGTTTGGTCTGAAAGTTGCAAATGTACTTGTGTCCATTACACAAGCAAGTAGATTTGTTATGAAGTTTGATATTAAAGAAGAAGATCTCATCATTAAGCCTTATAAACACGAAGGCCCAATTTATATCCGTGAACAAAAAGGTTATTTTCAGAAAATCCGTCGCTCTTTAAGTTGGTTGTTGATGCTAACGTTTGTTGGTCTGCCTTGGATAAGCTACGAAGGTCAGCAGGCTATTTTACTTGACGTCGCGCATCAACATTTTCGCATTTTTGGACTGACGTTCTTACCCCAAGATTTCATGATATTGGCTTGGTTGTTTATGGCGGGTGCATTTGCATTGTTTTTTGTGACTAATTGGTTGGGGAGAGTGTGGTGTGGGTTTATGTGCCCTCAAACAGTTTGGATGCTCTTGTTTACATGGGTTGAACATCGAATTGAAGGATCGCGAAATCAGCGTATTAAACAAGATAAGGCCCCATGGACTTTGAAAAAAGTCACTAATAAATTCACTAAGCACAGTATATGGCTGGTTATATCAGTCATGACGGCAACGTCATTTATGAGCTATTTCATCCCGGCAAAAGAGCTTTATATCAATATGATATATTTTGAATGGTCTGGGTTGGTGTCTTTTTGGGTATTTCTTTTTGCGCTATGTACCTACGGAAATGCAGGGTTTTTACGAGAAAAAATGTGCACGGTAGCGTGTCCGTATTCTAGATTTCAATCTGTGATGTTTGATAAAGACACTTTGCTTGTCAGTTATGATGACGTGAGAGGTGAAAGCAGAGGCAAGAGAAAGCGCAAAGACGACCCTAAAAAGCTCGGGCTTGGTGATTGTGTAGACTGTAACTTGTGTGTTGATGTATGTCCGGCTGGTATTGATATACGAAATGGTTTGCAATACGAATGTATCAACTGTGGATTGTGTATCGATGCATGTGATGAGACGATGGATAAGTTTGGCTATCAAAAAGGTTTAATTAGCTACAAGAGTGAGAATCAACTGGCAGGTAAAACCACTAACCCATTCAGGTTAAAGCTGGTTGGTTATGCAACTTTAACGGCCTTAGTCGTTGCTACAATGGTTGTTTGGTTGTTAGGTCGCACACCACTTGAAGTCTCTATTATTCGAGATAGAAATGCCTTGTACCGTGTCAATTACGAGGGAATTGTCGAGAATCCGTATACTTTTAACATTATTAACAAAACGCAGCAAGTAATGCACTATAACATCTCATTACAAGGTATAGAGGGCGCGCAGCTTTCAGTTCCTGAACAAATTGCAATTGGTCCTGGTGACATGGAGTTGGTATCGGTGACGGTGAGTGCAGATGGATATGATATCAAATCAAAAGCACAAAAAATTACCTTTACGGTCAGCGCGGTTGAAGATGCTAGCATCATGCTAGAGAAAGAAAGTTATTTTTACAAAAATTAGGGCGTGTTGCTCTTAGGAGAATAACTTCTGTTCACATTAAAGGCTTTCAATACCCCAAATGCGCTATGGCACACTGTATTGTGTGAGTAGCGCATGACGCCCTAGCTATCCGGTGGTGTATTAGTCGGTTGCCGAAAGAGTTTGCTGGTCAAAGTTGGCTGCAACTCTGTCGGTAACCAATACAACATGGTGTCATTATACTTCCTTGAAGTCTTGATTTGCTTCAGTGCGATGTCTAGATCATTCAGTAATTCATGAGTTTCATCACGTTTGGTACAACCAATATATCCATGTGCAAAGTTGTTGGTTTCTTTGATGGTGAGCTGCGAGAGCTCATAGTTATGGTCGAGTATTTGTTGTAAGTGAAAATGTTCACTCGGGTAGCCTAAGGCTATATCAATGCGACTTTTGATGAGCATACCTGTCAGACCCACCAGTGGATCTTTTCCCGGCCTAATAATAATTTGGTCTTCGTCGGTATTTTTAATGATCTTATCAATTTCAGTACCAAAAGAACGTTTGTATGCAATGCCGAGTGTTAGCTTGTGCTTTTTTAATAATTCTTTTAATGATGCTTGTTGACCAGGCTCAAGATTTAGCGTTTGAAGAGAAGACTTTCTGATCGCCATAGAAGGGGAAAGTCCAATGGTTGATACTTCGTTGGTATATGCAATGTGTTTCTGCCTATCAACAGTTTTATACAGTGATACCATGCAATAGATATTTGATGGGTCAGACAATTCTTTAATCGCACGGCTGGCGGGGAAAACGATATGGTTAAACTTGTATTCTGGCATTACCTGAGCCAGCATTTGTACAACATTTTCATCTCGACCCAAGCCTTTTTGAATACCATCTAAGATATAATACGGAGAGAAATCAACGTAAATCCAAGTTATTGACTTAGCTTGTAAAATAGAAGCCCACAAAAGCATTGTAGGGATCCAAATTTTTCTCATCTGCATATCCCACCTGCTTATAATAATTAAGAGTTTAGCAAATACAATTAAGCATGAATTTGCATTAGTGTAAAATTTTTGGTTTTTACATGTTTACAAAGTGTGTAGCTCTGCTAAATTTTATAGACCAGCCTGATGTTACATAGCAAACGTGAAACTCTATCTATCAACGGATATGAACTTAAGTTAGAGCTTGTACGAGCTGTACATCGAAACAGAAAATTAGATACAATTGAAGGTTGGCTATTAACTCCTAAGCAATGCCTAATATAACAAGGAAACTCATATGGTAACGCTAATAGTCAGTGATATTTTCGGTCATACCGCCAATTTAGACGCATTCGCCAGTGAGCTCAGTGGTGATGTTGTGATCTGCTCACCTTACGAGATGAAGCAACTTTTTGCGCAGCAAAGAGAAGATGATGCCTACAAGCAGTTTATAAATACCGTTGGACATGATGTTTACTTGTCTAAGGTACAAAGAGCGATTAAGTCGACTCAGCCTGATCTGATTATTGCTTTTAGTGCGGGGGCATCTGCTGCTTGGCGTGCTGTGTCAAATATGAGTTGTTTTACTCCGAAAAAGCTTATTGGGTTTTACCCAGGTCAGATCCGAAACTATTTAAATCTTTACCCAAGATGCCACGTGGAATTGTTATTTCCTCATAGCGAGTCTCACTTTGAAATCACCCCCGTTATTAATACTTTGAAAAAAGTGCCTGGCGTTAATTGCATTCGTACAAGATACAATCATGGATTTATGAATGCGCTTTCAAAGCAATTCAACAAATATGCATACCTTCACTATACTCATTGGTGTGAACAAGAAATTCAAACACTTCAGGAGTCGCTAGTACAGGAAAGCCTGGAGGTAAATCTATGATATAAATGAAGGAAATTAACGATGAGCGAAGAGCAATACGGAGCATATCAACACTTCAATGGTAACCCGATAGCGAAACCTCCCTGTAGAATGCTTAATGCGATGATGTATGGCTTTTTTATTAAAGGCACTTACGTATCCATACAAAATTATGTTGATAAAACACTCAATAATGTTGCTAGTACTGAGTTTAGTTTTAAAGCGCTGTCGTCGTATTGCTTGTTAACGTTTACAGATATAGAAAATATTGCATCCAAAGTTGAACCGTTTAGAAGTTATGGTTGGATGCAAGAAACAGACATCATTATTTGGCTGCCAATAGCACAAGTAGACAGCTCGACTCAAAAAATGACTCACCTTTATTGGTATCCAGCCTTTATCACAGTTAACAATATTAATGCTTTGGTGAATGGCCGAGAAACATGGGGTTATAACAAATACCAATGTCAATACCAAATGCCAGAGCCCAATCAGCAGCCTGATCACTTTTCTTTAAGTCTAGAAACTTTTAACCCTTACAGCCCTGACACAAAAATGACATGGCATGAATTATTAACTATTGACCGAGTGGTTGATCACGACAATTGGTTTGAAGAACTATTTGAAATAGGGCACGAAGTTGCCAAGTTATTACATTCTAGCTGCGATGATATAAATATCAGCGCAGAGCTTATGAAACAATTCCTTTCAGGTTTTACTCATCCGCAAATGGACCAAATTTTGTTTAAACAATTTCCTGATGGCTTTGCCGATAAAGCGGTTTATAAAGCTGTGGTTCATTCACCATCTGAAATCAAAAAGATCCACAAAATGGGCTTTTTAAAAGACGAATTCAATGTGGTGATCAACCGTGTTGATTCATTTCCATTAAACGATATGTTTGGCATCGATATCGGTGAGCAGCAGGCGATGCTTCCTTATTATGTATGCATGGATTTTGATCAAGATGGCGCATACGAAATTGTGAGCGGCAAGTAGTTTACCTAGAAGGAAATTAATATGAGTCAAGAGAAAATCGCGATACTCGGTGGTGGTGTATCAGCAATGACTGCTGCGGTTTATTTAACTGAAAACCCAGATTGGCAGCAAAACTATGACATTACAGTTTACCAACTGGGTTGGAGATTAGGTGGTAAAGGGGCGAGTGGTAGAAACGCGCTCTTAGGTGAGCGGATTGAAGAGCATGGCTTACATGTTTGGTTTGGCGCATATGTTAACTCATTTCGAGCCATCGAAAATGTTTATAACAAATTAAATCGACCATCAGATATGCCCTTGAATACGTGGCAACAAGCATTTAAACCCCATAGTTTCGTTGTTTTGCAAGAATATATTGAGAATGAGTGGGAAACATGGCCAATCGATTTTCCGTTAATTGAAGGCAATCCGGCAGATGGCACATTAGATTTGCATTTTTGGCAGCTAATTGAATTGGTCGTTGCGTGGTTGAAAAAGTTTATTGGCGGTTTAGAACAAGAAGTTGCACTTCATCATAAACAAACCAAGTTACAAACAACTAAACGTCGAGATAGAAGCTTACTTCAACACTTAGCGTCGCAAGTTAGTCAAGCTTTTGATGATATCGAAGATGACGTAGAAGATTTCTTCACAAGTGCACATGATGAGTTGCGAGAAATTTGGTCGACCCCCTCTATTTTAAGTCAGCAATTACAACGTCTTGTTAGTTTACGCTCATCGGATAAAAACCTAAGTGATGCCAGAGATAGGCTTGTCGTTTGGTATATTGTTCGTAAGTTGAAGCGTTGGTTGAATCAAGAAGCGGTGGAGTTGCTTGATGATAATCCAAATATTAGACGACTCTATGTATGCGCCGATTTGGGCATTGCGGTTATTACGGGCCTTATTAAAGACAAAGTGTTTTCAAAAGGCTTTGGCACAATAAATGACATAGACTTTAAGGCTTGGCTTGCCAAAAATGGCGCAAACCCAGAATACACGGTTGAATCAGCGCCAGTTCGGGGTTTTTACGATCTCGTTTTTGGTTATGTTGATGGTGACTTTGGCAAAGGCGATGTAGAGGCGGGTGTTGCAACGCTCGCGATGATGCGCATCATGCTATGTTACAAAGGCGGTGTGATGTGGAAAATGCAAGCAGGGATGGGAGACGTGATTTTTGCGCCTATCTATGAACTGCTAAAAAACCGTGGTGTTAAGTTTGAATTTTTTAATCAGGTTGAGTCATTGTCACCAAGTACCGATTCATTGGGTCAGGATGTGGTTGAGGAGATCAAGATAACACAACAAGTTACTTTAGTTGATGAAGAATATCAGCCGTTTGTTTTCGTAAAAGGTTTGCCTTGCTGGCCTGCAAAGCCACTGTTAGATCAAGTTGTGCCAGAGCAAGCCCAATTAATCAAAGATAACAATATTAACTTGGAGTCATTTTGGACAGATTGGCCCGAGGTTTATCAAAATGCATTCGGTCAACCATTACCAGTTAAAACGCTGCGCAAAGGCGTAGATTTCGACAAGGTTATTTTTGGGATATCAGTCGCAGCGCTCGAACATTTATGTCCTGAGCTATTGCAGATAGACGCAAAATTACGCGACCAAGCAACAAAAGTAAAAACTGTGGCAACACAAGCTTTCCAAGTTTGGTTGAATAAGACAGATGAGCAACTCGGTTTTAGCTATACAGTACCTAGTGAAGAAAGGCCTATATTAAGTGCTTTTTCTCAGCCTTTCGATACCTGGGCTGCTATGTCGAACTTAATAGGAGTTGAAGACTGGCCACAAAATGGACCAATAAATATCGCTTATTTCTGCAGTGCTTTTGGTTGCTCTGACTATCCGCCTAGAACTGCGCATGGCTTTACTGCGGAACAAACAGCAAAGGTTAAGGCAAATGCGATCGCTAAACTGAGCAGTCAAATGGAGCCTTTATGGGCCAGCGCATATGATAACAATCAGTTTGATTGGTCGGTACTTTACGCGCCCGTACAGCAGCAAGGTGACGCGCGATTTGATAGCCAATACTGGCGTGTAAATGTGGATCCAAGTGAACGTTATGTGCTTTCAGTGACTGGCAGCAGTCAATATAGGCTCGAGACAGATGGCAGCTTATTTAGCAACCTGTATTTGACTGGGGACTGGATCAAAACAGGGGTGAATGCTGGCTGCGTTGAGGCTGCGGTTATGGCTGGTATGCAAACCTCAAGAGCAATTTGTGGCTTGCCACAACAGATAAGTGGAGAAACTGGTTTTGAGCCTGATGGCGCATAATGATTAATCTGTTTTTATTTTTGGGGGAGATCTGTACATGAACTATACTTTTTTCACTAACCTGATGAATTGTAAAAAAAGAGTAAGGATATGCAACAGTCTCTCTCAAAGCGCTTATTATATACGGTTGTGCTAAATGCGTTAGCTTATCCCGCTATCGCACAAGATGGCAACAATATCGAGGTTATAGAAGTTTATGCACAAAAACGTGCTCAATCGCTGAATGAAGTCAGTATTGCGGTGACACCCATCGATGCTGAAACGATGAGTCGTTCTGGCATTAAAGATACAACGGAGCTTGGTCGCTTTGTTACTAATATGAAAGTAAGTCAAAATGCAGCTGAGGGGACCCCGCCGGCTGTCAATATCAGAGGGGTCGGTCTTCTTGATTATAACACCGCTAATACGTCGCCTGTTGCCACATATATAGATGGTGCGTCGGTTGGCTCTGCAAACAATCAATTAGTCAATTTTTTCGATATTGAACAAGTTGAGGTTTTGAAAGGGCCACAAGGCACTCTTTTTGGTAGAAACAGTACAGGAGGCGCTGTTCTGATTAGAAGTAAGCGTCCAGATTCTGGCACTTACGGCGCTGTAACTGTTGGTATTGGTAGCGATGATTGGAGCAAAGTGCAAGGATATTTCAACGCTAGTTTGAATGAAAACTCAGCAATACGCCTGGCAGCGAGCCAAGTAGATTATGAATACACCTCATACAACTTACATCCTACTGCACCAGAAGCGAATATGAAGCAGTCAGACCTACGCTTGAGCTATTTAGGTGAATGGGACAACTTAAGTATTTATTTAAAAGCGAATTACAGTCATTGGGATGGCATTGTTCAACCTGTTGGTAATATCGGTGTTGCTGATCTTGTGAATGGTGTGGTGTGTTCTGCCGAGAAAGCTGCTGCGGGTCAATGTACTGATAATTTCGGTTTTAATGATGGCAGTGATGACTTTTGGGCTGTAAACGTTAACAATGATTCTCCACACCTAAGTATTGGAAAGGGTTGGACAGCTGAGGTTACATACAGCCCATCAGAAAAAGAGGATGTTGTTTGGATAAATGCCTTTAGCCGGTTAGACAGAAGACATGCATTTAACTGCGATGGTTCGCCAGCTGACTTGTGTGAAGGTAACCTTGGCCTCAAGGCTGAGTTATTAACGAATGAATTACGCCATCATCTTGATGTTGACAGCGGTTATTTGACAGCGGGCTTATTCCAGCTTCAAGAGCGAATTTATCAAGACAACTACAATGATATTCTACGTGATTTACGGGTTGTTCCTTTGTATTGGGGTAACACCAAAACCTATTTCTACGACAATGAAATCATAAGCAAAGTATACGCTGCTTTTGCGCAGTATGAGTGGCAATGGTTGGAATCGACCTCCGTCACATTCGGTCTACGTTACAGTGATGAAGCCGTAGATTATGACTCTATTTCCACAACAAACGTTGTTGAGGATATCAACAATTTAGATGGCGTGATTAGGCCTTTTTATGATGTTGCTGGACGTATTGATGATGACGGTATATCCGGGAAAGTCAGTATTAATCATACGTTATCAAATAACGGTTTACTTTATTATAGCTTCGCTAACGGCAAGAAAAGTGGTGGCTATAATGGCGGGCTCTTATCAAGTCCGGAGCAAGCACGAGAAGCACATTATGGAGCTGAATCATTACATGCTCACGAACTTGGCGCTAAGTTGTTTTATCCCAAGCAAAGTTTGAGTGTTAACTCATCCGTGTTTTATTACGATTATCGGGATCAGCAAGTGTTTATGAATCAACCCTCGAACATTGCTGGATCGGTTCCAGTGCAACTGTTAAAGAATGTCGCTGACTCAACCATTTATGGATTAGAAACAGACATTAAATTTGATCTAAATACACATCTATCGACGCAATTAGGGGTTGGATACATTCCCCATGCACAATTCAAAGAGTATGTTGATCCAACGGGTTTTTCTCTAACAGATAAGCAACTGCCATTTACCTCCGAATGGAATATTAATGGTGAAGTGGTATACGTGATTTCGATGGGATCGGCCGATATAACTACGCGGTTAGGCTTTGACTATCAATCTGAATACTATTTTGACCAACAACAAACTGATTATGCGAAACAGGACAGTTTTGTGTTATGGCACTTAAGTACGCAGTACGATGCGGATAAATGGATGGTTAGCTTATGGGCCAAAAACTTGTTTGATGAAGAATACAGTAATTTGAAATTCGATCTACGCAACTTTTTAGGTATGTTGGAAGACTTTAAAGGGGAAGGGCGAAGGTTGGGGCTTGATGTGAGTTATCGTTTCTGATGAATTGTATATGATGAAAAGTAACATGGGATTCATATTCAGTTTAGTGAGGTGCAGCATGGATCAAGGCAATATATGCGTCTACTAAAAACATGGTTAACGCTCGTTATAGTGCTCTGTTCATGTTGGGGGAGTGCAGTTGCTTTTGAATATACGTTGGAGCAAAGTGATACAAACCTTCATGATCATGCGCGCCTTTATATTTCCAAAGACAATACAAGCTTTCCCAAGAGTTATTATGATATCGAACAGTGGGGTCGAACGCTTGACCCGCTGCCCTCAAGAGCATTATTTTCAGGAAAATATTGGTTAGTTATTCCAATAACCAACATGTCGGGGCTTGACGAGTTGGTGTTATATCCATATAACACGGTGCTTTCCAGCATTGAGACAAAAATTTACAGCGAACACGGTGAAGTACAACGTTACTTTTCAGGGGGGAATAATCCAAATGAATTTGCGTTTCACTATGGCAACACGATTAAACTCAAACCGAATGTTAAATACTTTTTAGTAACTGCGTTTTCGAGCGATTTTTTCTATACACCAACCAAACTTGTAATAAAGCCGGTCAAAGAATTTAACGGGTTAGTCATTAAAGAAAACCTAATAATGACCCTATGTTTTAGTGTTGGCATTGTACTCGGTTTGTACAATTTATTGATTTACATTGGTTCAAAAGATATGACACATCTGTATTTTTCGCTATTTGCAGGTGTTTGGGTTTTTAGTTGGAGCCACTTTTTCCATATTTCTGATCAACTATTTGGTTTTTATTCAGCGCACCTACATTGGCTTGGTTTCTCTATCGCACCCATAACAAATATTCTATTTTACAATAGCCTACTCAAGCTGAAGGAAACATATCCGAGTTTGTCTGTAGCATCTATTTGGCTTGGTATTATCTCTGCACTGGGTATGCCATTTTGTATATTATTTCCTGGCTTCGGTTTTTTATGGGCGACTGTCATGACGGGCAGTGCGCTATGTTTGGGAATGTATATTGGATTTCTAAGGCTGATAGATGGCTTTAAACCAGCTAGGTATTTTGTGCTTGCATATATTGCGATGATGGTACCCAATATGATTGGGAATTTGACCAACCTGGGCGTTTTGCCCGCTTCCACGTTTAATTTATATTTGCTCGGCCTAATTGGTACTGCATTAGATGCCTTATTACTTGCATTTGCAGTAGCAGATAAATTCAGACTTACTAATGAAGAAAACGTTGAGCTTAACCGTAATCTTGAAACGAAAGTATTAAAACGTACCTACGAGCTTGAACAACTTGCTTCTCAATTGAGAGATGCTAGCGAGTCAAAAAGCCGGTTTTTGGCAAATATGAGTCACGAGATTAGAACGCCAATGACTTCTATTATTGGTTATGCTGATGGGATCATGTTGGGTGACATTAAACCGAATGAACGCAACCATGCGATTAGCATTATCCTACAAAATTCAAGGCACGTACTGGGACTGATTAACGACATTTTAGATATGTCAAAAATAGAAGCAAATAGGCTAGAAATAGAATTAATGGAAGCAAACCTATTTAAGTCTATAGCGCATGTTGAATCGTTATTGGGTAAACAAATTCGAGATAAAGGTCTTGAGTTTGAATTAAAGTATCACTTTCCGCTGCCTGATTTTATTATGATTGACCCTACGCGACTTAGGCAAATTTTGCTCAATTTAACGTCGAACGCTCTGAAGTTTACGTCAGTTGGTAAAATCACCATTGATGTCTCTTGTTCTGAAGATGTTTTAATAATTGCTGTTACAGACACAGGCATAGGTATGACGTCTAGTGAGCAACAAGAATTGTTTAGCGCATTTTATCAAGCTGATTCTTCTACATCTCGTAAGTACGGTGGTACCGGACTAGGCCTAAATATTTCAAAAAGCCTAGCGAACAAACTGAACGGAGACATTTCGGTGACCAGTGAGGTTGGCTCAGGTACTGAGTTTACATTGACGCTTGGTTTGTTCACCACGGACAACACCAGCTGGCTTGATTCAATTGACGAGGTAACTAAGGCTAAGCCACCTCAGGAAAGCCCCCATTCTGAGCCTCAATCAGATCTTAAAGGTGATGTTCTATTAGCTGAAGATCACCTCGATAATAGCCGGTTAATTCAACGTATACTTGAGCGTATGGGGTTAAATGTAACAGCAGTTGAAAACGGCCAGCTTGCAGTGCAAGCCGTTTTGGAAAACGACTATGATTTAATTCTTATGGATATACAAATGCCCGTCATGGATGGCGAGCAAGCACATAATTTTATTCAGGCTACCGGTTGCTCTGCGCCTATTTTGGCGCTTACTGCAAATACGATGCAGCACGAGATAGATCGATATATCAAACTTGGCTTTACCGATCATTTAGCTAAACCGATTGATAGGGATGAGTTTAATAAGAAGGTGAGCCACTATCTTAATATTTCGCTTCAAGATGATATTGATATTCCGAACGAAGAGTTTGAACTATTAAAACAAAAGTACTTGTCTGGTCTATATGAGCAAAAAGTGCAGCTACAAAATCAAATGAAGTATCACGATATTGAAGGCCTTGGTCGTTCAGTACATGCAATAAAAGGTACAGCTGGTATGTTTGGTTGCACTGACATTCAGAAATGGGCCACTAAGCTAGACGAAAAAATCAAGTCAAAGTGCGAAGAGTCAGAAATAGTGCATTTAGTGAGTGAGTTAATTCTAGCCCTAGAGCACGCTATCAAGCGGGCGGAGTATAATAAAGAAGTGGGCTGAGCAGACCTTTTATAGCCCTAATTTAATCGAGAATAATAGCTTACTAACTTATCTATTTGAGGGCGTAACTTTGCTATTGAAGTATTAATCTCACCGATTAGTAGTTTATGTTCAGCCGTGCGACGAAGTAAAAAATGTACTTGATTATCATGGACTATGTATGGCCAAGGTTGAATGCTATTATTCCCTGCAAGGCTTTTGATATA
This sequence comes from Pseudoalteromonas sp. ABE4_541, assembly GCF_056312285.1. NCBI lineage: Bacteria > Pseudomonadati > Pseudomonadota > Gammaproteobacteria > Alteromonadales > Pseudoalteromonadaceae > Pseudoalteromonas > Pseudoalteromonas sp. ABE4_541. Next base: position 94,363 of record NZ_JBSVEM010000009.1, read on the forward strand.
GAGGCCCGTGATCAAATCCTCAATGATAAAGTTAACTCGGTTTTTGACAAGCATTTCAGCTCTTTGTTGTGCGCTAGAAACACTGACCATTAAATTATGGTAACGAGGGATATTCGTTAATTTTTCTATTTCTTCTCCATAATATGAACCAATACTCAAACCTATCGTTTTGGAGTCATCCAGCAGAGAACGTAGGCTCTTTATTTTCCTTGGTTTCTTTACACTAAACAGGCGCATTTGTTCACTTCTGTAGGGAGTTGAGAAGAAGCCGTACTTTGCTCTTTCATCGGTATAGCTCACCATAACGGCCAAATCTATGTCACCTTTTTCCATGCGTTTTAACGTGCGAGCACTCGAAGGCAAGGTAACATAAGTAATACAGATATCGAGATCGGATAAAATGAGTCTTGCTATTTCTATATCTAAGCCTTCAGCACGACCATCTTCATGGTAAGTTAACGGGGGCCAATTAGCGACATATCCAAGTTTTAAAGTTCTCTCACAACTTGATACTGCTTGGGTTGAAAAACAAAAGAATAGAACAAGAAGAGATGCAAGTTTGACTCGTTGCATGTAGTTTTCTCCAATGATATTTGCATCCACCATTCAGTTTAGTTCATGAATTCAATATGATATAGCGGTACCAACAAGAACATGATTGTATTTGATATATGTTTTCAATATTTTCACAAGCCAACCAGTTAAAAAAGAGTAAATAAAAATGATCCAGATGGGAGTTGGGGAAATAGCGGCTATCAGTGCTGCTTTTGTATGGGCATGCTCGACTTTACTTTACAAGCACTTTAGCCATCACCTTTCAGCATTGCAGCTTAATGTTTCTAAGGGGGTTTTGGCGTGCTTGATGATGATAGTCGCTTTTGCTGTAACAAAAGACTGGCAAATACCACGTGATGTCGCTGTATGGTACTGGCTTATTGCCAGTGGAATCGTAGGTATTGCCATTGGTGATAGTGCCTATTTTGCCGCATTACGTAACATAGGCGCAGCAAGAACTTTGATAGTGGAATCTTTTGCACCAGCAATTGCGGGACTCTTGAATATATTTGTACTGGGGACTTATCTATCATTTACTGCATGGTTAGGGATAGTAGTGACAATTGTGGGTGTATTGGTCGCAGTAAAGCCAAGGCAGCTTCTACCTAATATCGAAAAAGGTACTTATTACAAAGGGCTTGCATTTGCTTTATTGGCGGCTGCTTGTCAAGCTGCTGGAATGGTTATGTCAAAAGGGGCTATGAATGTACAAGAAACGAGTAGTTTATGGGCTGCATTTATTCGCCTTGCGAGCGGTACGCTTTGCGTTGCATTAGTGGTTGCTTGTGTAAAAGAGCAAAGTTTAATGCAAGCACTCATGTTGAAGAGAGTTAGTAATAAATCTTGGCTACTAATCGCTGTGTTTTCTGGTACATTTATAGGATTATGGTTGCAATTACTCTCGGTGAAATACACAGATCCTGCAATCGCTCAGACTATTTTTGCGACGGCTCCGTTGATGGTGATGACGGTTGGGTACATTAAAAAAGAACCTTTGACATCGAATATGCTATTGGGGGGGCTGGTTGCGTTATGTGGTGTTGCGCTATTACTGCTTGGATAATTGAGCGACAATAATGCGGCAAACAGAGCCGCATTATTGTCGTGCACATAACTAGAACCTGTAACACATTTTGTGTAACTGCCAGTTTTAAATAACATCTTTTAATCGGTCTTCGAATTCGAACATGAATCGATTTAAGGCCGATTTCCAATTTCTTATCGGCATCGTCCATTTTTTAGATGCCTGCTCAATAGCCAAGTAAACTACCTTTTTAGCCGAGTCATCATGTGGGAACAGCTTACGCTTTTTGATGGCTTTGCGGATAACTGAGTTCAGCGATTCAATGGCATTTGTAGTGTAAATAGCTTTTCTAATATCTTCGGGGTAATTAAATAAAGTGCTGACGTTTTGCCAGTTATTGCGCCATGAGCGAGATATATTAGGGTATTTGCTATCCCAACGTTGCTCGAACTGTTCTAAAGCCATTAAGGCTTCGTCTTCAGTTACTGATTGGTATATGCGCTTTAAATCAGCCGTGATGGCCTTGTAGTCCTTCCACGGCACGAACTTTAATGAGTTACGTACCATATGTACAATACAGAGCTGAATTTGCGTATCAGGATAAACGGTATTAATTGCATCAGGGAAGCCTTTAAGGCCATCGACACAGGCAATAAGGATATCTTTAACGCCACGGTTTTGAAGCTCTGTTAGCACGTTTAGCCAGAACTTAGCGCCTTCGTTTTCTGATATCCACATGCCAAGCAGTTCCTTGTGGCCTTCGATATTAACGCCTAAGGCTAAGTAAATGGCCTTATTGATGACTTGCTTATCTTGGCGAACCTTAACAACTAAACAGTCAAGATAGACGATAGGGTAAACAGCATCAAGTGGCCTAGCTTGCCATTTTACGACTTGAGCGATAACGGCATCTGTAACACGAGAAATCAGTGTTGGTGATACATCAGCATCATACATTTCTTTGAACGTAGAAACGATTTCACGGGTCGTCATGCCTTTGGAGTAGAGGTATAAAATCTTGTCATCCATTGACGTGAAGCGAGTTTGGTTCTTTTTAACGAGTTGCGGCTCAAAGCTAGCATCTCGGTCACGAGGTGTATCTAATTCAACTTCGCCATCTTCGGTTCGAATGGTTTTAGCTGAATAACCGTTTCGGGAATTTTGTTGCTCAGACTGTTCATGACGAGCATAACCAAGGTGTTCGTCTAATTCAGCATTGAGTGCTGCTTCAACCGTCACCTTGGTTAACATTTTACGAAAGTCAGTTAAATCTGCTTCTGACTTAATTGATTTAGCAGCTTGCTTAGCAAACGCTTCCAGTTCTTTCTTATTCATCATTGCCTATCCTAAACCCTTTTTAAGGATTAATAATAGGCAGTTACACAGATTTAGTTACAGAGTCCATAACCAGCCATTAAGTCACTTGATTGGTTAATGTTTCCATGCCTTGGTCAATCTCATTTAAGTTGCTAACGGTGACCGATGCAATCTGCTCTAGCGCTTCTTGAGTAAAAAAGCCCTGGTGGCCAGTGATCAACACATTTGGAAAACTGACTAGACGCGAGAAGATGTCATCTTGAATAATCTCATCGCTGCGGTTTTTAAAAAACAGCTCTGACTCTTGTTCATACACATCTAAACCTAAATAGCCTAACGTGTGATTTTTAAGTGCCGAAATACATGCTTTACTATCAATCAGCGCACCTCGGCTCGTATTGATCAACATTACGCCCGGCTTCATCTTAGCAAAGGCTGCGTCATTGATCATATGATGCGTTGTTTCAGTAAGCGGGCAGTGAAGAGAAATAATATCACTTTGTTCAAGCAGCATATCTAAAGAAGACAGAATGTAAGGGCCTTCACCAACGTTTGGATCGTAAACCAGTACATTTGCGCCAAAGCCGTTTAATATCGAGATTAACGCCTGGCCGATTTTACCAGCACCAATAACACCAATCGTCTTATTGTGTAAATTAAACCCGAGCAAGCCATTTAAATCAAAGTTATCTTCTCGGACTCGGTTATAAGCCTTGTGTGTTTTGCGACTTAATGTAAGCATTAAAGCAATGCAATGTTCAGCTACTGCTTCTGGGCTGTAGGCGGGTACTCTGACGACTCTAATGTCTAGCGCATTAGCTGCTTGAATATCAACATTGTTGAACCCCGCACACCTTAATGCGATTGTATGTATGCCTAACTCAGCAAGCTGAGATAACACTACGGCATCCAGCTTGTCGTTAACAAATGCACATACGGCGTCAAAGCCTTCACAAAGTAGGGTTGTTTGTTCGTTCAATGATTCAGTGAAATAACACAGTTCAATGTTGTTGTATTCCTTTAGCGCCTCTGAAAAAAAAGGCTTCTCATAGTTTTGCGAACTGAATAGGGCTACTTTCATTATTTAATTGACTCTCAATGACAGGTTTTAGCGTGTCTGGTTTTGTCCGTGGCGCGTAGCGAGAAACCAGCTCTCCCTCAGAGTTTACTAAAAACTTGGTAAAGTTCCATTTAATTGCGCGGTTTTGTGCTATCCCTCTTGTGTTAGATTTCAAATAGTTAAACAAGGGATGCGCATCCGGTCCATTCACCTGAATTTTATCACACACGGTAAAGCTTAAACCAAAATGGCTTTTATAAAATTCGTTAAGCATGGCACCTTCGAGAGGCTCGTTGCGACCAAACTGATTACATGGAAAGGCAAGTATCTCCAGTCCATAGGGATTATATTGGCGATAGAGCTTTTCGAGTGCACTTAACTGCGCCGCAAAGCTACATTTACTGGCTATGTTAACAATTAAAACTGTTTTACCCTGTAATTGTTTTAGCGCGAGCGTTTCGCCGTTTATAAGTTTGACACTGTAGCGGTGTATTGTTTCCATAGCGCCTCAGACTCCTTGCTCGCTAATTCTAATATTCAGATATTTCATAAAATGTTTATTGTTTTTCATTTGCTATACCCGTGTGACTTGGGTATAAAAACTCCATTCTTGATACCATAACAGCGAAATAGGACAGAATTATGTCAATGAACGTAACTTTCATCGGCTTAGGTGTAATGGGCTTTCCGATGGCAGGCCATTTAGCAAAGAGCGGGCAGAAGGTGACGGTTTATAACCGAACAGTGGAAAAAGCAAAAAGTTGGGCTGAGCAATACGCTGGTGATTATGCAATAACACCAGCTGAAGCAGCTAAAAGCGCTGATATCGTATTTATATGCGTCGGTAACGACGATGATTTACGCTCGGTTGTTTATGGCGAGTCGGGTGTGTTAGCGGGCGTGAGAGCGGGAACCATTATTGTTGACCATACGACGACATCTGCAAAAGTGGCGGTTGAAATCGCTGAAAAAGCGGCTCAACAGGGCGTAGAATTTGTCGATGCGCCAGTCTCAGGCGGTCAGGCCGGCGCTGAAAATGGTGTACTGACAATTATGGCTGGTGGTGAACAAGCAATATTTGACAAAGTACAACCAGTGATGGCCTCTTACAGCCGATTTGCGCAATTGCTTGGTGGTGTAGGCGCAGGGCAAACTTGTAAAATGGTTAATCAAATCTGTATTGCAGGCGTAGTACAGGGCTTAGCTGAAGGTTTGCACTTTGCAAAAAAAGCCGGCCTGGATGGCGAAAAAGTGATTGAAACTATCTCAAAAGGTGCTGCTGGTTCGTGGCAAATGGAAAATCGTTACAAAACTATGTTAGTTGGCGAATACGATTTCGGATTTGCGGTAGATTGGATGCGAAAAGATTTAGGTATTGCCCTTGATGAAGCACGTAACAACGGCGCATCAATTCCATTGACCGCAATGGTTGACCAGTACTACGCTGACGTTCAGGCGCTTGGTGGTGGTCGTTTCGATACTTCTAGCTTGTTGGCTCGATTAGACGCGATACACGACAAGAAATAATATAACTTACAGATAATACAACAAAGCCGAACGAGTATTCGGCTTTTTGGTAAAATGAAAATTTATAGGCTCTGCGCGTAATGATACAGCGCTTTTAAAATACTAAGGTTTTTCTCGTTCCCTTCATTTTCGTGTACTAGGTTCTCTAATGTCAGCATAAAGTCTTCAGCACTGATTGATGGGCTATCTTCTCCATGCATAAGCTTGTTTTGGCAATACTTTCGCCATACGTCAAGTTCATGTGGACTCAGTGTTTCGGGCCAGTTTCTAGCACGATAGCGAAACAGCATGGTTGAAAACTTAGGGTCTTCAAACTGCAAATTTAACGTATTTAAAGCGTGAGGCTCTGCATCACGGATAATCGCAAATTTGGCTTTGTCGGCCTTACTCGTGAAGCCATTGTAAAGTTGATAGTCAGGGTTGGTGGTACCACTAAAGTCTCCCTGTTCAGCAAATACTTGCGCGACTTTATCACGCAAGTCCGGATGAGCTTTGAGTGTTTTTAAATGCGCTAAACATTGTTCACGATCAATGCCTAAACGCTCCGCATTTTCTGGAAGCAAAGTTTTGGCTGGCGCGAGTATCGGACACTTGTTTACATGCACCAACTTTAAACCTGCGGGCAATTCGCCTTCAGCCAAGTCACTGTGTTTAGTGTAAAGGCGCTCGCGAAGTTCCTCTACAGATAAATCTAACAGCACTTTAGGGTCATGCGTAAGGTTAAAGCATACCACGGCATTTTTATTGATAGGGTGAAAACTCATCGGCGCAACCCAGGTAGTACACCCTTGGCTTGCTGGAATACGTGACGAGGTATGCACCAAAGGTTGCATATTGTACACATCAATCAAATCAAGAAGCGCTTTTTTATGACGCAAACCAAAGAAAAATTGATACAACTTGGGTTGTTTTTCTTTAATGAGCTTTGCTAATGCAATAGTTGCAGTTACGTCGCTCAGTGCGTCGTGTGCGGCGGCGTGTTCAATGCCATTGGCAACCGTTAAATGTTCAAGTTTAAAGCTCGGTGTACCATCTTCTTTGAGCGGCCATTCAATGCCTTCAGGGCGCAGGGCATAACAGGCTCGAACCAAGTCAATAATATCCCAACGACTATTGCCGTTTTGCCATTCACGCTCGTAGGGGTCATAAAAATTGCGATAAAGACTATAACGGGTTACTTCATCATCAAAACGGATACTATTATAACCAGCAACACAGGTATCTGGGTGACTAAATTCGGCATGAATTTTTGCCATAAACTCAGCCTCGGTGAGGCCATGCTTCAGCGCATGCTGTGGTGTTATTCCTGTGATCAAGCAAGCTTGTGGATGAGGTAAGTAATCTGGTGCAGGCTTGCAATACTCAATTAATGGCTCACCAATAATATTGAGATCAAGATCGGTGCGAATGCCCGCAAATTGGCTAGGGCGGTCTTTTTGTGGTGATGCCCCCCATGTTTCGTAATCGTGCCAGAAAATTGTGGGGCCGTTTGCGTTTTGTTCTTGTATTGCCATTTAGGGGGATAAACCTTTCTTATTCATTATGTTAAGTCAGCTATTAATGCTTATAGGGTGACCACATATGCAAAAACATTAATGGTTATTGTCGCATAATATGAGGGAGTGGGTAAAACGCAATGTAGATTTTAGGGGCGTTGTGCAGTACTCATGAAATGATTGCTATGAATCTTGGACGGCTAATGAGTGTTATTAGCTGATTTTTAAAACTGCAATTAGGAAGCAAATAATGTCCCTCAGCACGAGCGTGTTATTTTCGGCGAATCTAAACTATTTTTAACTATGTAACGTAAAATGTTTTGGTTAAATAATAAATAAATTGGGCCAATTATATGCAGAATTCACTCTCTCGCTTTATTTCTAAGCACCTTACGGTCGCGGTACTTTTTCCATGTGTTTTACTGGCTGGTATTGTAATTTACGACGTGACAGTTGCAATTGAGAATATGGAAGATGCATATGGCTCTGAATACAACGCTTTTATGAGCCACGCCGTCTTAGGGCTTGTGCATGAAACGCAAAAGGAGAGAGGAAACTCTGCAGGTTATCTCGGCTCAAAGGGGAGTGAGTTTCAAAGCAACTTAATACGGCAACGCAGTTTAACAGATCAGGGTCTTATTAAACTTAAAGATGAGTCAAAGAAGTGGCATTTAAGTGAGTCAATGCAGCGTGATTTTAACGCATTTGTAGATATGTTCTCAAGGTTGCCCAATATGCGAGACAGCGTGAGTAACTTGTCTGTGAAAATGGAGGATGTACTTAAGTTTTATACTAACATTAATAATGCGGGGCTTAACTTGGTCATGGCTGCGGCACGTACCAGTAAAAACCAAATAATCTCAGCAGAGCTAATGGCTTTGTATAACTTTACCAGCGCAAAAGAGTCAGCGGGCATTGAACGAGCGGTACTCGCAAACGTATTTGGTCGCGATAGTTTCAGTAGCGAACTTAAAGCTAAATTTGTTGAACTCAATACGAAACAACATGTTTATTTAGATGAAGCTCTTGCGGCTGCACCTGAGCAAATACGCAATAAATTTGAAGGTGTTTTGAATTCGAACTCAACAAGAGAAGTTGAGCGATTTCGCACACTGGCCTTGTCTAGAAACTCAGGATTTGACACTGATCCTGAAAGTTGGTTTAGCGCTGCAACAAATCGGATCAATGAGCTAAAAGATGCTGAGGAACAGGCCTTAACTTTGATAGATAAGACAGCGATTAAAATACAAAAAGATGCTGCTTTTGTGCTAAGCGTTGAAATCATCATTTTGGTCATCGGTATACTGATTACACTGGGCTTATATTTAGCTATTCGCGTTCGCCATACTCAATCAAAAATGATAGCCGAAGGCATTACCATTGCTATTCAGAAGCGAGATTTGATGCATGAGATTGGGGTTGTTAGCTTAGATGAGTTAGGTGAATCAGCCAAACAAATTAACCAGTTAACTCGTGAAATTGAAGAAGACTTAATGGAGTTTAGCCGCACTTCAAAGAAGATATCTGTATCTACTCATGAAACCGCTGTTGCAATAAGCCAAAGCCAAACTAACTTAATCGAACAGCAGTCGGGTATTCAAACAATTGCCTCAGCAGCGGAGCAAATGAGTGCAAATGTGCAAGGTATAGCAAGTGCTATGAGTGAGAATGCCGAATATGCGAGGGGGGTTGTGCAAGAATCAGTTGCCGGACAGCAAGTGGTGGCTAATGCGGTATCAGTGATCAAAAAAGCGTCAGAAGATATGGCTAAGTCAGCTGAAACTGTCGATGACTTAAACGAGCGGGTTGGTAGTATTTCAGGTATGGTTGAAATGATCAAAAGCATTGCAGAGCAAACCAACTTGCTTGCGTTAAATGCCGCAATCGAAGCTGCCAGAGCCGGAGAGCAGGGGCGAGGTTTTGCCGTGGTTGCTGATGAGGTCAGGAGCTTAGCGAGTCGAACTCAACAGTCAACAGAAGAAATTTCAGCATTGGTTACTGAGCTGCAAACGAGTTCAAAGCATGCTTCTAATGTGATCACTCAGGGTAAAGACAATGCGATTGAAGGTGCCGCTCAAGCGGAAGAGATCACCATTGCATTGAGCAAAATTGTAGAGCAAGCAAGGCAAGTTGAGTCTGTGACAGAATCGGTGTCAATCAGTACGCAGCAGCAAAGTGATGCAATAGAAGAAGTGAGTAAGAATATTGCGGATATATTCCAAAAAGCGACTGAAAATGTGGTTGGTACCGAGCAGATCGCAACGGCTGCATCAAGTATCGCGGAGTCAGCGATGGATATGGATGAATTAATTGAGCGCTATAAAGTGAGCCGAATAGAAGAATTTTGAACGTAATGATTAAATCCGCTAAAACGCAGTGATTTTTGAGCTGCTTAGTTTCTTGAGCCGAGGGTGAATAGTGTTATCATTAGTGACATCGTTACTTGCTATTTAATGGTGACAGTTAGGATAACGACGCATGTCTGAATACCAACATCGCACGGTGTCGTCTTTCTGAGATCTTGATAACCCCGCCCGAATGTGCAAAAACGAAGACTCATTACTAAACTTAGAAAGGATTATTTTACAGCCTTCATTTATGTCACGTTTCTTATGCCATTTGGCTTGTTTTGGTATGTTGTGTATCTCGAGTATAGCCAATAGCAATAGTAGCCAATTACAAGTATTTACAGAGCATTTCCCACCTTATACTGTGGTTGAAAAGGATGGCAGGTTGACTGGCAGAGCTATATCCCACGTAAAGCAAGCTTTGACTTTAGCTGGTTTTGAGTCAAAAATTGAGGTTATTCCATGGGCGCGGGCCTACGAAATGGTGTTGGTGAAGCCCAATGTGTTGCTGTTTTCGATGGCAAAAACGCAGCAGCGTGCTGCGCGTTTTCATTGGCTTTATAAAATAACCACACTTAAATATGACTTCTACTCGTTACCTGACACTCGAGTGACGATCTCACGTATTGATGACGCGCTCAGCTATTCAACTGTCGCGATCCGAGGCAGCTATGAGGAAAGTAAATTGCTTAGTCTAGGGTTTAAGTCAGGAGATAATTTGGTGCTGGTGGCAAATATGGAAAGCGCGTGGCAGATGTTAAACAAAAGAAGAGTTCAGACTATATTTGCATCTCACGTTCCTGAGCAAAGAAATACAACTGGGAAAAAGCACACCTATAAAAGGCACAAATCAATCGAAGATCGTCATGAGCTATTCGTGGTAGCAAGTTTGGCAACACCTGATAAAACGGTGAATGCACTTAAAGCGGCCTTTGAAGTCATAGCGCAAGAAGGGCGCATTTACCCATAATAGGTGTTTGATTGATAGCAAAGCTTGTACTTTAAACTACACTAATATATTGAGTAATTTAGACTTTTGGTAATGCACGAATGTTAAAGGGCGTTGTTTTGTCTTTGGTAGCCTATTTGCTAATGACTGTAGTTGGTCAAGCTAACCCATTAAACTCAGCCAAACCTTGCTCTTCCAAAAAGCTGTCAATTGCTTGGCATCCTTATAAACCATTTTCCTACTTGGCTTACGAAAACGAGCAACTGGTTGGCAAAGATATTGCGCTGATTAGCTCCATTCTTAATAACATGAAATGTGAATATGAGTTTGTACAAATGACTTGGCAGCGCACCTTAGTCGAAGTGGAACGAGGGCACATTGATATTGGTATGTATGCATACAAAACCAAAAATAGGAAGGGGTTCCATTTTTCAAAACCGTATCGCATCGAGGCTGTACGAATTGCAGTATTAGCAAAAAATGCGCACAAGTGGTCGGTTAACCAACTTGCGGATTTGAATAAACAAAACATTGTGGTCGCAACTGACAAGCATACTTGGTATGGCAAGGAGTTTGAAGAATATTTAAAAGCAGCCAAAGCGGAACAGATTTTTCATATTCATGGGTTAAAAAATAGGTTAGACATGCTGGTAGCTGAGCGTGTTGATGCTGTTGTTGGCGACCCCATTACGATGCGTTTATATATGAAAGAAGCACATAAAAATGTACTTCATATATACCCTTATAAAATTTACGATGAGCCCGTACATTTTATTTTCACTAAGGTATCGGCAGATATTAATGATGTGTTTTTATCAAGCTTTGATGATGAGCTATTAAAACTCATGAACAAAACGGACCATTAGCTTTTAAACTGATTGTGTACAAATAATGCTCTGTTACGCTCAAATAACGATTTAAATGACGCTTTTTTCAATTTACCCAAGACACTGCGACTGAAAAAGCCGATAATTAGTCATTATGACTTTTTACCAATAAAAGACCTTTACTTTGAGGTTTTTGGTTAGCGCAATATGGGATTTTACGATGGAAATTAAAGTTAATTTTCTAGACAACTTAAGATTAGAAGCGAAGTTTGACGACTTTTCGGTGATTGCCGATCAGCCGATCCGATACAAGGGAGATGGTTCCGCACCCAGTCCATTCGATTACTTTTTAGCGTCATCAGCGTTGTGTGCAGCTTACTTTGTAAAGGTGTACTGTAATGCGCGTGAGATCCCAACAGAAGGCATTCGATTATCACAAAACAACATAGTTGATCCAGAAAATCGCTACAACCAAATTTTCCAAATTCAGGTTGAGTTACCAGAGAGTATTTCAGACAAAGATCGCGAAGGTATTTTGCGCTCAATTGACCGTTGTACGGTTAAAAAAGTGGTGCAAACAGGTCCCGAGTTCAAGATTGAAACAGTTGAAAATTTAGACGAAGACGCACAGGCGATGTTGATGACCACACCGGATGGCTCATCAAACACCTTTATCGAGGGAAAAGATTTACCCCTTGAGCAGACCATTGCTGACATGACCACAATTCTTGCTGAGCTGGGCATGAAGATTGAGATATCGTCTTGGCGAAACATAGTGCCAAACGTTTGGTCATTACACATTCGCGATGCTGCCTCACCGATGTGTTTTACCAATGGTAAAGGCGCAACTAAAGAAAGCGCTTTGTGCTCGGCACTCGGTGAGTTTATTGAGCGTTTAAACTGCAATTTCTTCTACAACGATCAGTTTTTGGGTCAAGAAATCGCGAACAGCGAGTTCGTTCATTACCCAAATGAAAAGTGGTTCAAGCCTGGCGCCGATGATGCGTTACCGGAAGGTATTTTAGACGCGTATTGTCGCGAAATTTACGATCCTGAGGGAGAGTTATGCGGTTCGCACTTAATCGATACCAATTCAGGAAACTCAGAGCGTGGTATTTGTTCAATTCCATATGTGCGTCAGTCTGATGGTGAAACGGTTTACTTCCCTTCAAACTTGATTGAAAACTTGTTCTTAAGCAACGGCATGAGCGCAGGAAATAATTTTAACGAAGCAAAAGTACAGTGTTTGTCGGAGATTTTTGAGCGTGCGGTAAAACGTCAAATCATCGAACAAGAAATTGTGTTGCCAGACGTACCACAAGAGGTGCTTAACAAATATCCGAGTATTGTTGCTGGTATTGAAGGGCTTGAAGCGCAAGGTTTCCCAGTGGTTGTGAAAGACGCCTCTCTGGGCGGTCAGTTTCCAGTTATGTGTGTCACCCTTATGAACCCGAAAACGGGAGGTGTATTTGCCTCATTTGGCGCGCACCCCAGTTTTGAAGTGGCATTGGAGCGTAGTTTAACTGAATTACTGCAAGGTCGAAGCTTTGAAGGCCTAAATGATGTTCCTAAACCAACATTCAATAGTATGGCGGTGTCTGAACCTGAAAACTTTGTTGAACATTTTATTGATTCAACGGGTGTTATTTCATGGCGTTTTTTCAGTGCTAAATATGATTATGAATTTGTAGAATGGGACTTTTCTGGCACAAATGAAGAAGAATGTGACACTTTATTCGGTATTTTAAAAGACTTAGGCAAAGAGTGTTATGTTGCTGAGTTTTCAGATCTAGGTACTGCGTGTCGTATTTTGGTGCCGGATTATTCCGAAGTGTACCCAGTGGAAGATTTAATTTGGGATAACACAAACAAAGCGCTTCAGTACCGCGAAGATATTTTGAACTTACACCGTTTAGATGATGACCAGCTGGCAAGTTTGGTAGAGCGTTTAGAAGAGAGCCAACTTGATAACTACATTGATATCATTACTTTAATTGGTGTTGAGTTTGATGAAAATACAGTTTGGGGTCAACTCACCATTCTTGAGCTTAAGATTTTAATTTACCTTGCATTAGGTGAATTGGACGAGGCAATTGAATTAGTTGAAAGCTTCTTACAGTACAACGATAACACCGTTGAGCGTGGTTTATTTTACCAAGCTGTTCATGCAGTGCTGGAAGTAACTTTAGATGAAGAGTTGGAGCTTGACGACTATATCGCTAATTTTGAGCGCATGTTTGGTGTGGAAGTCATGGAGAATGTAGTCGGATCTGTTACAGGTGAAACGCGTTTCTATGGATTAACCGAAACCAATATGAACCTTGAAGGGTTAGACAAACATTTACGTTTAATTGATAGCTATAATAAGCTACATGCCGCAAGAGCACAAAAAGCGAAAGGTTAACCAAAGTCACAAATTCAAAAAGCCAGCAAGTTTTTGCTGGCTTTTTTGTGCTTTGAATTAAAAATCAGAGTATTGCTTAGATTTAATTCTTGAACACGTTATTTTTGATAACTTCATTGTGTTGATCGGCAAAACACAATTCATTCGGCCAAAGGTTAGTAACAGTCTCACATCATTGCGAAGATCTCACGTTACTTAAATTGCTTACTTTGTTCAAAGCATTCGCCAGTTTATCAACCGTGGCTTGATCGGTTTTGATCCCGACAGCGACGTATAACTCTAATTCATCAATTACTAGCGGGTGGCGTTTAAAACCATGCAAACTAGCATGAAGAATTTTGGGGGGGACAATGGAGGCATATATAGCCTGTGCTCTACCTTTGTTTACCATTAACCATGCATGTTCAAAATCATTCACCAGTACTAAGTTAGAATCTAGCCTGAACCCTAGCTCTCTTAACTTATCCGCTTCGTAGCTACCTCTTACGGCGACCTGAATGTACTTTCGAGCATCATGGATGCTATTAATTTTTATGTCATGTTTATCATTTGGTGAGTAGAAGTAAAACTGTAAGTCGCCTAGTTTTCGCAGCCAATGAAACAAATGTTCGCGGGGCTGTGTGCGTGCAATTGAAAAGATCACGACGTTGGGCTCTTTAAGCGCTAATTCATATGCTCTAGCCCATGGCATGACTTCAATGTCATAGTCAAAGTCTGTCTGTGCCAATGCACTATTTACCACTTGATAGCCTTTACCTGATATAACTTCATTATTTTTAACTATTTGATATGGCGGGAAATGCTCAGTTACGGCTTTGATTTGTGTGTTCGAATAGACCACACTTGATAGCGTGATCATTATGAAGGCTGTGATGTAACGGGAAAATATCTGCATATTTATTCCAAGAAAAATTACCAATTAAAGTGTAGTCAGAGGTTTAAATCTTGGCTAAAAGTCCCAGTTATATACTGAGGGTTTTAAGGGTAAAGCCATAAAGAATTTATTTACATGATAAAGACTATCAAAGCCCTTTTATGAGCTTTAGGTGTTATCCATTTGGGGGTTAAACTAATGCAGGCTGGACAGGAGTGTAAGAGTGAGTTTGGGCTGAGTGCGAAGCCTGAAAAATATGCTTTGGTCGCAGAGGGAGGCGGACAAAAGGGAATTTTTACGGCTGGAATACTTGATGCCTTTTTGGAAGCTAGGTTTTGGCCATTTGATCTTAAAGTAGGTGTATCTGCGGGCGCACAAAACTTGGCGGCATTTTCCGCTCGCGCCCACCAATTTGCGCATAAAGCTATTGTGCAGTTAACAACGCAAGATGCATTTCTTAAACCAAGCAAATTCTTTACTGATGGTAAAGTCATCGATCTAGATTGGTATTTTTCGCAGGTTCATCATAATCCTCAATTAAGCATAATCACCGATCCTAGCAATTTGCGCAAAGAGAGTGATTTTTACGCAGTTGCTACTGATGCAAAAACGTTGCAAGCGCGGTATTTGCATACTTGGTGTGACAATATGCTCGATCATCTAAAAGCATCAAGTGCTATTCCGTTTTTGTATCAAGGCGGCGTAAGGGTGGGTGATACGACTTACATGGATGGAGGAGTGGCAGATCCCTTACCTGTGCAGTGGGCATATCAGCAAGGCGCTAAAAAAATTCTGATAGTGAGAACATTTGAAGCGCATCACAATGGCAACATGCCTTTATTGGATAGGCTAAAACCCTTAATGAGCAGATTAAAACAGTCGCAAAAAATGCTTGAATTATATCATTATCACCAGGCGCGCTATGCTGAATCGCTAGAGTTTATTAATAATCCACCAACTGATGTAACAATTATGCAAATAGCTCCAAATAGGCCGCTACAAAGCATGGTATTGGGATCATCGACCACTATGCTGCAATATGACTATTTGCTTGGTTTACGCCAAGGTAGGAACTTTTTACGTCAATGGCGCAAAGTATCGTCATAACTATTCCATGAGGAATAAAGTTATCATTTTTGTTTTAACTTTATTCTTACCAAGTATAAATATCACACATCTGCAGTCTGAGAAATAGACAAATTTGACAAGTTAATTGTTAATTTAATGGGTACATTGTTGTGCAATTATAATGACTTGGAGTAATAGCTCTTAACGAAAAAATATAATGAAAAAATAGTTAAGTTGTTGATTATTAGAGGGTGATTTTATTTTTGTGACGGCTTCATTAACAATTCTTTACAAAGAGGTGAAACTGTTTGTGTTAATTATTTTATTTTTTGATACATTTCATTACGAAAATAATAACAAACATGGATTATTCCTATGAAGAAAGTAACTAATAATAAAGCGCTGTTCGCTACTACTATTTTATCGCTAGCGGTATCAGCATCATTACAGGCGGCACCTCTTAAACTAGCTGCAGAGAAAGTAGAGTCACCACTTCCAAAACGCTATATTGTTAAGTATAAAAACAATGACGCAGCAATGATGGGCATGTCAGTACAAAGCCGTATGCCACAAACAGCAGCAAATCGTATGGCAACGCTAGGCATTCAAAATGCACAATATAAAGCAAGCATGAATGCGGTAGTGGCTCAGCTAAGCGAATCTCAACTTCAAGCACTACGCAATGATAGCCAAGTTGAGTACGTTGAAGAAGACTTACCTCGTCGTTTGATGTCTCAGTCTCAGCCATACGGTATCGCAATGGTCCAAGCTGATTTAGTGGATGATTCTGTAGCATCAGCTGCAAATGGTGGTAAGAAAATCTGTGTTATCGATTCAGGTTTAGACCTTCCGCATGAAGACATGGGTGCACGTGGTGCGACTATTTCTGGTACAAATGATTCAGGCACTGGTAACTGGTATGAGCATGGTGGTCCTCACGGTACGCACGTAGCGGGTACTATTGCTGCACTTAACAACGGTATCGGTGTACGCGGCGTTATTGGTACTGATCCTTCAATGCACATCATCAAGGTATTTAACGCTGATGGTTGGGGTTACTCTTCTGAGCTAGTTGACGCAATTAACAAGTGTCAATCTGCTGGCTCTGATGTTGTTAACATGAGCTTGGGTGGTGAAGGTTCAAGCATTAGTGAGCGTAACGCGATTCAAGCTGCGGCTGATTCAGGTATGTTACTAATTGCTGCTGCCGGTAATGACGGTGTGCCTACAAATACTACAGATGTTGAAAGCTACCCAGCATCTTACGATTCAGTGATGTCTGTTGCAGCCATCGATAGTAATAAAGCGCTTGCTGACTTCTCACAGAAAAACAGCCAAGTTGAGATTGCAGCACCAGGTGTTGATGTGAACTCTGCATATCCAGAAGGCTTAGGTACAATTGTTTCTTTGTCTGTAGCTGGTCAGTCTTATGATTCAAACGGCATGGAAAACCAAGGTAATGCCAATGCACCTTTGTATGACTTCGCGACAGGTGAATCAGTGGACGGTGGTGCAAGCGGTAAAGTATGTTTGATCCAACGTGGTAACATCTCTTTCCATGACAAAGTTAAAAACTGTGAAGACAGTGGTGGTGTAGGCGCAATCATCTACAACAACGCAGCAGGTTCATTCGGTGGTACTTTAGGTGATACAAACCAAACAACGATTCCAGCTGTGACTGTAAGCGACACAGACGGCGCACAAATGTTAAACAACATTGGTATGTCTGCATCTGTTAACCTTGACCCAAGCAACTATGGCTTGATGAGCGGTACTTCAATGGCATCGCCTCACGTTGCTGGTGTAGCGGCACTTGTATGGAGTCACCACCCAAGCTGTACTGCTGAGCAGATCCGTGCAGTATTGACTGCAACAGCACAAGATTTAGGTGCAGCTGGTCGTGATGTTAAATTTGGTTACGGTTTAGTGCAAACTAAAGACGCAATCGACTTTATTGCTGAAAAAGGCTGTGATGGCACAGGCGGTCCTGTTGAGCCTCCAGTAGGTGGCGTGCTAGAGAATGGTGTAGCACAAACTGGTCTTTCTGGTGCAAAAGATGAAGAACTTCTATTCACTTTTGAAGTACCTGCTGGCGCAACAGACGTTAAAGTAAGTATGAGTGGCGGTACTGGTGATGCTGACCTATACGCTCAATTTGGTTCTAAGCCTAGTGACTCAAACTTCGAATGTCGCCCATATGCTGGTGGTAACAACGAGTCATGTAACCTAACTAAATCAGGTGGTACTTACCATGTGATGGTGAAAGGCTACAGTGCATTCTCTGGTGTTTCTTTAGTGGCTAGCTACACAGATGGCGATACAACAAACCCAGGTGCACAACCAATTAACGAAGTTAAGACTGATATCAGTGTTTCTCGTCGCGGTTGGACACGCTATACAATCGACCTAGCTGACGGTTATTCAGACCTAAATGTGGCGATTTCTGGCGGTACTGGTGATGCGGATCTATTTGTTACTCGCGGCGCACAGTCAACAACGTCTAGCTATGACTGTAAATCAGAAAGCAGCAGCAACAACGAGTCATGCTCATTCACTAACCCGCAGTCAGGTACTTGGTACATCGACATCTACGGTTACAGAGCATCTAGCGGTATTACGCTAAACGTAACTGCTAACTTGCAATAATTTATTAATTAACCTTAAACAAGGGCCGCTTAAAGCGGCCTTTTTTATTACTTGTGAAATAGATTCACCTGAGAAAATGTGATAATGCTATTTGCATGCACCAATAATAAACTTGAAAAAGGTTAATGATGACAGATACATGTAGTGAATTTGCTATTTTTGAGGTAAAAGAAGCGGATATTGAAAGCGCGATAGATTTAAGTAACAAGATCTTCCAAGAGATGAATCAGAATAAGGCTGTGATGCTTTCATCTACCGTGTTAGCAAACACAGAAAATGCAAATGTTCTATGTTGGCATATAGAGTGGGTTGATGAAGATACAGCCAAACAAGTCACATCGAAATGGCCCTCATATCCAAGCACTAAAGCGTTTCAACAGCTAGTTGAAAAAGATTTATATTACGGGCACTTTTTAAAGTGTAAAGACTGAGAAGTTAGATGTTGATTGGGCGGTATTGTGATTTAAATATATTGCAAGGTGTGCCGTGGGCTCAGAAACCGATTGTTACAGCAAGGAGGCATTATCAATAATCGATTAATTTTTTTCATCCACCATATAGCAAAGCATTATAATAGAACAAAAGTTATACAACATGCTTTTGTTGCTGTCTTCTTTTTAAAATGTTAATAATATGTTTCTTTTCAAATGAGAAATAGGAACACAACATGTATAGGTTTACGAAATTAGCATTGGCGCCTTTGGCGTTCATATCTGCGATTAGTCACGCAGCCATTCCATACAAAGACCATCAATACCAATATACTCAGCCAAATGGTGATGTGATCACCATCAATCTTGAGGGTAATGATTATTTTGCTGTGCAAACAACCCAAGATGGCCAATATGTCATCTTTGATGAAAAAGTAAACGGTCTTGCTTATGCAACAGTATCGGAAGATGGCAGCGACTTTGTGTCTACGGGTGTTTTGGCGAGTAATCGTCAACAAAGTAGAGTGCGTTTAAAGAAAGCTGCTAGAACCCTATCTCAAGAAGCAATTGCCAACAAGGTAGCACAGGCAAAGCGCAGAATGTTGGGTGAGCAATCGACTATATTGCAAATGAATAGGCAAGCAACGATTCAAAGTGACATTGATACTCAAAGTGTTGGGCAAATTAAAGGCTTAACGATTATTATCGATTTCCCTGATGAGCATGGCACCATCACAAAATCGCAAGTTGAATCGTTTTTGAATGATCTTAATTATAATGAGTTTGGTAACGCACAATCCGTGCGAGGCTATTTCCGAAGTGTGTCAGCTGGCAAACTTGATTACACAAATACTGTTACCGCCTATTACACGGCAAAGAATAATAAAGCGTATTATGCCGATGACAGATATAGCGCAACGGTGCGCTCTCAAGAGTTAATTAAAGAAGCATTAAACTGGCTCGAATATGAGCAGGGCTTTGATTTTTCGTCTCTATCTGTGAATTCAAACCGTCAAATTAAAGGCCTAAATATTTTTTATGCAGGAAATTCAGATAGCAGTTGGTCTAAAGGGCTTTGGCCGCATATGGCGGGTTTGAGCCCGCGTTTTTGCGCAGATGGTGTGTGTACAGACAGATACCAGATCACGGATATGCGTGAAAGCTTAGCCATCGGTACGTTTGTACATGAATCTGGGCACTTGATCACCAATTGGCCCGATTTATATGACTACGATGGCAGCTCGCAAGGTTCTGTAGCAAGTTTTGGTGTTATGGGCTTTGGCGCGATAGGACAGACAAACAAATACAAACCAACACCGCCCGTTGCGCACTTTAGAAATATTGCCGGTTGGGATACTGTTACCGAGCTCAACCCCGCAGTAAACGCCAATGCACCCAAAGGTAAACTAACGCACACGTCGGGCTCAAACACGTCATATAAGTGGACCAACCCAAGTAATCGTAATGAGGCTTTCTATATTGAGGCGATTCACAAGTCGGGGCAAAACTCAGAGCAACTTGATCAAGGTTTAGCAATTTGGCACGTGGACAATGCTGGTAACAATTCCGACGAATGGCACCCGTACATTCAAATGGAACATGCCGATGGCAATCGCGACCCAGAAAACAAAGTGAATAGGGGAGATGCATCGGATTTATACGATGTTGCAGGCGAATTCTCCGCGACTTTACCCAATAGTTTAAGTAGCCGTGGTACTAACGCGCTTTGGTGGAATGGTAGCGATTCAGGTTTATCAATCAGCAATATTAGCGATCCGGCTCAAACCATGTCATTTACAGTCTCGGGCGATGTAACGCCACCGGATCCAGGTGATGTTTATACGGGTTACCTATCAAATGGACAACAAGCGACTGAGCCCGATGGCAGTTGGTTCCAGTACAATGGCGGTACAATCAAACTGGTGTTGGAAGGCCCCACAAATGCTGACTTTGACTTAAAATTGGAAAAATGGAACGGCAGTTGGACTCAAGTTGCTATTTCTGAGTCTCCCACATCTAACGAATCAATCACTTACAATGCAGCTAGTGGTTATTATCGTGTGATTGTGTATTCGTATTCAGGCGCTGGTGATTATCGTTTAACAATGAATAAGTAATCTAGATAGTTGCGTGTGAAGGGTGCTAATACATTCTTCATACGCTTTCTTAAAATGCGAGTTTTGGTACAACCGAGTGGATTCGAACCACCGACCCCTACCATGTCAAGGTAGTGCTCTAACCAACTGAGCTACGGTTGTATTGAGGTTTTTTAAAATTTGGTACGACCGAGTGGATTCGAACCACCGACCCCCACCATGTCAAGGTGGTGCTCTAACCAACTGAGCTACGGTCGTACAATGTTGCTTGGCAACGGCGGACAATATATAGCGAGTCGCGGTATGGATCAAGCGAGTTTGCTAAATTTTTGTTTGTTTGCAGTTTTTTTGCACATCAAGGTCGTATTTTGCACGTTTTATAAAAGCCTTGCCACCATGTTACGTGCTCAACAGCACTTTGTTTTAATTGCTGATAATAAGAATCGTGGCTTTCTATATTAAACTTGCCGCTTAATTCACTTTGAGTTTGCCATAGCTCAGCAAGTAATGGAGAGACTCGTTGTAACATAACCACTAATTTTGATTGATAGGCTTGTAATTGCTCTAAATAAAAGCGCTGGAAAATATTACTTAGAAACTCGGCCCGTTGTTTATTTTCATTGGGTTTACAAATATCTTTACTGACACTGAGCGTGTTTAACCATTGTGTTGTTTGCTTGTTTAACGTTATCTGCTTTCGAGCTGAAGTGATCAGGCTGGCGACGAAGTGGTTTTTATTGAGTTTTTCAAGAGACGGCGTGATGAGCGCAGGGTCGATACTGTCACCATGTTGTTGGTTAATACTTTGATATACTTGTGCTAGCTGCTGAAGTGCTTCTAAGGCGCGGTTTTCGCCTTCTTTGTGATCTTCAAGTTGTACTTCTTGACTGGAAAGGCGGGACATTTTGGCCAGCTCTCGTTCGTTAAATACCATGTACTCAAAGTATTTGTCTAAGTTGCTGTGTTTTTCTTTTAAAGCGAGTGCGAGCTTAGTGCGAACCGTTTCGTTATCGGTTGCTGGGTGATGAATACAAAGTGAAGCGTGTTTGATAAAGTAAAGCGCGTATTTGAGCTGCTCACTGGGCTTTCTTACCTTGCCAAGCTGATTATTGTTGTTGGCAACTGTGTTCATCAGAGCGCAGTGTTCTAAGCTTGCCAGCTCTAATACAGAAATAGAGACAGTTGAAGTTGGTTTCTGGGCATTGTAAAGCGTTAATGGGCTGGGCTGCACAAAGTTGATATTTTCGCTGTCTAATACATTTGCCAAGCGATGCTGATAGTCGATATACACATCGCTTGGTGCGGGGCTGCAGCCGCTCAATACAATGAGGGCGCTAATTAGAAGTAGAAGATAACATAACCTCAAGACGAGACCTCACGCTTAATAAAAGCATAATTGCTGCGCATGAGAGGCCAACAATGATGCCTATCCAAAAACCTGTGGGTCCAAGTGCGCTAACAATTAAGTTTGTTTTTGCCAGTATAAAGCCTAAGGTAAAACCAATCACCCAATATGATAAAAAAGTTATGTAGGAAATTGGCTTAGTATATTTTAATCCTCGTAAAACGCCGTTTGCGGCGACTTGCAATGCGTCGGGAAGTTGATATATACAAGCTAATACAATAATACTCGATGCGAGAGCAGCTACTTCGGCGTTGTTTGTGTAAAGCCAAGCTATGCTATTTCTTCCTAAAAATGTGATGAATGCAACAAACAGTGCGATTAAAGCCGCTAAGTAAAAGCTGGTTGAGATAGCGGTCTTTAACTGGTCATAAGCGGCTTGCCCAGACAGGTTGCCTATTCGAATAGCAATAGCCATCGATAAGCTCAGAGGCATCATAAACAAAATCGTGGTTACACTTGCTGCGACTTGGTGACCTGAAACAGCAATCGGGCCAAGATCAGCAATAAATAAAGGAATGCACGCAAAAAGCGTTACCTCAAAAAATGTGGCTAAGCAAATGGGCAGGCCAAGTTTAGCGACGTAGATTATTCCTGAAAATTGCGGTTTTACAAAACCCGACATGAGATTGAATGAGCGCATGATTTTACTTTTGGAGCAGTAAACCCATTGTGCGATTGCCATAGCCCAAAATACCAGTGCGGTGGCTAATCCACAGCCAGCGCTACCATATGCGGGTACCCCTAATTTGCCATAAATAAAAACATAGTTTGCTACCACGTTAACGATAAGGCCAATTAAACTGATATAAAAGGCAGGTTTAGTCAGGCCTACACCCTCAGTCACATTCCTAAATATGGAAAATAGTAAAAAACCAAGCACGCCCCATTTAACAAAGTCGATGTATTGATAAGAGAGTGAAGTGATTTGCTTTGTTGTACCGAGCCGTTCAAAAACGAACGGAGTTAACATAGCAAGCATTAAACTAACTAGGGTTAACACAAGCGCCAGATAGAGGCTTTGCTGGAAGTAGTAACGAATATTGATGTTGTCTTTTGCTCCATGGCAATGTGCCACAATGCCAGTTAGAGCGAGTAATATACCTTGTAGTGAAAAAACAAGTGGGTTCCAAAGTCCCGTAGCAATGGATAGAGCGGCTAGATCATTCGCACTGACTTGGCCTGCCATAATGGTATCAACCACTGACATAAGTACTAATGTTATTTGCGCAAAGAAAACAGGGGTTGCAAGTTGCAGCAGACGCTTTGCTTCCCAGTGACTAAATTTCATACTGCTAACGCCTGATAAAAAAGACAATTATAACCGAGGTCTGACCATGATAGCGAGTAAAAGCTCAACCCAAAAACAAATCATAAAGTCATACTAACGAGACTTCTGACGTGAACAAGTTTGTTGTATGATGCGCCTAGTTAAAACTGTAAAGGGAAACCATGTTTACTGGAATTGTTCAAACCCAAGCGACGGTGATAGGCGTTTCACAAGTTGATGGTGTACTTCGACTGGGTATATCGGTCGGAATTGAGTATTTAAACCACCTTGATATTGGTGCTAGTATTGCAATCAACGGTTGTTGCTTAACGGTGGTTAAGTATGAAGTTAATCGTCATGATGTTGTTGGTCAAGTTTATTTTGATGTAATAGACGAAACACTACAGCTAACTAACCTAGGCTTGTTGGTGCGAGGAAGCAAAGTCAACTTTGAACGATCTGTAACAATTGGTACTGAATTGGGTGGGCATATTGTTTCAGGTCATATTCATTGCGCAGCCCAAGTTACAACCATAATCAAAGAAGAAGACAACTGTCGAATTCATATCAAACTACCTGAATATTGGCTCAAGTTTGTTATGTATAAAGGGTTTATTTGCGTTAATGGCGCGAGCTTAACAGTTGGTCAAATTGAGCAAGGCGGGTTTTGGCTTCACCTTATCCCTGAAACATTGAACATAACCAACATTGGTAGGTTGCAAGAAGGTGATTGGATTAATATCGAAGTTGATCAGCAAACTTATACAATCATCAATACCGTTGAAAATTACCTAAGAAAACAAAATCACAGTTAATAAAACTCGGTGAGCTTGCAAATGTTGCAAGCTCACCAACTAAAAGATCTGCTCGTCGTCGCTATCAATATGAAGCTCAAGTTTATTCCTAGCCTGGTCTATATGCATATTGAAATGAATGGCGTTACAACAAGCAGCGCAGTCCTCATAAAAGTCTTGATCACCTTCGCTTGCATCTAGGCTTACGTAAATATGATGTCCACAATGAGGGCATGTAATTCTTTGATCATACAGCGCTTTCATATTGCTCTCCAAAAGGGCCAACACCCTTAGCGATTGCACTTACTTTATTATAGCAGTATCTGCAATTATGAAAGCTGTATTACAACTACTTTAATATTTCATTAACCCTTTTTTGTGCTTGATTGAGATAGTCTCCAGCATATAGATTTGCATATAGCAAAATGGGATAGAGCTGATAGATAGACTTTCTTAGCTCGTAACCTGTATGAAGTTCAAGCTCAGCGCTATAGGTATCGTAAAAAGTTGTGGGGAGAGGGGCGAATAGCTCGCTCATCGCGATATCAACTTCACGATCTCCATAATAGCATGCAGGGTTATCTAAACAGGGCTTACCCTCATTGAAATAGATATTGCCTTTCCAAAAATTGCCATGCAGTAAGGAAGGGCGACATGGATGAGACAATAGTGACTTGATGGTGATCACGAAATCGTCGATGTTGACCAGCTCAATGCCTTTTTCTTTGAGCAACTGTAGCTGCCAGCCAATTCGCTCTTCAGCAAAGAACGTCTCCCATTTTTTATGCCATTGATTTGGTTGAATAAGATGTTGTATGTAGCCATCTTCTTCTAACCCAAACATCTCTTGTTCAAATCGATGATGCATTTTGGCAAGTAAGCGTGCGCAATCTTGCCAATTTTCAATCCCTTGTGTATGGGGAATACACTCTAGCACTATAAAGCTAAACTCTAGTGTGGTGCCAATCGTGATGGTATCAGCAACTAAAAAGTCGCTATCTCTGATAAGTAGGTCACGAGCATGTGACTCTGTTTCAAATCTCTCTAGCGAGCCAAGCAAATCAACTTTCACTAGGTATTGATGTTCATCGTTGGCAATATGAAAGCGTTTTTCTGTATCACTGCTACGTAATTGCTCTTTGTAGTTAAAAGAGAATGGTTGATGTAACGCATCAGAAATGTACTGGTTGACGACATTCCACATTGTGAAAACCCTAGACAATCGAAACCTAATTCAAACTATGGTTCAAAAATCAGGGATCTCAACTAAAGCATTCAATATATTTGCTATTTGCGCCTGTTTTGCAATACACAACGCTATATTTAGCAAAACTTAAAGTATAAAATGCGCCATTGAATTTTTTAGGAGGTTGGAGTGAATAAAAGTTTCATAACGAATTCGTTGGCACTTGTCGCCGTTTTAGTTGGCTACTTCGCATCGTTGCCAATTGTCTTTTCAGTTGGGATCTTCGCTTTATCTGGTGCAATGACGAACTTACTTGCGATTCATATGCTTTTTGAAAAGGTACCATTTTTATATGGTTCAGGCGTGATCAAATTAAAGTTTAAAGAGTTTAAGGAGTCGATCAGTGTGCTTATTTTGCAAGAGTTTTTTAGCCAAGAAAAGGTAGCAAAGCTTTTGGAAAAGCAGCAAAACTCAATAAATTTAACGCCTGTGATAAAAAAAGTCGATTTGTCTCCAGCCTTTGACAAGTTGATACATGTTATTGAATCTTCACAATTTGGCCCAATGCTAGCGATGTTTGGTGGCAATGAAGCGCTGGTGCCAATGAAAGACTCTTTTGTAGACAAAATGCAGGATGCACTTATCGATATCACTGAGGAAGAAAAATTTAAGCAGCTACTCAAAGATGAATTGAGCAGTGGTCACAGTGCGGATGTTGTCTTCAGCACGATAGAAAAAGCGGTTGAGCATCGCCTTGAGGAATTAACGCCAGATATGGTCAAGGATATAGTGCAAAACATGATTAAAACCCACTTAGGCTGGTTAGTGGTTTGGGGCGGAGTATTTGGTGGTTTATTTGGACTTGTTGCTGCACTTTTGAATTAGCGCAAAATAAAAAACACTGGACTACTCCTAGAGTTTGACCAGTGTTCGTTTATAGCAACCATTATTTAGAGCCTGAAACAACCAAAGTAGTAGTGTCATTATCAACTTGTGCGGATAAATCGCGGATATGGGTATGGGCATTAACGTCAATACCTAACAAGCCGGCTGTATTGTTTAGTTTGTAGATTGAAACAAACTCGGCGACTGTATGGCCATTACATTCAAGTACATCGTTCATTACTTTATGTGTGATGCGGTTTTTTGCCATTGTCTTTCTTAAATTTAAAGAACGATCGTTGGCAACAGCCATGCATAATGTAGTTTCTATCGAATTGTCTGCTGCGATAAACTCAGTTGCATGAGCTGGAACAGCGCTTAGACCAGTTAAAATTGATGCTGCACATAACATTGTTAACTTGTTCATGATATTTCTCCGTTACTTTTGTTAGGGGTCGAGAGTAAGTATTGCCCAAATAAAAATTGAAGTTGTAAAGCAACGCAGCAAGAATGTAAGCAAGTATGTGAGTGTAACATTGATTATCTAAGCTTATGAAAAATATAAAAAATGAATAGATTTTTTGACACAGTTTTCAGAATAAATTTTCATCAAAATCGTCTGTTTACAAGTTCGTATCACAGCTGCAAAGCACAGTTATCAACAATTACTTATGCTGAACAATTGAAAGAGTGAAATGACAATCAAAAACACAAAATTGAAGCATTATTATAAAAGTGGCGTTGCAAAGCACTGGGCAGACGCAAAAAGTTGCTATTACTGTGGCTGCGAAGCAACCCATACAGATTATTGCCCGCCATTAGATAGTGCAGAGCTTGTATTAGAGCTGAACGAGACAACTGACTTTATATCCGTCCCCTGTTGTTATGAGTGTTTTGCACTGATTCATAACGAGCGCACTTTGCTTTTGCAAGACAGAGTGGCAAAGCTCAAACAAAAGCTTGCAAAAAAATATGCTAAGGCACTTAAGGTGTTTCATATGTGGCGGGATGATGAGCTTGATGAAATGAGCCCTGAGTTTAGGCAAAGTATTGAGGCTGGTATGAGATTAGGAGAGGAAGCGAGCCAAAGGCTAGCTCATGTGCCGTTCACACTTGAATGTGACGATGCACAGTTATCCCAGCCTGTTCGTCAAACTCGCTTTTATGTGAATAATATTGAGTTTTCGTCATTTCAGACGGCATTGGCTTATAGCGTAGAGGAGTTTCAGCTTAACAAAAGCGACTTTTACGATTTATTAGTTCAAGAATGCAATGGTGATTTTGATAAGGCATTGAGTCAGTATCATCATCGCCACAGTAAACCAAAGACCTTGGATGTTGCGAAGAACAAAATCCTTCTGTTTGCTAAAGAGCACAAGCAGAACTCTGACTTCGTGGCCCGTGCGACCGAAAGTCTCATGAAACGAGATGCAAAGTTAGACATAGACGGCGCACTTGCTAAGCTATATCGGGATTACATCGAAAGATGAGCATGAGATATAGTGTGAGAGATTCATCGTATATAATTGCGATTTTGACGTTTTACATCGCAATATGTGGTAAGTTTCGATACAGTTAATGTGAAATAAAAACAATAGAGATAAAACAATGCAAAAATTTGCTCCCTCCATATTGGTGCTGGCAATGGCTGCTGCGCTAACGGGTTGCCAAGATAAGGGCCCGCAAAAAGAGAAAGTAACAATAAACAAGAATCCCTATCCAAGCACATATCAACCGATGAAGTCAGGATCTACCCTGATCACAAACGCTACGGTGCTCACTGGTACAGGTGAGCGTATTAATGATGCGGATGTGTTTATCGTTGATGGCAAAATTAGCCAAGTAGGTAAAGACTTAAGCGTGTCTGCCGACAACACGGTTGATGCACAAGGTAAATGGATCACACCGGGTATCATTGATGTGCACTCTCATTTAGGTGCTTACCCGAGCCCTCAAGTGGAATCCCACCAAGATGGTAATGAAATGATCAGCCCCAATACTGCGCAAGTTTGGGTAGAGCACTCAGTATGGCCACAAGATCCAGGCTTTAACCGAGCTCGTGAGGGGGGTATTACTACACTTCAAATCTTACCTGGTTCGGCAAACTTGTTTGGTGGTCGTAGCGTCACGCTTAAAAACGTACCTGCGCATACTATGCAAGGCATGAAATTCCCCCAAGCACCATATGGCTTAAAAATGGCCTGTGGCGAAAACCCTAAACGCGTCTATGGCTCCAAAGGTGAAGCGCCTTACACGCGTATGGGTAATATGGCTGGCTATCGCCAAGCCTGGGCAGAAGCGACAGAATATAAGCGTGCTTGGGAGCGTTATGAGCAAGAATATGCTGCAGGCATGAACCCTGATGCACCTGAGCGAGACATTAAGCTAGATACTCTGCGAGGGGTGCTAGATGGCGAAATCTTAATCCATAACCACTGCTATAAAGCAGAAGAAATGGCGATGATGATTGATTTGGGTAAAGAGTTTAATTATCACTCAGGTACTTTCCATCACGGTATAGAGGCATACAAGGTTGCTGACTTGCTTGCGCAAAACAATAACTGCGCGGCACTTTGGCCCGATTGGTGGGGCTTCAAGATGGAAGCGTACGACATGGTGCAAGAAAATGTTGCTATCGTCGACGCGGTTAAAAACTCTTGTGCTGTTGTTCACTCAGATTCAGATACCACAATTCAGCGTTTAAACCAAGAAGCTGGCAAAATCATGTACACAGCAAATCAAAAAGGCTTTAACCTAAAAGAGCAAGACGCCATTAAATGGATCACATTTAATGCTGCGAAATCTCTTGGTGTACAAGATAAAACAGGCTCAATTGAGCAAGGTAAGCAGGCTGATGTTGTTATTTGGGATCAAAACCCATTTAGCGTTTATGCCAAAGCCGAGCGTGTTTATATCGATGGTGCGAAAGTATACGACCGTACAGATGAGAAATACCAAGCAGTTAGTGATTTCATGTTAGGCCAACGATAAGGAGAGTACCCCATGATGAAATTTAAATTATCTATTATCACCGGTGCTTTGCTTGCAAGTTCGGCTACATTTGCTCAAGTTACTGCGATTACAGGTGCGACTGTACATACGGCAACTGAGCAAGGCGTTTTAACTAATGCAACCGTCGTTATCGAAGATGGTAAGGTCAAAGCGATTAACCCAAATAATGTGACTGCTGATGTTACAGTTGACGCAAATGGCGCTATCTTAACGCCAGGCTTTATTGGCACGATTAATCAACTTGGTTTAGTCGAAGTAGGGGCGGTGGCCGCTTCTCGTGATATGGCCGACGATAAAGCTGGATTAGACTTTGATCCTAGTTATGCTTTTAATCCTCGCAGCTCACTTATTCCTTATGCGAGAAAAGGCGGTATAACGCAAAATATCTCAGCACCAGTAAATTATGAAAGTATCTTTAGCGGTTTAGCGTTTACAGCGGACTTAAGTGGCGATTTTGATAGCGTAACTGATAAGCACACTGCGTTGGTTGTGTCACTGGGCTCTAAGAGCAAAGGTTCTAGAGCATTGAGCTTTCAACAATTTATAGAAAAGCTGGAAGGTCAAAAAGCTAAGCTGAACAAAAAGTCTGACAAAGATAAAAAAGACGCTGAAAAGCCAAGTGGCGAAGAGCGTGTACTTATGTCTGTGCTTAAAGGTGAGATGCCTGTTGTGATTGAGACTTACCGTGGTTCGGATATTCTCAATGTGATCAAATTGAAAGAGAAGTTTGGTCTTAACGTGATCATGTTTGGTGGTTCTGATGCGGTGCTGCTAGCGGATGAATTGGCTAAGGCAGAGATCCCAGTGATCGTCAGTGCTGTGGCTAACTTGCCTTCAGACTTCGATGCAATGCATGCGAGTTTAGAAAATGCCGGCAAACTTGAAAAAGCGGGCGTGAAGGTAATCCTATCCGTATTTGGCGATGCAAGCCATAACTTATATCAGTTACGCTTTGATGCAGGTATTGCCGTTTCAAATGGTTTAGATCACGACTACGCAATTAAAGCTGTCACCAGCAATGTTGCTGAAGCGTTTGGTATTGAAGGCGGTAAAATTGCTGTTGGAGAGCGAGCTGATCTAGTGCTTTGGAGTTCAGACCCATTTGAGTTGAGTACACACGTTAACAAGATGTGGATCAACGGGGAAGAAGTGTCTACTGAGTCACGTCACGACAAGTTACGTGAGCGTTACACTACAGACTCTAAAATGCCCAAAGCATATACTAAATAATATCATCTGATATTATAAAGAGTGAACGTCATTCATTAATTTGAATGGCGTTTTTTTCGAGAAAAAGTGGTAGATTTGAAGTTTATACAGCATATCTTCTTTTATAAATAATTCAACGATCAAAAAGTAAAGCAGCCTTTCTGTTCTAATACTTATCATCTCAACTCATTGGCCTATTTTGAAGTGAGCAAACTATGTCGGGTGCAACGCTACCGTGCCTTGCCATCTCCAAGGCACCTACATTCATATAGGTAAGGCAAAAACTTCGTTATTTAGTGGTTATAAATGAAAAGTTTTTAGCATATAAAACGTCAGAATTAATCATTCCAAATTATTAAAATTTGTTATTTTTGGTTATTATTACCATGCGTGTTCTCAATAATCATGTTAGAAAACACAAACGAGAATATTAATATATTAATATAATTTATATATTAATTATGTAATTTAAATTTATTTGAAATAATGTTTTGCTATATTTGATGATTTTGTTTGAGAAGTGCTAATTATTCAGTTAGGATGAATTTGCTTATAGATTATAAGCTTTAATATTCAAATATAAGGATTAGACATGAAATTAAAACTAAAAGTACAAAAAAAGAGCATGAAGCAGTTATCGGAAGACAAAGCAATTTCTCAGCAACTAACACCGGCTGTTGGCGGTGGCACAGCAAATCGTTTGACCGACTTTTGGGCATTCACATGTGGTAGAGGCCATACGTGCCCTGAACCACATTAATCACGAGTTAAATGATAGAAAAGAGCGCTAATTAGCGCTCTTTTTTGTGAGGGTTTATTCAAGACCTTTCTTGGTATAAAGCGTCACTTTATCTGAAACCAAAGTCACCTTGATATGTTTGTCTTCGTCACCCCAAGTGCAGTTGGTATGTAAAGTTTTTTCCTCGCATTGATCAGCAGAGCCTAAAATTGCTTCTATCTCTGCTTTATCCATACCCACTTTTACTTTATTGTAGTTTTCCATGTTAACTTTAGAACAACCAGCTAACGTCAGTATTGCAGTAGCTAATAATAGTTTTTTCATAATATGCCCGTTCTTAGTGTTTGTATTTTCTAATTTGGAAGATAATCCCGAATTTGGGGTGATCTAGATAATGAATATCTCCACTATATACACGTGTAAATTGTGACATACGAGCTTTGTTTATTTGTGTATCTTCGCTGTCATAACGTATATCTAAATTTGTTGTCACGTATAAATAGTGTTTAACATGGATCTTTATTAATCCTTCTAATTGCCAATGGTCGGGCTCTGCCTCCTTGATTGTCTCAAATGGTTGAAACAGAAGTCCTGAATATCCCGCGCTTTGTATCGTGTTTGACAGTCTTTGGCTTACAGGTGATGAATATTTTTTTCCTGCAAATATTTTAATAAAAGGCGCTCTACGTTTGCTTTGTTCTGGAAAGCGCCATCCAGTATGCAGTATTGGTCTTAATCCTAAACGGTTGAGTTTTTTTAGCACATTATCAAATTGATACTGCTCTTTGGCCAGTAGATAGATGTGCTCCATATGCTCTTGAGGCTCGGCATAGGGAGACAAAGGCAATCTATCAAAGCGGCTAATGTAGTCTTCATCAGGTCGGCAAGCTCGTGATGAGCCAACATCACTCAATTTCTCACTAAGAGTACGAAAATCGAAATCTGAGTCACCTTGCAAACAATATTGTTGTCCTTGCTCATTAAATCCTTTAGTGAGTAAATCTAACTGATTTTTCCCCTCTATGTCCTCATGTTCTAAGGTAAAGTCTTCGCGTAGCAGCGGTGCAGTCTGTTGTTCAAAAGCAATTATTTCGATCTCGAACCAGCGTACCGCGAGCGCACTATTGGAATAAGTCAACGTGGTGAGTGCAAGTAGTAATGATGTTAAATGGTGCTTCATGCAACAGCCTTTTTCTCAAAGTCTTCCATCATGGCATTAATTAGTTTCAAACGCTCTTGGCCATTTTTTTCTTCGATGGCGAAACGCAGTTTGTTCGCACCTTCCATTTTGTAGATTGAAGGGTTACTTTGTATCAAACCGATGATGAACGTTGGGTTAACTTTTGTCGAGGCATTAAACTCGAAATACCCCCCTTTAATATTGGCTTCCACTTTACTGATACCCAAGACACTTGCCTTGAGCTTAAGTAGCTGTACAGTAAAGAGGTTTTTTGCCGCATCTGGCAGCAGGCCAAAGCGGTCAATGAGTTCAACCTGTAACTCATCAAGCTCTTGATTATCCTTGGCGCTGGCGATGCGTTTATACATGCTAAGACGCATATTAACATCGGGAATGTAGTCATCAGGTAACAGCGCTGGGAGCTTCAGATCGACATCACTATGCTGTTGTAACAAGTTCTCAAGCGTTGGCTCTTTACCATCTTTGAGTGCTTGAACCGCTTGATCGAGCATTTCCATATACAAATTGAAACCAACAGATTGGATTTGACCACTTTGATCATCGCCCAAGAGCTCACCAGCCCCTCTGATCTCTAAATCGTGTGTTGCGAGCGCAAAACCTGCACCAAGGTCTTCCAAAGATTCGATGGCTTGTAATCGTTTAACCGCATCCTTTGTGAGAGAAGCTGCGTTGCGAGTGAGTAAATAAGCATATGCTTGGTGATGGCTTCGGCCAACACGTCCACGTAATTGGTGCATTTGTGCGAGACCAAGTTTGTCAGCTCTATCCATCAAAATGGTATTAGCGGTTGGAATATCAATACCTGTCTCAATAATTGTGGTACATACCAACACATTGTGCTTTTGGTGGTAAAAATCACTCATTAGTTGTTCG
Source organism: Pseudoalteromonas sp. ABE4_541 (assembly GCF_056312285.1). Lineage (NCBI taxonomy): Bacteria > Pseudomonadati > Pseudomonadota > Gammaproteobacteria > Alteromonadales > Pseudoalteromonadaceae > Pseudoalteromonas > Pseudoalteromonas sp. ABE4_541. Next base: position 127,553 of record NZ_JBSVEM010000009.1, read on the forward strand.
AGCTCTCGCTCTCGCATTTGTCCGTGCGCAATGGCGATGTTTGCTTCTGGCACCAACGCTGCGATATCCGCAGCGGTTTTATCGATAGTCTCGACAGCGTTGTGTAAGAAATAAACCTGACCACCACGCTTTATTTCACGTAGGATAGCTTCTCGTATAAGCTCATCGTTACGTTCTTTTACAAAGGTTTTTACCGCAAGGCGTTTTGCAGGTGGCGTGGCAATAATTGATAAATCACGCATGCCACTCATTGCCATATTAAGAGTCCGAGGGATAGGTGTCGCGGTAAGGGTTAATATGTCTACGTTGGCTCTTAATTGTTTTATTTTCTCTTTTTGCCTAACACCAAAGCGATGTTCTTCATCGACAATCAATAGCCCTAAATCTGCAAACTTGATGTTTTCTTGGATGAGCTTATGCGTACCAATGACGATGTCAATTGCGCCATTTTGTAGTTTATCTAAGGTGTCTTTTTGCTCTTTAGCACTATTGAAACGTGACAATACGCCAACTTCTACCGGGAAGTCGGCGAATCGATCTTTGAAGTTTTCATAATGCTGTTGAGCGAGCAGGGTGGTTGGCACGAGCACCGCGACTTGTTTGCTATCGTTAATCGCAACAAACGCTGCGCGCATTGCGACTTCCGTTTTACCAAAGCCAACATCGCCACACACTAATCTATCCATGGCCTGATTTGATTGCATATCAGCCAGCACTGCCTCAATGGCATTTCTTTGGTCATCGGTTTCTTCAAATGGGAAGCTCGCAGAAAAGTCACGATATGACGCGCCATCTAGTTTAAAACCATGACCTGGCTTACTTTGCCGCTTTGCGTATATATCGAGTAGTTCAGCGGCAACATCGCGTACTTTTTCAGCAGCTCGACGTTTGGCTTTTTCCCAAACATCTGAACCTAATTTGTGCAGTGGTGCAGATGCTTCTTCACCACCGGAATAGCGACTGAGCATGTGTAAAGCAGAAACTGGCACATACAATTTGGCATCATTTGCATAGGTGATGGTCACAAACTCAGTAGCCACACCCGCTGCGTCGATTGTTTGCAGCCCAAGATATCGTCCAACACCATGATCAAGGTGTACGATGGGCTGTCCTTCTTTTAGTTCTGCCAGGTTTCTGATCAGGGCATCTTGGCCTTGCTCATATTTATGCTTGCGTCTTCGACGTTGTGAAACCTTGACGCCGAGCAACTCTTGCTCAGTTACAATGCTCAGTGGAGTTTTACCAGCTAAATAAACACTTTGCTCAAGTGGGCTAACAATTAACCCCACATCTGACTTATGCGTAAGAAAATCATTTAGGTTATCGAATTCCTTAAGTTTCAGTCCAGTTGGTTTAAGTAGAGTGAGTAATGATTCGCGACGTCCATCCGACTCAACACTAAAAAGTACTCGCGCTTTTTGCTTTTTTTGCTCTGCTATATAGTCGAGTAATTTAGCGTATGGCTTGCTTTGCTTATGGTCAATACGAATGTCGTGCAACTCATTTGCAGCTAAGTTTGTTTGCCCTGCCTTAGTGCCAAGCTTTGCCTGACTTAGTCTGATCCGAGCATAACGATTAAAGTTTGCAAAAAGCTCTTCAATCGGTTGGTACAGCTTAGCTGGCTCTAGTAGTGGTCGAAGTGGATCAACACGCCTATTTTCATATCTTTTTTCAACATCTTGCCAAAAATCATGAGCTGCATGCTCAATGTCGCCAAGGTGCATTAAGGTTGCATTTTCTGGTAAATAGTCAAATATTGTCGCTAATGATTCATAAAACAGTGGTAGATAATACTCGATACCAGCTGGCCAGTTACCTCGTGAGACTTGCATGTAAATTGAGTCTTGCTCGGCGCTTGCACCGAACACTTGCCTATAAGCAACTCGGAAACGTTCAATGTCTTCGTCATTGGTTGGAAATTCATGCGCAGGGAGTAGATCAATCGCCTCAATTTTATCGCTAGAGCGCTGCGTTTCGATATCAAACAAGCGAATGCTATCTAACTCATCATCGAAAAAATCAAATCGGTATGGAGTATTACTGCCCATCGGATATAAATCGACAATTGAGCCTCTTACTGCAAATTCACCGTGCTCCATGACTTGCTGTACATGACGGTAGCCAGACTCACTGAGTGCGGTTTTTAAACGCTGTGCATCTATAGTGTCACCAACTTTATACTTGAGCGCATTACCATAAATAAATGCTGGTGGTGCAGTTCTGAGCATTAAGGTCGAAACTGGCACGATTAATACGCTTTGACTCTGTTGCTTGAGCGCATTGAGCGTCGCTAAACGTTGAGAAATGATGTCTTGGTGTGGTGAGAAATGATCATAAGGCAGTGTCTCCCAATCTGGAAACACCATCACCGAGTGATGCGGTAATAAGTATTCTAACTCTGTCTCTAAACGTAGCGCAGACGGAGTATCTGGAGTGACGATGACAACCAGTTCATCATGTTGTGATATGCCCGTGCTTATCGCTACACTTAAGCCACTACCGCTTAACTGGCCCCAATGAATTTTGTCAGTAGGGCCTTTAACCCACGGTAATTCGCTCCAATGCGCAGATGCCATTGATCACTCCTGTTTTGTTATTATTTAGTCTCTATATATTTTGCAAAGGTCGTCATAATGGTCGATTCGACGATCTCTTAGGTATGGCCAAATGCGACGAACGGACTCGCTACGCGCTTGATCAATATCAACGACGAGCGTTTGCTCTTCTGTTTCACTACCATGGATAAGCATTTCACCTTGAGGACCCGCGACAAAAGAGTTACCCCAGAATTGAATCCCTTCGCTTTGACCACTTGGATCTTGTTCGTGGCCAACACGATTTACACTGATCACAGGCACACCATTTGCCACAGCGTGAGCGCGCTGAGAAATTATCCAGGCATCTCGCTGACGAACTTGTTCATCTTTATCATCACGAGGGTCCCACCCGATAGCCGTTGGGTAAATCAGAAGTTCGGCGCCCGCCATCGCCATTAAACGAGCGGCCTCTGGAAACCATTGATCCCAACATACGAGCACGCCTAATTTGCCCACTGATGTTTGAATTGGCTCGAAACCAAGATCGCCAGGGGTAAAATAAAACTTTTCGTAAAAGCCTGGATCATCAGGAATATGCATTTTTCGGTATTTGCCAGCAATGGAGCCGTCAGATTCAATAACCACTGCGGTATTGTGATACAGGCCAGTTGCGCGTTTTTCAAAAAGAGAAGTGACGATCACTATGCCTAGCTCTTTGGCAAGTTTACCGTAAGAGTCAGTGCTTGGGCCTGGAATTGGTTCCGCTAAGTCAAACAAATCGGTATCTTCTACTTGGCAAAAATACAAACTGCGGTGTAGCTCCTGTAATACGACGAGTTTTGCACCTTGTTTGGCTGCCTCTCTAATTCCTTGTTCAGTGCGCTCTATGTTATCCGCAATATTGTCACTATTGGCATGTTGAACAAGTCCTACTTTTAAAAGCTGTGGGCTCATCATTGGATCCTATTTTAAAAAACCACGTGGAAGCTGCATTGTAATGCAGTGCAAGCTTCCAAACTGATGGATGATTGGAAGGCAGTTTATGCCTATTACGGTATGTTCAGGATAAGCTTTTGCTATTTGCTCAAGCGCTTTATCATCCTGCACGTCATTGTAAACAGGGACTAGTACCGCCGAGTTTATGATGAGGTAGTTAGCATATGTTGCAGGTAGTCTGTCGCCTTCATCATTAAATACTGCTTTTGGCCAAGGTAGTGGCAGCAAATTATATTTATCACCATCGCCTGTTTTAAACTGCTGTAGCTGTGCTTCCATGGCTGTCAACGCGTGGTAATGTTCGTCGTTTTCATCGTTGCACTGAACGTAAACTAGCGTATTATCTGGTGCAAAGCGTACCAGCGTATCAATGTGGCTATCCGTATCATCACCAGCTAAATACCCATGGTCAACCCATAGAAAATCTTGTGCGCCTAGCTCTTGCTTGAGCACGGATTCAATATCTGACTTGCTCATTGTTGGATTACGATTTGGATTGAGCAAACACTCTGAAGTTGTCAGTAGCGTACCGTGTTCGTTAATTTCAATACCACCGCCTTCAAGCACAAAATCCAAGGCACGATACTGGTTGTTATTGTTTGCAATGCAATCAACGAGTGCTTTGTTAATTTGATTATCAAGCTGTGCTTCAAACTTATTGCCCCATCCATTGAAGATAAAATCTTTGATGCAAATTTTGCCATTTGCGTCTGTGGTCGTTAATGGTCCGTGGTCTCTTGCCCAGGTGTCATTGCAAGGTGCAATGACAAAGTGGATTTTATCAAGAGCAATATTGGCGTTGATTAACAACGTTGATATATGTGCTTTTAGTTGCTCATCGTGTGCAACGATAACAACACTTTGTTGCTTTGTTATCTCGTTGCAAAGTGTAACATAGACGGGTTCTACGTCGCTTAATATGTCTGCCCAATCGGTATTTTTATGCGGCCACGTCAGCATGACTGCATCTTGTGGCGCCCATTCAGGTAAAAGTCTAAAACTCATGATTAAACACTAATAAATAACTAAGCCGTTAGTTTATCATTGTGTTGGTCGCTGTCAGCTATTTTGTTCTTTATTCTGCTCTGATTGACGTTTTTTTAGCTGGCGTGTTTGCGCATGTAAACTTGCTCGAACGACTAATTCTTGGTCTTCATCTCTTATATTGATGAAGGCGAGGGTATGTTGATACTTCTCGTCAGATAGTCGTGCTGTGCCTATGACTTCGCTATAACAATAAATAGCGGCAGCTTCTTGGCGTAAAAATAGTTTAGTTCTGAAGCATGTTCCCAATGGATGTTCGATATGAGAAGTAAATTTAAGTCCACCGCCGCCATACGAATCACAGTAAATGTTGTCTTCATCGGGCTGCTCGGTCGCCAAAATATGGCTCATTATAAGGTCAATTTTTCTTGACTGAGCTTGTAAAAACGCAGCGAGATCAGATGCTAAATCGCCAAGATTGCGCAGTGGGCTGAGCATCTTGTGATCCAGCTCTTTCATCTCATTAGCAAGCTTGAATAGCGCCGGAATTTTTGTTTCAAGTTCAGCTACTGATTGCGGGACAGCGTTTTTATCAACTTCTTTCAAATTAACCTGATTTGCATCGTCTACTTGAAAGTAACGTTTGAAGTTTTCTTGTAGCTCATTTCTCATTACCAATTTCCACACGACGTTTTATTTAATATTAACGGGTTACGTTAAAAAATGCCATATGGAGAAAGAGTTACATGGTTGACTCGCAAAAATAAAGATTTGAGGAAACTGCAATTTGTAACAATAATGAACTAATTGTTACTAATATTTAATATTTTAACGGAAAATCATATGGATGTACTAGAGTGTGAAGGAGACTTGGTTTCCAGAGCCTTATCCCTACCAAAGGGCTTAAAAATACGCACAGCAACTTTGAGTGACCTGGAGCAAATGGCCAGTGTCACTAGGCAGAGCTGGCAGTTGGCGTTTGCTCCTTTTTTACCTAATGAAGTGCTGCAAAGAGGCACACAGGCATTCTTCGAAGAACTTTGGCGCGCGATACTAAAAGATCGTACAAAACACGTGTCTCAAGTAATAGTGAAAGGGAGTTCTATCGTAGCTTGCGGTGCATCAGGTGGATATCGGGGAGAGCACAATCCACATAGTGATCAAGTTGCGCTATATAAAGCGGGTGAGTTATACCGAGGGTACGTATTACCCAAGTATCAAAATTTAGGTCTTGGGCAGGCCATGTTAAAAATGCGCTTACTGAAACTATACGAACAAGGCTATCTGCGAGCATATACTTGGATTTATGCAAAAAACACGCGAGCAAGGCGATTTTATGAAAAGCACGGCGCGGTTCAATTGGATAGTGCGCTAGGTATGACGATGAATAAATTCCCTTTTGCAGAAGTTTGCTATGGTATTGAAGTTAATAGGGTTTTTGATTTTAAATGATTTACGTCAACCTTTTAGCTTTTGTGATGTAAATCCCAATGTTTAAAAAATGTTGCCATGCAAGTTGTTTGGTATATCACCTGTATTGTCAAATGAATATTTTATTTGGTATTAGCTAATATATCGGATTGTAATTTGGCATTTTATCTTAATGCTGCGATTACTATCTGTGTAAATTTGAATGTTAGAATTTTAAGGATAATAAGGTGACTATACATCGCGTGGAAGTTATTGTTGATTGTGAAGCCGTTGAAAATGGTGCACCGGGTAGCCGTGCAGTTAACATGTATGCGTCACAAGATATTGTAACTAAGCAATTCTCAAGGTTCTTTTGAACTAATTATTCGCGTTGATAACGATGACATTATTAGATGGAGTGCATTCGCTAAAGTTGTACAACCAGAGGGCAGTACTGAGAACTACTCTGTGATCATTGATGCGGAACACGATTGGAACAATAACACCTTGTTAAAAGACTGGACAGCATATCAAGGTAATGCACCTGTATTTGTTTATGAGCGAGACGCAATTCCAATGAGACAAGACCAATGTGTAGGTATTGAGCTGTCAAACAGCTTATCAACCATTTGTACAAGCTAATGCTACATTACCAGGTCGTCCAAATCCTGGTACTTCACAAATTGAAGCTTATACTTTCTACGTTAAAGTATATAAAGGTACTGAGCTTATCAAAGAAATCAACTGGGACCCGTATGTAACAGTTGTACAACCTTAATCTCAACGTTTAGATTTTACAGACCTAAAAAAGGCGACAGTGTGTCGCCTTTTTTAGTTTATAAAATGACTACACCAGTCCCTCTTGTGTGTCTACATGTTCCTTTCTATGCTGCTCTGATATTTCGTTCGCTAGCTCTTGTCTTGAACGTTTTTCTGTTAAGCGTCTATTAGTTAACCAGAAGAAAAATAGAGGAACAAAAAATACAGCGAGGAAAGTAGCAGCCATCATCCCGCCCATTACACCAGTACCCACACTGTGTCTTGCACCTGCGCCTGCACCTGAACTTAGTACCAAGGGCACAACACCAAGAATAAATGCAAGCGACGTCATAATGATTGGCCTAAATCTCAATCTTGCCGCTTCTAATGCGGCAGCACTTGCGCTCCAGCCTTGTTGGTGTTTCATCAGCGCATACTCTACGATCAAAATGGCATTTTTGCTTGCTAATCCAAGCAAGGTAACTAAGCCGATTTGAAAGTAAACATCATTAGTTAGGCCAAAAATCCAAACTGATACTAACGCGCCGAATGTCCCAAACGGCAATGCCAACAATACAGATATTGGTAACGACCAACGCTCATACAATGCAGCAAGCACCAAGAACACCAATACAACTGCTAGCCCTAAAGCAAGTCCGGTTGTTCCTGAACTTTGCTTTTCTTGATACGCTGAGCCTGTCCAGTCATAGCTCATATCTGGCGGCAATACACTGCGTGCGATTCTTTCCATTTCTGCGATTGCTTGCCCAGAACTGTAACCAGGAGCGGCTTCTCCTAATAGTTTAACTGCAGATAGGTTGTTGTAACGCTCTAAACTCTCTGGGCCTCGGCTGTACTCAATGTCTGTAAATGCAGAAATTGGTACCATTTCGCCTTGATTATTTTTTACATAAATACGGCCTACGTCCTCTGGTGTCATTCTAAATTCGGCTTCAGCCGATAGAAGTACTTGCCAAGCACGACCAAATTTATTGAAGTCATTAACATAGTAAGTACCCAAATTAGCTGCTAGCGCATTGAACGCACTGTTTATATTTACACCCATTGCACGAGCTTGTTCACGGTCCATATGCACTTTTAGTTGCGGCGCATCCGGACGCCATAGTGTTTGCAAACTAGCTAAAATAGGGCTCTTTTGTGCTTCAGCCATCAATAGTTGCATACCATGTTTTAATTTCTCGTGACCTCCAGCGCCTTTGTTTTGAAGGTATACTTCAAAACCACCGGTGTTACCGAGTCCCATAATTGGGGGTGGGTTAAATGCCAGCACAAGGGCCTCATTGATATGCGCTGTTTTCATGTATAACTCGCCAACGAGTGATTTAACATCAATCTCTCTTTCATCCCAATGTTTTTGTGTGACAAACAAGGTTGCTGCACTGTTCTTATAGCCGTTACCAATGAAATCAAAACCGGTAAACGCAACCACATTTTCGTTCGCGGGGTTTGAACGGATAATGTCGATCACTTCGTCTACCACCTTACTGGTGCGCTCTAAAGATGAGCCATCGGGTAAGAATATGGCGGAAATGTAGTAACCTTGATCTTCGTCCGGTACGAGCGAGCTTGGCGTACTTTTCCAAAGCGAACCAGTCACAAAAATCATCGCTGATACCAGCACTAAGCCTAATAGGCCGCGGCGGACCATAAAGCTCACCGCACCCACATAACGACCAGTGATACGCGTAAAGAAATCATTAAACCACACAAAAAACTTTGCGGTTTGCTTATGTTCATGCTTTAAAATGAGCACACACAGAGCGGGTGTCATGGTCAATGCAACTACGCCTGATAATGTCACTGCAATAGAAATCGTAATGGCAAATTGTCTAAACAGTTCTCCGGTAAGTCCACCCAAGAAGGCAATAGGGACGAACACCGAACATAGGACTAGCACAATCGCAACAACGGGACCACTTACTTCTTGCATGGCTTGGATGGCCGCTTCTCGAGCACTTAGGTGTTTTTCGTGCATGATACGTTCAACGTTTTCAAGCACAACAATGGCGTCATCGACCACGATGCCGATCGACAAGACCATGCCAAATAATGTTAAAGTGTTAATCGAATAACCTAACATGTACATACCAGCAAACGTACCGAGTAATGACACAGGTACAGCAAGCGTTGGGATCAATGTTGCGCGCCAGTTTTGCAAAAATAGATACACGACTAAAAACACGAGCACCATGGCTTCAATAAGCGTTTTCAAGACCTCTCTTATAGACACCTCAACAAACCTAGTTGTGTCATATGAGGTCAAATGCGATAACCCGATAGGGAACTGAACTTTTAGTTCATCAATTGTTGCATTGACTTGAGCTGCGACGTCCAACGCATTTGCACCAGGCTGCAAGAAAACACCCAATAACACGGCTTGTTTACCGTTTACAGTACCTGCGAAGTTGTAATCTTTTGAACCTAATTCAACGCGCGCAATATCTTTTAACCTTAGATTTGAACCATCAGGGTTAACGCGAATTAGAATATTCTCAAATTCTTCTGCTGTTGATAAACGTCCTTGCGCGCTTACGCTGTATACTAATTCTTGCGTAGAGCTTGAAGTAGGCGTTGCACCGATTTGTCCTGCTGCGTATTGTGAATTTTGCTCGCGAATCGCAGAAGAGACTTCTTCTACGGTAACACCAAGTTGACTCATCACGTCAGGGCGTAACCAAACCCTCATTGCGTAGTCTTTAGCACCAAATATTTGTACATTGGTGGTACCGGGAATGCGTTTGATCCTATCCAGTACGTTCATTGTTACATAGTTTGATGTCCACAAACTTGTCCGAGAATTATCTGGAGAATAAAAAGCATGGACCTGCAAAAAACTCGAGGACCCCTTCGCAACGACCACACCTTGTCGGCGCGTTTCTTCTGGTAAGCGCGCCTCAACTTGCTTAACACGGTTATTGACGTTAACTGCAGCTTGGTCGACATCGGTACCTATTTCGAAAGTAACAGCAATGGTAGTTACACCGGAGCTATTACTGGTGGAACTCATGTACATCATGCCTTCAACGCCTGTGATGGCGTTTTCGATAGGTGCTGCGACAGTTTGTTCCATTACTTGAGCTGAAGCCCCAGGATAAACAGCAGTGACTTGAACTACTGGAGGGGAAATCTCAGGGTATTGTGCAATGGGCAAGCTTCGCATTGCAGCAAGGCCTGCAAGTACTATGACAATAGACACAACAAAGGCAAATATTGGTCTATCAATAAAATAACGAGAAAACATTATAAATTAGCTCCCTTGTTGCACTTTTTGAATAGGCATTCCAGGGAAGAATATTTTTGCCATTCCCTCAACGACTACTTCTTGTCCATCATTTAAGCCTTCGCGGATAATCCAAAGATTTTGACCATCTTGTTTAACCCACTCTCCAACTTTGACTGGAGCTGGTAGCGCGACCAACGCTCCTTGCTCATTTTTGGTGGAAACGTATACAAATTTACCCGTGCCATTATCTAAGACCGCGCGCTGTGGAAGCAATATTGCATTGTGTCGAATTGCGCCATTAAGTATCACCCGAACAAACTGCCCAGGACGTAACTGTGAGGAAGGATTTGCTACTTTGGCCTGAAGTTCACTGGTTCCTGTATAGCGATTAACCCTAACATCGCTAAAGTCGACTCGGCCTGTTTGAGGGTATGTACTACCGTCTTGAAGAATTAACTTAACATCAAATTCATTATTTTTGGGCAGAGTTAAACCTCCGCTTTCAACGTCTTGACGCATCTTAAGCTGCTCTCTTTCGGAAAAACCAAAACGAACACGCATGGTATTCGTTTCCGTTAACTGAGTGAGCAATACCTCGGGACCGGATACATAACTTCCTTCTGATACCAATTCTCGACCAATAATCCCTGATACCGGAGCTTTAACATGAGCATATTCTAAATTAAGTTCGGCTTCTTGTAGGGCAACTTTGGCTGATTCCAAATTTGCTAAAGCGATATCATAGTTAGAGGCTGCGTTATCAAAGTCGCGTTTGGATACTGAGCGTTCGTTTTTGAGCGCTTCTAAGCGGTCCCTTTCTCGCTTGCTTTGCTCGACAGTTGCTTTGGCTGCATTTAATTGCGCCTGAGCTTGCGCAAGGTCAAGTTGAAACGGTTCTAAATCAAGGGTGAACAATGAGTGACCAGCTGCGATTTTCTGACCTTCCTCAAAATTTCTCGATTCAACAATTCCTGAAACTCGGGCTCTAATTTCTACTTCTTTATTACCTGCTAATGTTGCAGGTAACTCAATAGTAATTGGGACACTTGTTCGCATGACGGCAAGTGTTTCAACACTAGCCGGTGGCATGGCATGAGCGCTATTTTGTGATTCTCCCTGTTCACAACCAAAGAGCAATACGAGCATACTCGAAATAGCGGTATACGTTAGTAAGCGACTGACGACTTGTGGGTTCATGTTTACTCCAATTCCAACGAGCATCGATCGATGCAATAAAATATGAGCACTCTAATGGTCCTTGAGTTGTGGTGAACGTTATCGACCGAGTAGGGCTCGAAAGCAGCCTGTTTTTATACAGCATATACCAAAGTTGACTTTCATGGCGCGTTAATTAAACAGGTAAACGGTAGTGTATACTTTTTTTATTAGGGGGTAAACGATATCGTGTACTTTTAATTTCTCAAATATTCGTTAAAATAGCGTTAATTTGATTAGCAATGTAACTAATTATGACGCAGTATTCCCAAAAGCAGAGTGATATTCTCCGCGCTGCTATCGACTTGTTTGCGCAGTATGGCCTTTCTGCTATGACAATGGAGCAAGTAGCCACTACTGCAAATGTATCTAAGCGTACGCTATATAAGCATTTTGCTACGAAAGACGCTTTATTTGACGTAGTTGTCGACTTGTTGATCAGTCGTATAACGCCACTTACTGCAATTCAATTTATTCCCAACTTTGATTTTAAAACTCAACTACGCCACCTCGCAATGAGTGCCGTTGCGCTACTTAATGATGAAGACTATCTCACCTTATCTCGAATCGTTATGATAGAGTCAATGCGCTCAAAAGAGCAGGCTGATAGTTTAAATGAGCGCTTTATGAACTGCGAAAAAGCGATGCTTCAATGGTTTGAAGATGCTGAAAAAGCCAATTGTCTAGGCCAATTTAATGCTAATTTCGCTGCTGCGTTTTTTTGGGGAGGGCTCAAAAAAATTACGTTTTGGGAACAAGCTATAAAATGGCAAGCGCCTCTAGATGAAGAAGCGCTTGATGTGCTCATAGAGCAAGTATGTAACCTGTTTTGTTTAGGTGTTATTCCACGCCAATAAAGCCACCTGTTTGATGTGCCCACAGTTTGGCGTAAACACCACCTAAAGAAAGTAAATCTGTGTGTGTACCTTGCTCGATAATCTGTCCTTCTTCCATGACAATTAATTTGTCCATTTGAGCAATCGTTGACAAGCGATGCGCGATGGCGATGACTGTTTTCCCCGCCATAAGTGAGTCGAGACTGTCTTGGATAGCGCTTTCTACTTCCGAGTCTAGGGCTGATGTCGCTTCATCTAATATCAGAATAGGCGCATCTTTTAGCAGTACACGTGCAATAGCTATACGTTGTCTTTGACCACCAGAAAGTTTAACACCACGCTCACCAACTTGCGCGTCAAATCCAGTGTTTCCTTCGTTATCTTCGAGGGTATGTATAAACTCATAAGCTTGCGCTTTTTTGGTGGCATTAATGAGTTCTTCTTCAGTTGCGTTCGGTCGTCCGTAAAGAATATTATCTCGTACACTGCGATGTAATAGGGAAGTGTCTTGAGTCACCATGGCAATGTGTTGGCGCAAGCTCTCTTGAGTGATGCTTGATATATCGGTGTCGTCAATGCAAATACTGCCAGAATCAAGGTCATAAAACCTTAGTAACAAATTAACCAGTGTTGATTTGCCTGCACCTGATCGTCCAACCACGCCAATCTTTTGCCCGGCTTGAATCGATAAACAAAGATCGTTAAGCACATTGTTGTGCGTGTTTTTATCAAGGCGCTTGTAGGCGAAGTTAACGTGTTTAAACTCGATAGAACCCGTTTTGAAGTCAAATGTGTTCGCGTCTGGTCTGTCCTTAATATCTATAGCTTTTGATAAAGTAGCCATGCCGTCACTGACTGTACCAATGTTTTCAAATAATCCACTTATTTCCCACATGATCCATTGCGACATACCGTTTAAACGCAGCGCAAGGCTTACCGTGATAGCGATAGCCCCTGCGGTTATTGCGCTAAATGACCATAAATAGAGTGATAATGCCGCAACTGAAAATACCAGGAGATAATTAAGAGCTTGCACGCTGATATTGAGGCTTGTCGCTAGGCGCATTTGTTTGTAAACCGGATCAATGAATAATTCCATACTTTCTTTGGCGTATTGCTCTTCACGTTGTGTATAGGAAAATAGCTTCACCGTTGAAATATTTGCATAACTATCCACAATACGGCCTGTCATCTGGGAGCGGGCGTCTGCTTGCGCTGCAGAAACATGTTTTAACTTTGGCACAAAATAAACTTGTACACTTACATACAGAGCTAGCCATGCTAACATAGGTAACATGAGTCTAATATCTGCTTGTGCTACCAGAGCGAGCATGGCACCAAAATAGACTAATATATAGACCAATACATCTAGCAGTTTCATTACACTTTCCCTAACTGCCAACGCTGTTTGCATTACTTTGGTTGCAATACGCCCAGCGAATTCGTCTTGGTAGAAACTCATGCTTTGTTTTAGTAAATAGCGATGAGCCTGCCAGCGAATAGACATGGGATAGTTACCCAGTAAGCTTTGATGTAACACGGTAGAATGGAAGAACACCAATATGGGCAGCACGAAAAGTGTAACTACCCCCATATAAAGTAAGTCATCATATTTTTCTTTAAACAGTGTTTGTGGGGTGTAGTGTGAAAGCCAATCTACGAGATCACCCATAAAGCTAAATAAAGTGACTTCTAATACGGCTAATACTGCGGCACTGAGTGACATAAAAAACAATGGCCATTCCATACCTTTGGTATAAAAGCGGCAAAATGCGTATAGCGTATTGGGAGGTTGAGTGATATCTGATTCTGGAAACGGTTGTGTAAAACGCTCGAAAATTTTATACATCTTATTCATCCTTTAACTGCAAGAAATACATTCTATATTTTATTGTACAAATATCCAGTGTTTTGATGGTGGAGTGCTCAAATGGTTGAAAGCCAGACATAAAAAAACCGGCCTAAGCCGGTTACGAGAAAGGTTAGAATTAACCACCGTTCTCTTCAGCGTACTTTTTACACGCTTCAGTGTCGCTACATTCGCCATAAAGATAAAGCGAGTGGTTGGTTAAACGAATACCATTTTCTTTAGCGATTTCTTCCTGTCTGCTTTCGATAACCTCGTCTTCAAACTCAACAACTTTGCCACATTTCAAGCAAACTAAGTGATCATGGTGTGTACTACCAGATAGCTCAAATACTGACTTACCACCTTCGAAATGGTGACGCGAAACGATACCAGCGTCATCAAACTGGTTTAAAACGCGATAGACAGTTGCTAAGCCAATCTCTTCACCCAAGTCTAATAAGATTTTATACACGTCTTCTGCACTAATGTGTTGGTTGTCGGGTGATTGTAGGATCTCAAGAATCTTAATTCTTGGCAAAGTAACCTTTAAACCGGCTTTTTTTAGTTCTAAGTTGTGATCAGTCATTAAATCTGTCTCAATCTGTCTTGTGTATTTATCTTAAGTCATATGCACGACGACGCTAAACTTAAGAATAACGTGCTAAGCAATTAAGTGCAAAGCGTGAAATAATTTAGTCTTCTAATTCGGCTAAGCACATTTCATCGTAAACTTGCGCGGACCATGCTTTTACGCGCTGTTCAGTTAGCTCTGGTTGGCGGTCTTCATCAATACCAAGGCCCACAAAATGAGTATCATCAACAAGCGCTTTAGACGCTTCAAACTCATAGCCTTCAGTAGACCAGTGGCCAACTACGATTGCGCCACGTTCGGTAACGATATCATTGATCATACCCATAGCGTCTAAGAAATACTCAGCATAGTCTTCTTGGTCGCCGCAGCCAAATATCGCAACTAACTTACCTTCAAAATCAACTTCTTCCAATTCGGGAAAGAAGTCATCCCAATCGCACTGCGCTTCACCGTAGTACCACGTTGGGATACCGAATAAAATTAGGTCAAACTCAGCGATTTCTTCTTTGCTACTTTTAGCAATATCCTTAACATCGACAAGTTTTTTACCTAACTCTTTTTGTATCATTTTGGCAACGTGTTCTGTGTTGCCTGTATCGCTACCGAAAAAAATACCTACGCTTGCCATTTAGTGCTTACCTTCTATCTATTATTCGCTAATTTCTCTTGCAAGATGGTCTCAATCAATGCGCTTCGGCTTATGTTTTGAGCATCTGCCATGTCACTCAAAGCTTGATATAGCTCTGAAGAGACTTTAAATTCTACGCGTTTTAAGCCGCGTGCTTTGTCTCGCTTTATTTGATTACGCTTGTTGACCTTTAATTGAACCTCGCGAGGAAGTGGGTTTGTTTTAGGTCGTCCCGGGCGTTTTTCATTATCAAATAAGTCGATTGTAGTTCTATCTGCCTCAGACTTTGCCATGGTTAACCAACACCTGCACCTTGCCAGAACACTTGAATTAACCCTTTTGCTATGAATCCTGAGCAGCCTAAAAATAAGACTAACCAGACTATATATCTACCAAACTTTGGTACGTCCCCTTTTTTTAGTACATCCTGAATTGCCATGCCAATAAAAAAGAGAATGCCAGCTAACGCGAAATATAGCCCCAAAGTTTCGAATTCATTTATAAACTGACTGACCATGTGCGCTCTACTAAAAACTCAAACGGCGCGTACTATAACATAATCAATTGAGATAAATTAAGTTCCACGTTAAAAACAGCTCGATTATTGAAGAAAATCTAGAATCGAGCGATTTACCGATTCAGGTTTTTGTGCATGTAGCCAATGACCTGCACCATGAATCACTTTTGCTTTCGCATTTGGGAAAAGCGCCATGATGGCTTCTCTATGTTCCGGTAGTATGTAGTCTGAGTCGTTTCCTTTAACGAACAGAGTATCGCACAAACAAGAATGAGATGCATTTATATTTGAGATGATTTTTATATAGTTGTGACATATATCGGGTAGGTTGAAGCGCCAAGAGTAGGTACCTGATTCATTTTTAACTAAACTTTTAAGTAAAAACTGGCGAACCCCTAACTCGTCGATAAAAGCTGCCAGCAATTTATCTGCCTCAGAGCGATTAGTTACTGTGCTTTGTGCAACAGACTTCAGCCCGTTAATGATCTCATCGTGTCTTGAGTGATAGTTAACCGGCGCGATATCAAGAACGACAAGACGATCTATCCGTACTTGTGCGTCCATTGCCAGTTGCATTGCAACTTTTCCACCCATAGAATGACCTACCAAGTGAGCTTTCTCTATATTGAGCGTATCCATGAGTGACAGTACATCGATGGCCATCGTAGGGTAGTCCATGATTTTATCGTGGAATGATTGGCCATGATTGCGTAAATCTACGTTGGTTACAGTGAAGTGCTCAGATAAGGCTTTTGCAATAATGTTGAGATTATCTAAAGAGCCAAACAGACCGTGAATTAAGATAACATGAGGGCCTGAGCCCGTTTGGGAATAGTTAAGTAACATGCTTTCTCCTAAATATATGAACGCAATTGTGCCAGTGTTGGGCGAAAATTCAAAGCCGTAGAGTAATAGAGCAAATCACGATATAATCGAAAATAGATGCACGAAATTTCAGTAATGACAGGAAAAGCATGAAGAAAATAGAAATAGATGACGAACTTTATCAATACATCGCTAGCAATACACAAAGTATTGGCGAAAGTGCCTCACAAATATTGCGTCGTTTATTAAACCTTTCTACTGACAGCAGTACGTCACAAGCACCAATAAGTGATGAAAGTGCCAAAACAGCAGAACAAGAACAACAGCAGCCGACTACAAAAACTGCAACGCAAACTCATGAAAATGTGTTCAACATACTAAATAAAGAAGAGCTAGCGATGCAAAAAGGTGTGGTAGGGCGCTTTTTGTTTATTCTGTGTGCCTTACACAGAACGCATAAAAAGTCTTTTCACAAAGTGCTCGATATTAAGGGCAGAGACCGAATTTATTTTGCAAAAAGTAAAGAAGCGTTACTTGAAAGTGGTAGTAGTATGAACCCAAAGAATATTCTAGATAGCGAATATTGGGTTATGACCAACTCAAATACGACTCGTAAAAAAATGATGCTTCATGAAGTAGCATTATGCTTAGGCTACACTGAAGCGCAAGCTGAAACTATCCGAGACTACCTATAAGGACATCGTATGGCACTCCATCCTGGCGCAGGTAAAAAAGCCGCGCAGTCGCAATTGGCGAACATACCAAAACTTGTATCTGCCTATTATCTTAACGAGCCCGATTTGGAACAAAATCCAGAGCAGTGCGTGGCGTTTGGCACGTCTGGACACCGAGGTTGCTCATATAATGTAAAGTTTAATGAATCACATATTTTAGCTATCACTCAGGCAATTTGTGATTATCGAAAAGCGAATGATATCTTTGGACCTTTATTTTTAGGTAAAGATACACATGCTCTATCGGAAGCCGCATTTAATTCTGCGATTGAAGTGTTAGTCGCAAACGAAGTTCAAGTTATTACGCAAGAAAACGATGATTACACACCAACGCCAGTTATTAGTCATGCGATAGTTTGCCACAATAAGCGTAATCCGAATGAGTTAGCTGATGGCATAGTCGTAACGCCTTCACATAATCCGCCTGAAGATGGTGGCTTCAAGTATAATCCGCCGAATGGTGGCCCAGCAGATACTGACATTACAAAGTGGATAGAAGACAGAGCAAATCAGCTACTACTAGAAGACCTAGTAGAGGTGGAGTTGTTTCCATTTGCCAAGGCAAGCCGATCTGGTTTTATTAAATACGAAGATTTAATTACGCCATATGTCGAAGACTTAACAAATATTATTGACTTACAGGCAATAGCCAAAGCAGGCGTATCAATTGGCGTCGATCCTCTTGGTGGTTCAGGTATTAACTTTTGGCCGGTCATTGCTAAGATGCACAACCTAAATTTGACTGTCGTCAATAACGAAGTCGATCCTCGTTTTGCATTCATGCCGTTAGATAAAGACGGAAAAATCCGCATGGACTGTTCATCACCCTATGCGATGGCGAATTTAATCGCGCTGAAAGATGATTATGATATTGGTATTGGTAATGATCCTGACTATGACCGCCACGGCATAGTGACAAGAGACGGATTAATGAATCCAAATCACTTTTTAGCAGTTGCAATTGACTACTTATTGAATCATCGCCAATGGCCAAGTGATGTAAAAATCGGCAAAACACTGGTTTCGTCAGCTATGATTGATAAAGTAGTTAATGCAAATAATCACGAAGTATATGAAGTGCCAGTCGGATTTAAATGGTTTGTCAAAGGCTTAAACAAGCAATGGCTTGCATTTGGTGGCGAAGAAAGTGCGGGCGCGTCATTTCTGCGCAAGAATGGCGATGTGTGGAATACCGACAAAGATGGTTTTATTTTAGGCTTGCTTGCCGCTGAGATCTTGGCTGTTACGGGAAAAACTCCGTCAGAACGCTATAAAGAACTTGAAGCTCAGTTTGGTGCGCCGATGTACAAACGTATTGATGCACCAGCAACAACTGAGCAAAAGTCGCGCTTAAAAGCGCTGAGTGCCGAAGATGTAAAAGCAGATGAACTCGCTGGGGATAAAATCACTCAAATACTAACCAAAGCGCCGGGCAATAATGCGGATATTGGCGGCTTGAAAGTGGTTACTGAGAATGGCTGGTTTGCAGCAAGACCTTCGGGCACAGAAGATATTTATAAGATTTATCTTGAATCATTTAAAGGCGAAGCGCACCTTGCTCAACTTGAGCAAGAGGCGAAAGAGCTAGTTGATTCAGTAATAAGTTAGATTAGTAACTATGATTGAAGCCATGCATTTGCATGGCTTTTTTGCATCTATTAATTATAGGTGCTGACTCTCACACAAACACTAGGTGACCGTATGTATCTTGAAGAACTCAAGAAATCTGGGGATTTTCTAACCCTGACTCGTAACAATGAATTTCATTTAACTGCTTCACAATTTGTATTGGACAATGGCACGGTAGCTGACGTGAAAGATACCGGAGTGATCCAGTTCACACCAAAAAATTACGGTGGAAAAGATATTGTGCTTTCAAGTGCGGTACATGGTAACGAAACCGCGCCAATCGAAATATGTGATGAGTTGATAAAAGCGATTATTACGGGAGAACTAGAGCTCAAACATCGTGTTCTGTTTATTTTTGGTAACCCTAAGTCGATAAATATTGGTGAGCGTTTTGTGGAAGAAAACCTCAATCGTTTATTTAATGGTACTCATGCACAGGGTGGTACGGTTAATAAGGAACGTGAGCGCGCTGCGAATCTCGAGCACTATGTGACGGAATTTTTTACGCAAGTTGAAGAAGGTCGTTATCGTTGCCACTATGATTTACACACAGCTATTCGAGGCTCAAAAAATGAAAAGTTTGCAGTCTATCCGTTCTTGCACGGCAAGCCTTGGAAAAAGCAGCAGTTACAATTTTTACTGGCGTGCGGCGTAAATACCGTGCTAATGATGCGTTCAGCTGCGACCACATTTAGTTATTTTTCATCGAAACAATTTGATGCGGATTCATTCACCGTAGAATTAGGTCAGGTTAAGCCATTCGGTGAAAATGACATGTCACGATTTGCTAAAACGAAATACACGCTTTCTGCATTAATTAGCCAAGATGAGTTGAATTTTGGTGATTTTAATTCTTCTCAGTTTGAGTTGTTTCAAGTGCACAGAACCATCAATCGTACTCAAGAAAACTTTACATTTCCGTTTCCTGAAAGTGCGGAAAACTTTACTGGTTTTTCTAAAGGGGAGTTGCTTGCAACTGACGGAGAAACCCAGTACTTGGCGGAAGTAGAGGGAGAGGCGATTATTTTTCCAAATGCCAATGTTGCCATTGGTCAGCGTGCTTTACTCACAGTTATTCCGATGGAAGTGGATGAAAGGTTTGTCTAAATCACTGTTTTAAAACATTTTACCCTGCCGTATCGAAATCTTTCCAAGCATAATTATGCAAATTTAGGGTTATTCACCTAGGATTAGTTGAATAACCCTTTACGTTAACGTAAAGTGACACAAGTTTTAATTTAATCAATTTGCATTTGTCGAACAGATTATTTTTACAAACTACTGCTAATTAATAATTAAAAAATTCAATTAGATTGGCGCTGTGTCGACAACTTTTATGTGTAAGCAAAAAAGTGCTGCAAATGTGTTATGACAACAAGAGAAGGTAGGTTATGACTAACCCCAATAACATATCGTTAAATATCAGCCATGCGTTGAAGTTTACTGATAGCCATGTCTTAGATATTCCAACACTCACTATTTTAGGTGATAACGGTGAAATATTGGACGGTGCGACTGCGCCTGATATAGATAAAGACACCGCACAACGTTTGTACTCGACAATGCGCTTTATTCGTTTATTAGATGAACGAATGCAAGCCGCTCAACGTCAAGGGCGAGTTAGCTTTTACATGCAATGTTTGGGTGAAGAAGCGGCAATTACAGCGAGTACAGCGGCGTTAAAGCAAGATGATATGATCATGGCTCAGTATCGCGAGCAAGCAGCCATAGCATACCGTGGTTTTACGCTTGAGCAGTTTATGAACCAGTTGTTTTCTAATGAGCAGGATTTAGGAAAAGGCAGACAAATGCCCGTTCATTACGGTTCAAGCGAATTGCATTACATGACAATCTCTTCTCCTCTCGGTACGCAAATTCCTCAAGCGACAGGTTATGCATACGGTCAAAAGCTCAAACACATTGATAAAGAAAGCGGCAAGCTGTCTTCAGAAATTGAAAATGTGACTATTTGTTATTTCGGGGAAGGAGCAGCGTCTGAAGGTGATTTCCATGCGGGTCTAAATATGGCAGCAGTTCATGAAGCGCCAGTAATTTTCTTTGCTCGCAATAATGGTTACGCTATTTCAACTCCTGCGGACGAACAATTCAAAGGAGATGGTATCGCATCACGCGGTGTGGGCTATGGAATTAAAACAATTCGTGTAGATGGTGCCGATGCGCTGGCTGTATACGCTGCAACACAGGCTGCGCGTAAAATCGCCGCAAAAAGTGGGGAGCCTGTGTTAATTGAGTCAATCGCTTATCGTTTAGGTGCACACTCAACATCTGACGATCCTTCTGGCTACCGTAGTAAAGAAGAAGAAGCACAATTTAAAGCAAGCTGCCCAATAGAGCGCTTCAGAAAGTGGATGTTAAAGCAAGGTTGGCTTGACGAAAAAGAAGATGAAGAAGCCAAAGATAAGATCCGAGAAGATATTTTAGCGGCAGTAAAAGTGGCAGAAAAAGTACAAAAGCCAGCGCTTGAAGAGCTTGTTTCGGATGTATATGACACGCCGATCCCGTCTTTGCAAAAACAATACGAAGAATTGAAAGAACATATTAAGCGCCACCCAGACGCATACCCAGTGACAGCAGGGAGATTAAAATAATGGCTAAAATGAATATGCTCCATGCCATTAACTCGGCATTAGACATTACCATGAACGAACATCCACAGGCTTGTATTTTTGGAGAAGATGTTGGGTATTTTGGTGGTGTTTTTCGCGCAACATCTGGTTTGCAAGAAAAGTATGGTAAGCACCGTGTATTTAACACGCCTTTAACGGAACAAGGTATTCTGGGGTTTGCTAATGGTCTTGCAGCATTTGGAGCGCCCGCGTTGGCTGAGATCCAATTTGCTGATTATATTTTTCCAGCATTTGACCAAATCGTGAATGAGTCTGCCAAATTCCGTTACCGCAGTGGTAATGAGTTTAACGTGGGTAATTTAACCATCCGTACACCATACGGTGGGGGAATTGCTGGCGGCTTATATCACTCTCAATCACCAGAAGCGTACTTCGCGCACACACCAGGTTTGAAGTTGGTTGTGCCACGTAATCCTTATCAAGCAAAAGGTCTATTACGAGCTTGTATCAAAGACGATAACCCGGTTATTTTCTTTGAGCCCAAGCGCTTATATCGTGCATCTGTAGGCGAAGTGCCCGAAGAGGATTACACCATTGAGCTAGGTAAAGCGGAAGTGGTTAAAGAAGGCTCTGATGTCACATTACTAGCTTGGGGTGCACAAATGGAGATCATTGAGCAAGCAGCCGTGAAAGCAGAAGAGGCGGGCGTGAGCTGTGAAGTGATTGACTTGCGCAGTATTTTACCTTGGGATATGGAAACGGTTGCCAAATCGGTAGTGAAAACGGGTCGTTTGATTATCAGCCATGAGGCCCCAATCACCAATGGCTTTGGGGCTGAAATTGCGGCGACTATTCAACAAGAGTGTTTCTTGCACCTTGAATCTCCCATTATGCGAGTGTGTGGTTTAGATACTCCATATCCTTTAGCGCTAGAAAAAGAATATGTGCCAGATGCATTAAAAGTGTTTGCGGCTATTAAGAAATCAGTTGAGTTTTAAGGATTAGTCATGGCTAAAGAATTTATCTTACCAGATATTGGCGAAGGCATTGTAGAGTGCGAAATCGTTGAATGGTTAGTGGCTGTTGGTGATGAAGTAAAAGAAGATCAGCCAATTTGTGACGTAATGACCGATAAAGCACTGGTTCAGATCCCGGCTGTACATGATGGCGTGATCACAACATTACACTATGAAAAGGGTGAAATTGCCAAAGTCCATGAACCGCTTTTTGCAATGGAAGTAGCAGGTGCGACACCAGCAAATGACGGTGCGGTAGCTGACTCGTCCAATAAAGCTTGCGCAAGTTCTCAATTAGAGGACTTCATCTTGCCGGATATCGGTGAGGGAATTGTTGAGTGTGAAATTGTAGAATGGCTTGTTTCTGAAGGTGATGAGATCAAAGAAGACCAAGCTGTTTGTGACGTGATGACCGATAAAGCCCTCGTACAAATTCCTGCGAAACATGATGGTATCGTAGAGAAGCTTTATTATCAAAAAGGTGAAATTGCAAAAGTACATAGTGCGCTTTTCCAAATGCGTTTGGCTGGTGCAAATGATGCGCCAGTAGAAGCAAAAGTTGAAGTGAAAGCGGCAGCACAAACAGTCAAAGCTGCAAAAAGCCAACAACCAAAGACTCAGCTGCCAGCCAATGTTAAAGCAATAGCATCTCCAGCTGTTCGTCGACTAGCGCGTGAGCACGATATTGATATTAATGAAGTACCGGGCTCAGGAAAAAATGGTCGAATTTACAAAGAAGACATCACGCGCTTTGTTGAAGGTGGTGGTCAAGCTCAACCTGTGGCATCGGCATCAAATGTGTCCTCAGCGAGCACTACCACACAGGTGGTTAGCGCTGGTAAGCGTACAGAGCCCATTCGTGGCATGAAAGCGGCGATGGCAAAGCAAATGGTTGCGTCTGTGTCGACAATTCCACACTTTACCTTTAGTGATGAAATTGATCTGACCGAGATAATTGCTTTGCGTAAAGAACTCAAAGAGCAATATGCAAAAGAGGGCATTAAGCTAACAATGATGCCGTTCTTTATAAAAGCGCTGTCTCTAGCAATTAAAGAGTATCCAATTGTTAATTCACAAGTAAATGACGACTGTACAGAAATCACTTATTTTGATGACCATAACATTGGCATGGCCGTGGATTCAAAACTTGGTTTATTGGTACCCAATATTAAAGGGTGCCAAACCAAGTCAATTGTAGAAGTGGCAAACGAAGTTACACGCTTGACTGAGGCTGCTAGAGAGGGACGCGTATCGCCAGATGATTTAAAAGGCGGAACAATTTCAATTTCTAACATTGGCGCGATAGGAGGCACCACAGCGACACCTATCATCAACAAACCTGAAGTTGCGATCGTTGCGTTAGGCAAGCTGCAACACTTGCCGCGTTTTGATGATAAAGGGAACGTTGTATCACGAGCAATCATGCAGGTGAGCTGGTCAGGTGACCACCGAGTGATTGATGGAGGGACCATTGCGCGATTCAATAACCTATGGAAAGCGTACCTTGAAAACTCTGCCAAAATGATGATGGCAATGAGTTAATTATGTCTGCGTGATCATAAAAGCCCGGTTAATTAACCGGGCTTTTTGCTATTGAGCCAAAACTTGTAAAGACTCCCATAATTCAAATCGAGTGGATGTACCTATTTGTACGATTTACTTGTACAATGGCGGAGTTTTAGGTAATTGTGATTTGGAAAATTTTAATGGAATTTAAAAAAACAGCACTGATATTAGCGCTATCTGGCGCTCTTGCGGCTTGCGGTGGTTCGAGTGAACAAGTTAATAATGAAGAACAAAACTTGAACGGTGGAGAAACTTCAAGTGGTACGAGTGAACCCGTTAGCGAAACAAAAGTGAGTGGGTACGCTGGCAATGGAAGCTTTTATAATGCAAATGTCAATGTATTTAGTGTAAACAATGGAGCAATAGCTAAGGTAGCCCCAGATAAACTCAATGTTACTAATATAAAAACTGACGAAAATGGATATTTTGAGTTCACAATTAAAGATTATGAAGGTGCGCTCAAAGTCCAGGTTACTGCTGACAACGATACGATTGCCATTTGTGATGCAACCGTAGGATGTGGTGAATACGACTTTTCAGAACAGCTACAATTAGCTGAGCTGGACAAAGATTTGTCACTTTCTAGTTTTGTTTATATAGGTCAAGGACAAAATGAGATTCGTGCCAACATTACACCAGTTACTTACCTAGCTTCTGGGTTAGTTGAAAGTAAAGGGGCATTTGATGAAGAATCTATTTTTGAAGTTACAAGTAAAGTAGCCAGCTTGTTTTCATTAGATCCAGATATTACTACGATTAAACCAACCGCTATACATGATAAATCTGAATTAGAGTCTGTGACTGACACCCAGACCCTTAAATATGCGCTAGTAAACACGGGAATTATGAACAATGTTTATAAAGTCCAAAATGATCAGCTACTACCTTCTGACAAGTTAACACTTGCTATGAACGATTTAGCAAATTTTGATGGGCATATGCTGGCTTTAGATGATGGCGATGAGCAATTTGAACTTAATGCTCAGTCTACATATGGCGAAGCACTAGAGGCTGCAAAATACTTAGCGGAAAACGTAACGCCGCATAAGCGCAATCATCTAAATGTAATCTCCAACGAGCTAAATAACGACCTTCAAGTAAAGTTAGCATCATCAGAAGAGTTGAGAATTGAACCTGTCGCGAGCGAGAAAACTTCAGGCATTGATATCGAGAAAGCCAAAGCGATGGTTAATGATTTTCGTATGTTCGCCAACTTTTTTGGGCTGATAGAACAGTCTGAGCAAGATACTCAAAGCAAAAAGTTTATTAACTTGTTAGAGCGTTCATCAGAGCTGGTGAATGAAGAGATGAGCAACTTTATTTTGTTGAGTGAAGTTACTTCTGTCGTATCTCGTATCAATTCAGATATAAATAATGGTATTTCAACTAATACACTATTTAACATCTCACATTATAGTAATTTGAATGGAATTACTGGGACAGTGCAACTGGATAAATTGAACGGAACATTTATCATCAATGCTGCAGTTGGTACTCATGTGATTCAAGTAACAGCTGCACTGCAACAGCATGCTGGAACAAGTAACTATAAGCTTACCTTAGTAGGTAAATTAGCAACTGCAAAAACAAGTTTAGAAATAACTAGTGGCAGTTATGCCAACCTAGAACAGAGCGATGATAATTCAATTACCTCTGGTGAATTGAACTTAGTAGTATCGATGCAAAGTACTTTGGAAAGTGAGCTTAAGTTTGATGGAAAGATCGAGACTAAGTTGGTTCAGGGAGACGAAACACTACGCCTTTATTTTGCTCAGTTAATAGGCGAGCAGGAGGTTTCACTGGTACCTCAAAACTTAATCTTAAATGGCCGTTTTACTGACTCTGAAGGTAGTTCTACTCAAGCACTATTAACTACAACGATGAGTAATGAGCAGGGTTTAGCTTATCTAAGCGCCATTTTGAATTTGTCTTATATGATATCTAACAACAGTATTGATATAGCTTTGTACCATGATAGGCTTAATAACAACACAGAGTCGTACTACCTAGCGTTAGTTTATAAGCTCGCACAACTGGGGACGAAGCGAACTTTGGATATTCAACATAATCCAAAAACAGGTTCCATAATTTCAGTGAATGAGGAAGGCGTATGGCTTGAGTTGTTTGAAAAGCCACAAAGTTTAAATAACGAAGTTACGTTAGGCGTGCTCAGAATAAATGAGCAAGAACAAGCCAAGATTGTCAAGCGAGATAATCTAACGTTTATCAAATACAACGATGGTAGCGTAGAGACATTGTAATACCATCCTGCCGGGTAGCTTTATACCCGGCAATTTCACTTCTAATTTTCGTAGTAACGCATGTGTAAATTTATATATATGACTGCATTAGCTGCTAGTGCTTCGGCGTATGCTAATGAGCATTCGATAAAACCTTTTTTGTATAGCCATTCTTACAGTAGTCTTGCTCCAATCAAGCAAGTTATAGACGATAATTGGCTCAGCGCTCCAAATAAAACAGCAGATAAAGCATTCTCACAATCAATCGCTGGTGTTAGTTACCAAGCTAACAATTACAGAATCTCAGCTTTATATAGGCTGGATTATGTAATAGATTCTAATCCTGATACAGCGTTAGCCTATTATCAGAATTCCAAAAAAAAAGCGCTTTTGAATGACTCTGCCTATGACATTAAACTGAAGTTTCAACAGCTTGAAAGTAAGGGGCTGGCATTCGGTTATGATACAAATATGGGTGATATTACGGCGCAGTTTGATCTGTTTGTTTGGCAAGTAGAATCAATGAGAGAGTCTAGACTAAACGGTCAAGTAATTGGTGGTGATAAAAATAAGCTGTTGGGTCAGTTAGACTTAACTGAGAGCTATACGGGAAAGAATTTCCTTAAGCGACCATATAATGGCAATTGGCAAACTCAAGGAACAGGTTTGTCACTAAATGTTTCGTTCCAATATAAAATAGATGATGCTTTTTCAATGGAAGTTGAACTTGCGGATCTATTCAACCGTTTCACAATTAAGCAAGTAGGCTATACAGAAACCAATATAGATACAAAAGGAAGCTTTATTGACAACGACGGTTTTGAGTCATTTAGGCCGCTACTCAAAGGAAAGGAAACCTCTTTTGACGAAACGGTGTACTTACCGGCCTATTTGAACACTGAAATTAGATACCAGCCTGAAAAGTGGGGCGTTGTAGCTAGCGTGAGTAAGAGGGCTGATGAAGTGTTCTCCAGTTTAGGTGTGTTATACGACTTTGGGTATCTCAAGCTTGAAGGTGCATATGACTTTTTACACCAAACACCCGAATTAAAGATAGAATCAAATTGGTTTAAGATAAATGTCGCTTCCGATTCAATAGATACGAATAAGATCAAAAATCTAAAACTTGGCCTGAGTTTAGCCGCTAGATTTTAAATTCTAGAAACAAAAACCCAGCCAAACGGCTGGGTTTTAAATTCATCACTTATGAAAATCAGTAAGTAGCGCTGCCTTTTGTACGAGGGAAAGCAATTACATCACGTACGTTGCCCATACCTGTAACATAAGCTACTAAACGCTCAAAACCGAGACCAAAACCAGAATGTGGTACCGTACCGTAACGACGTAAATCTCTATACCAGCTATAATCTTCTTTGTTTAAGCCCATTTCTTCTAGACGTTGATCAAGTACGTCTAAACGCTCTTCACGTTGTGAACCACCGATGATTTCACCGATACCTGGTGCTACAACGTCCATCGCAGCGACAGTTTTACCATCTTCATTTTGGCGCATGTAGAATGCTTTAATATCGCGAGGGTAGTTTTTAATTACAACTGGCGCTTTAAAGTGCTCTTCAGCTAAATAACGCTCATGTTCAGACTGCAAGTCTACACCCCATTCAACAGGAAATTCGAATTGCTTATCACACGCTTTCAAGATTTCGATTGCATCTGTGTAATCAACTTGTGCAAAATCTTTTTCAACAAATTCTTCTAGTCGTGAAATTGCTGTTTTTTCAATGCGCTGTGCAAAGAACTCCATATCGTCACGACGTTCAGTTAACACCGCTTTGAATACATACTTAAGCATATTTTCGGCTAAGCTTGCGATGTCTTCTAAGTCCGCAAATGCGACCTCAGGCTCTACCATCCAAAATTCAGCTAAGTGACGAGAGGTATTTGAGTTCTCTGCACGGAAAGTAGGGCCAAATGTGTAAATTTTTGACATGGCGCTTGCGTATGTCTCACCATTTAACTGGCCTGATACTGTTAAGAATGCCTCTTTACCAAAAAAGTCTTCAGAGTAATCAACGTCACCTTTATCTGTGCGTGGCAGGTTGTTCATATCTAGCGTCGACACGCGGAACATTTCACCAGCACCTTCACAGTCACTGGCTGTGATGATTGGTGTGCTGATCCACATGTAGCCCTGCTCGTGGAAAAAGCGGTGGATCGCTTGTGACAAACAGTTACGAACACGCGTTACAGCGCCAATCACGTTGGTACGAGGACGTAGGTGAGCGTGTTCACGTAAATATTCAATACTGTGGCGTTTTGCCGCCATAGGGTAGGTGTCTGGGTTTTCTACCCAACCAAGTACTTCTACTGAGTTTGCTTGAATTTCAAAAGCTTGACCTTGGCCTTCAGATTTAACTAACACGCCTGTTACTTTTACAGAGCAACCAGCCGTTAAGCGGGTAACTTCTTCATAATTATTGAGCGAATTAGGAACAACTGCTTGGATAGGGTCAAAACAAGAACCGTCATGAACGGCTAAGAAAGAAATACCTGCTTTTGAATCGCGGCGTGTACGGATCCAACCTTTAACTGTTACCTGGCTGTCTACCGCAACGGTGCCCTTTAGTAGCTCCGTTATCGCTATGTGGCTCATTTTCACTCCAATGATATAAGTTACCTAATAATTATTCGATGTACCTGTAACATATTTACAGACACGTAGGCCGTATCTTACCTCTCATACGCCAATAAAAAAACACTCAATTGCAACTCTTTTACAACTTAATGTGCTTTATTAATCGATATGTGAGCGAATGACTACTTTTGACCTAGCCAAAGTGCTTAAAGTACACAATAAACATGCGTATTTCATGATTAAATTTCAAAAATATGGCATCATAAGCGTTTGGATATAAATTTATACATACGGTTTAGGTAACTTTAATTGTCGATGAAACAGGTTTTTATATTACGAGGGTTGCCAGGATGTGGCAAAACACACTATGCGCAAACATTGGTAGATGAGTTGGTTGCGGGTGATGAAACGCAAAGTTTGATCTGCTCAACGGATGACTATTTTTACAATGATGCGGGTGAGTATCACTTTGAAAAATTCAAATTGCCTCAGTACCATAATTTAAACCTTGCTCGTTTTATTAACGGTTTAGCTGAAGGTATTCCCTTAGTCATTGTAGACAATACGAATATAAAAAAATGGGAGTTTGTGGCTTATAGTGCGGCCGCTGTTGCAATGGGCTATCAGGTTAAGGAGGTGATTGTAGGAGAAGTGAAAGATAAGTCCTTACAACATCTCTACGCAAAACGTAACACTCATGGTGTTGCCCTTAAAACAATTAGTAAAATGGCGTATATATTTGAATGGTAATAGGAGAGCACATAAGTACTCTCCTTGTGCTAAGTCGCATCTTGAATGTGTTTTTTTAGTTACGCATTCAAGTCCGTTTTAGTTGTTGCCAATATGCTTCCCTTCGCTGAACACTTTAAATTGTTCTACTAATACCTGCTCAAATCCACTTTCTGCGAGTAATGTTGTAAACGAAGATGGGTTTGCCAAATTGTCATTCCAAAATTGAATGGCTGTTGGCACCACGGAGATCCCTGCAACAAGCTTGCCGCTGAAATCGGATACTGAACGCACATCAAAAATAAGTGGGTTGTTGATAAGCGCTGTTTTAGCAGACTCAACAAGCATGTCGGTTGTGCTGTTTGACTGTGTAGCTTGATACGTGTTGCCATTAATGTCTTTGACAGTAATCGCCACTTTTAGATTGCCAAAGCTTTGCTCTGGTTTAACGATTTGTGCTAAGGCTTGCGCAGTTGCTGCTGAGCTTGCAATAACATTCACCGTGTTTGTTGAGCTGTCTAAATCTGAAACCATTACTGATGCAGATTGACCCAATGTATATGCTAAGACACGTTGAAATTGATAAACTGGGCTTGAAAGGCCAACTGTTTGTGTAGACATAATTATATTCCTTTGTAACTTGTTCATTCATCTTTGTCTGTTTGTGATAAACACTACACACCTTTTTGTTTTGAAGATGGTTTGCCACACCAAGACAAACAAAATGTAGTCATCTAGTGAGTAAATGTGAATTACATAGCATTACACCTTTATACCAATATATGAAACATATAGGCGACAATTAAAGCTGGGATGGCAGAATATGCAGTAGCAATCAAAGCTGCAGATGGAGCAATGGCTATCGCTGGAAATAGCGCATCACCATCGTTAGAAATTGCATTCCCCACTAATGCACTAAATGGAATACTGCCCTGAAGATAAAGGCTGGTTACAACGATTTGAGGTCCGCAGCCTGGAATAAAGCCGATGAGAATGGCAATCAAAGGTGCAAATGGACCAATTTGGCCGAATAACAGTGATATATCTAATTTAAAGATACTCACGCTTACCTCATAGAGCATAAAGCTTGCAATAACCCAAACACTCACAAACTGAGTGTCTTTTATTACACACTCTAAGTAATTGCATTGAGCAGTTAAATCAGCTTTCAGTTTTTGTTTGGTAGGGTTCACAGCCCAAGAGAAAACCACCAGTAGTGCAAAAGCACAGCCGATATATTCAATCAACATGCTCCATTGTCCAAACTCAACGTTGAATGCGATGAGTAGGGCGATCATTAAACTTGGCAACAACAAGTATTGGGAAAACCGAATAGTGAAGGGGGTTTTGTCCTGAATAACACTTTCAATTGGATTGTTAGCTCGTTTTATAAACAATGTGGGTTGAAATTTTGTTGGTAATGCATTGGCTATTAAGCCACTTAAAATACCAACGACAACCCCAATGGCGATAATCGCGATAGCTGTTAAGGGTTGTTTGGCCAGTAACAAAAACGCGGCATCGCCCATGGTGGCAGTCAGCACAGCGACGAGTGCGCCGAAGCTAGCTTGTTGTTTCGTATATTGAGTAACAATGATAATTGCCCCACCGCAGCCAGGAAGAGCACCTAAAACTGCCGCATAGCACATTTCTAGTAGAGGAGATTTTTGTTTTATATGAGACAGCTCAAAATTAGGAAACTTTTTAGAAAAAATAAAATAGACATACAGTGTACTTGCAACAAAAACGGTCACTTGAAAATATGCGTCGGCTAATGTCACTCGAGTTAACGCTCCAAGCGAGTCACTCATTAACGCCAAACAGAGTAGAAGAGGGAAAATTAATCGTTTACTGTTAAACGAGATGCGTGTTTGGGAATTAAGCCCAAATGTAGTTAAGCGCTCGAGCTGCAACATAAGTGTGACCAAATTTAAAAAACTTAGTCACACTATATATCAATCTAAATGATAATCAATATCATTTGCGCTGAAACTCGGACGTTGCATTCCAAGTTGGCCAATCTGATTGCTGTGAAATATCATAACCAACTTGATAAAACAGCTGTAAATCTTGTACTGCACCACTTAGGTCCCATTCATCGCGGAAGCGATCGCAAGGTTGATGGTAGCAGCCTCGTAACACTAAGCTCATGCGCTTACGATAGTTCGCAGTTTCTTCATCAAGCGCTTGGGTACCGCCACCAGCATACATTGCTGGTACACCCATATTGGCAAACGCGAAGTGATCAGAGCGGTAGTAGCCACCTGATGCAGGTTTCGGATCACCTGAAACGGTTCGGCCTTGTTGCTTGGCTGCGTTTGCTAGCATGTCATCAAGAGAGGATTTTCCAATACCAACCACGCTGATGTCTTTAACCTTACCTAAAAGATTTAAGCTATCCATATTGATATTTGCAACTGATTTGTTGGCTGAAATGACTGGGTTAGCTGCGTAAAATTTAGAACCAAGTAAGCCTTGTTCTTCAGCGGTTACAGCTAAGAAGGTGATAGAGCGGTCAGGACGGTTAGGCAAAGTTGCAAACGCTTCGGCAACTTCTATCATACCGCCTGTACCAGTCGCATTGTCATGTGCGCCGTTGTATATTTGATCGCCTTTACGGTTTTTGTCTGTGCCAAGGTGATCCCAGTGTGCTGAGTAGATGATATGTTCATCAGGTGTTTTGCTACCAGGCAATGTGGCTATGAAGTTGTAAGAAGTCGATGTTTTTATTTTGCTCTTTATTGAAACAGACGCAGTTAAATCACCCATATCCACATGATATGCGCCTTTGGCTGCATTGGCCTTTGCTGTATCAAAATCAAGACCCGCTTTTTCAAACAGCTCTTTTGCCACATCAACGGTTACCCAACCTTCAACAGCAACTCTGTCCATATTGTTATTCGCTTTTTGGAAGCCAAATTGCTCACCGCTCCATGAGTTTTCAACGACACTCCAAGGGTAAGAAGCTGGCGCTGTTTCATGAATGATAATAGCACCGGCTGCACCTTGACGGCTTGCTTCTTCATATTTATATGTCCAGCGACCATAATACGTCATCGCTTCACCAGTAAACATGGATTTGTCTTTGGTTGCGTAGCCTGGATCGTTGACGAGCATTACTACTGTCTTGCCCTTAACATCTAGTCCTTCGTAGTCGTTCCAGCCGTATTCTGGCGCGTTTACACCATAACCGACGAATACCAATTCCGAGTCTTTAATCGATTCAAATGGGCTGATACGGCTTGTGCCCATCACCATATCTTTTTTGTATTGGTAAGATTTTCCACCAATATCAAGTGTCATATTTGAGTCCGCTTCAATTGAGACCAGCGGGACTTCTTGTAAAAAGCTATCTCCATTACCTGGAGCATAACCCAGCGCTTTAAATTGCTTGGTCAAATAAGCGAGAGTTAATTCTTCACCTTTTGATGACGGAGCTCGCCCACCAAACTCGTCAGAGGCCAATGTTTTAACGTGTTCAGCGAGCTGTTTCGCATTAATGCTGTTGTAAGCGCTTCGTACGTCTGCTTGTGTGTTACTTGCCGTTGTTGCACAACCGCTTATAACCGCAATAGCTAACGCACTTAGTGTCATTTTTAGTTTCATGATGATTCTTTATTATTACTTAAGACGCGTAAGTATAAACATAAAATTCGTTAATTTTCGAGTGAGTGCGCTCGACAGCAGGTTACGGCCGTTGGCGCTTGGAGTGAGTTGGGGTAAACTGCAACAATCATTGTAAAAAGTAGTAGTTGATGAAAAAGTTTACGCCACCAGAACAATTTGACCCGAAACTAGTTACTCAAGGTGCATTTGAGCATCTCAATGTGTGCTTGAGCTTACATAAACAAGTAAATTGGCCGAGCTTTACGTGGTTGAATAGCCATGTTAATGCGCGTAATTATGACAATAAAAATATTCGGTTTGAACCGGACGCTCTGCTACAAGACGAAACTCGCTATTACGAACAAATTATTTTCGAAACGGGTCAAGTACCAACGCGCGAAGAAAACTGGCATGACTTGTTTGGCGCCTTAATTTGGTGTTTGTTTCCAAAAACTAAGTCCTTGTTAAATAAACGCCATATTGATGAAATTGAGTTACATGGGCTTAAGCAGCGAAGTAAACACCGTAATGCGCTTACATTATTTGATGAATGTGGCGTGGTATTAGCGATTTCAGATCCGATGTTTGCAGAACAATTAAAGGCACACCAATGGCATGATGTATTTGTTGATAAAAGGGCGTGCTGGGGGAGTGAGATTAAACCATTTATTTTCGGACATGCTAATTATGAAATGCTAACACACCCATTTATCGGATTAACTGGTAAGGCGCTGTGTATTCATGTGGAGCAAAGCTTTTACACGATGACATTAGAGGCACAGTACGCCTATTTGGACGCTAAGTTGGTGGAACTGATCGAGCATCAAGGTGTGCTTAATGATAACACCCAGCTTTCACCTTTACCTTTACTTGGTGTGCCGTCGTGGTATGAAGCAAACCAAGACCCTGAATTTTATAACAACACAAATTATTTTAGACCGAAGCGAAGGAACACACATGATAGAAGTCAAGGCGCTACAAAAGCGCTTTAAATTGACCAAAGCACATCAACAAAAAGCAAAGTCAATTGATGTGAGAGAACATGACGGATACTTTCACTCCGTGCGAGATGTTAGTTTTTCTTGTAAGCAAGGTGAAGTTTTAGGGCTATTGGGCCCCAACGGCGCAGGCAAAACCACCACGTTGAGAATGTTGTCGACTGCGTTGAAGCCCGACAGTGGCAACATTACCATCAACGGTCAAGATGTAATAAAAAAACCAATCGTTGGACGTCAATCAATCGGGTTTTTGTCCGGCTCTACTGGATTATACGGCCGCTTAAGCGCGAAAGAGAATGTTGAGTATTTTGCGCGTTTACATGGGCTTAAAGGCAAAGCTTTAAAAGCGCGTTGTGATGAGTTGTTTGCTCTTCTGGAAATGGATGAATTTTTAGATAAACGTGCTGAGCACTTGTCTACGGGTATGAAGCAAAAAACTAATATTGCCAGAGCCGTGGTTCACAAACCTGATGTTGTGGTGCTTGATGAACCAACAACGGGGTTAGATATCATGACAACACAAACTGTGATCCGTTTTATTCGCGACTTAAAAGAGCAGGGCACGCCTGTTATTTTCTCCACACATCACTTAGATGAAGTCGCGCTGTTGTGTGATCGAATTTGTGTTATTGATAAAGGCATGAGTTGTTTTGATGACACTGTAAATGCGTTTAAAGAACAGGGGAATAGTGAAGAACTAAACCAAGCGTTTTTAAATATTTTACAAGGAGCAGAATGTGTTTGAAGTTTTTAAGAAAGAACTCCTCGAACTGGTAAGAGACAAAAAAACACTGTTTTTTGTACTAGCATTACCCATACTTATTTTCCCAGTGATCATGGCACTTGTTGCTTTTTTAGGCTCTCAAGCAGCGCTAAAAGCGGAGCAGGAAGTACATACTTATTATATTGCTAATGAGCAGCTGGCACCTGAGTTTTCTGAACAGGTTTTTTATCATAAGAGTTTTAAGAAATACGAAGGTGAAGAGGTATTCCCTGACGTTGTGCAACTAAAAGCGGCAGTAAAAGCGGGGAAAATTGATGTTGGCATTTACCTTGATAAGGACCCAGAAACGTCAATAAAAACCGGTGAACAAGCACAGTGGCAGATGGTTTTTAATGATGCACGTAGTATCAATTTTATATATGACAGACTACGCGAATTGGCCAGTGACTACGCGAACAAAATTAGAACGCAAACGCTGTTATCTTTGGGTGTTGATGAAGACAAGCAGCAAGCGCTGTTACAACCGATTAAGGTGAGTAAAGTTGATACTGCGGATAAACGAGAGAACCTAGGTGAAAAGCTCGGGGCATTTATTCCCTATTTGTTGATCCCACTTGTTCTAATGGGGGCAAGCTATCCCGCCATTGACTTAGGCGCGGGTGAAAAAGAACGTGGCACGTTAGAAACCTTGCTATTAACCCCTGTTACACGCACTCAGCTTGTACTAGGAAAATTCGCTACCGTGCTATTAAGTTCATTGGCTTGTGCAACGGTAACGGTACTGAGTATGGCCATTTGGATTTCAATTGCGACCAGTTTCGTGGAGCTAGATACCATTAAGTCAGCCTTTTCTAGTGTGAACGGTTTCGACTTTTTGCTTATTTTTTTATTACTTGTACCAATCGCGGCAATATTTTCATCTTTGGTGTTAGCGATCTCGATTTATGCACGCACATTCAAAGAAGCGCAAAATTATATGGCGCCTTTGAGTATGGGTGTATTTTTACCGATTGTGGTGTCATTGATGCCAAACATGGAACTCAATACCAAAACGGCCATGATCCCAGTTACTAACGTTGCTCTGGCAATCAAAGAAATTGTTAAAGGTACTGTCGACTTCTCATTACTTACTATGATAGTGATGACCTCAGCTGCACTTGCCGCTGTGCTTTTAGGCTTTTGTGTTAAATGGTTCTCAAAAGAAGAAGTACTATTTAGGTAAGAACGGTGTAGGACAAAGCGATGTAATTTACATCGCTTTGTTTTTTAGGCCGCCTTAATACTCGTTTCTTTCACTTCTTGCAGTTCCACTACATTCATAACATGTTGAATGTCTGACCAATGTAATAACTCAATGCGGCCATTCTCACCCTCAACCAACGCCGTGCAGTTTTCAATCCAGTCACCGTCGTTACAATACACAATGCCTTCTTGTACTTTGATAGCTGGCTGGTGGATATGACCACAAATAATGCCATCTACACCATGCTTTTTGGCTTCATGAATGGCGGCTGATTCAAATGCTTCAATTGCCTCGCGTGCTTTGTGAACTCGGTTTTTAAGCCAAGATGCCAAAGACCAGTAGTGGCCTCCATACATGCGGCGAATTCGGTTAGTCCAACGATTTAAAAACAATAAGAAATCATACGCGGCATCACCGACAATACTGATGAGTTTGTTGTAACGTGTTGCTGAATCGAAATCATCACCATGCAGTAACAAAAAGCGCTTGCCAAGAGAGGTGGTGTGAATAAAGGTCTTATGTACTTCTACGTTAAAAAGGCTATTCCCCACGTAACTACGGAATGTTTCATCGTGGTTCCCTGGGATATATACAACTCGAGTACCTGATTCCGCTTTAGCTTGAATACATTCAAGTACTTGATAATGAGTTGGGTGCCAATAAAACTGACGCTTCATTGACCATAGGTCAACAATATCGCCCACTAAATAAAGTACATCACAGCGGGTACTGTTTAAAAAGTCGAGTAAATATTCGGCTTTACAATCCTTATAGCCAAGGTGAACATCTGAGATCCAGATGCTAGGGTAGTACGTTGCAGTCATAGTCCATGGTCTCAAGCGTAATAAAAACCACAATAGTGATAAAAAATGACCAAGCCATGACATAAATACGACAGATTTGAGATGTTTTTAGAAGGTAAATGTGTCAGTTAAACAGTGTGTTTATTTCAGTGTAGAAAAGTTTTATAAATGATAATGATTCTCGTATAAGTTTCGTTTTATGTTGCTCTAAGAAAAACATTCGTTATAATCGTGAGTGCATATTTAATCAGTAGTTTATTGAGAAATGGAGTTTTTACCGTGTTAGCGTCGCTATTTATTATTTTCTTGGTTGCAGCAATTACGATTTTGTACTGCACCAGCAAACATCAGTATTTACTCAGTAAGCCTTTACCCAAACGCGCTAATCGCGTTGGTTACGCATTACTGTTACTCGCGGCAGTATGCGCCTTCAAACTATTTATTGGCTCTGCGATAGTCTTTTCGTGGTTAGTATCTGTAATGGTAATAACCGCTTTGGTTCCGTTCACTATGTTATTTCTGTTTGGTAAATCACAATGAATGATAGTGTTAAGCAACAGCAAATAAAGCCTGATTGGTTGGGCAAAACGATAATTGGTGTGGTGTTTGGTTTAGCGCTCAGTTTTGGACTTGTTGGCATTTTTTCATGGCTCGGTGCTGATAGTTTAAACCAACCGTTGAGCGATGAGCGTTTATTATGGCGGACTCAGTTTAGCATGTGGATGATCACGCCAATTTGGTTACTGATCTTTAGCTTTGTATACATGTTCGGTAGTGCCAAACGCGCGACATTATGGTTAGGTGGTGCAAATGTATTCGTTTTTATCGCGCTCATCATCATAAGGGGAATGGCATGAAAATTAGATCAGACATACTAAGAATTTATCAAACCATTCATACGTGGACCGGGATCACAGCTGGCTTATTATTATTTATCGGTTTTTTTGCCGGCGCTATCACCATGTTTGCTCCTTATATTGATAGATGGGCAACGCCGCCAACTGTTAATCTACCGCAAGTGCAAATTGAACAGTACGATGCTTTAACCAACGCCGTATTTTCAGCATATCCAGAGTCTCAAAATGGTATTAAGATCAGTTTTGAAC
The DNA here is from genome assembly GCF_056312285.1 of Pseudoalteromonas sp. ABE4_541. Lineage (NCBI taxonomy): Bacteria > Pseudomonadati > Pseudomonadota > Gammaproteobacteria > Alteromonadales > Pseudoalteromonadaceae > Pseudoalteromonas > Pseudoalteromonas sp. ABE4_541. Next base: position 165,520 of record NZ_JBSVEM010000009.1, read on the forward strand.
AGGGAGAATCCCCTGTCACTTGGTATCAGCAAGGAAACCCACGAGGTCTTCGCTTAGATGATCAGCTATGGCATGCTAGCTTTAATAGTTCTGGTGAACTGCTCACTCACACGAGTGGGATTAATGAGCTATCGTCTTTGGTGGATTACCTACACCGAAGTGCTGGCTTGATAGGTGAAATTGGTCATGATCATGTCGGTGTATACGTATTGGGTGTAGCTGCTGTTCTTTATTTTCTAGCATTAGTGTCGGGGTTGATTTTTTTACTTCCAAGTTTGGTTAAGAGCTTTTTTGCGCTTAGAACTAACAAAGGGATTTCACGGTTTTGGCTTGATACCCATAATCTAATTGGTATAACTAGTCTGCCATTTCACATTATCATTTCTGTGACCGTCATTGTATTTGCGTTTCATGATGCTTTTTATGATGGCTTAAGTAAAATCTATGGCGATAAGCCCCTGTTTGCCAGACAAGCACCTGCTGCCATTGAATTTAAAGTAGAGAACTTGCCAAGCCTAAGTGAGATCATGGCTAAAGCAAAGGTTTACGCACCCGATCATCAAATTAAAGAGATTAGCCTAAGCCGATTGAACAGTAAAATGCCTTCGGCATCTATCCAGCTTGTTAGCAATGACCATATGATGCGAGGTCCTAAATCAGACTTCTTGTTTATGAATCCGTATACGTTTGAAGTATCAACAAGTAGTATCACCAATGGGGATCAGGGGATCTGGGCTGATATAGTCACGACTATATTTGGTTTGCATTTTGGTAGCTACGGTGGCGAGCTCGGTCGTTGGGCGTATTTCATTATGGGGGTTATGGGCGCTGTGTTGTTTTATACAGGTAACCTGATTTGGATTGAAAAACGTCGTAAGAAAAAGTTGCCAGTGCAGTCTAAATCAAGCCACTTTATGGGTAAACTTACCATTGGTGTTGCTTTGGGATCGGTGTTAGGGGTTGCTACCTCATTTGCGGTCACTAAGTGGATTATGCTTACCGAGTTCAATGTCAACCAAGTATATATGTGGGTGTACTATAGCTGCTTTATTTTGACTCTGTTCGCTTCATTTGTGGTCGGGATGAGTCAAACGGCCATAGTATCACAACGACTTATAGCAATGTTGTGTTTCTCTTTACCAATCACTTCTTTACTCGCATTATGCCTACCAAGTTTATCAATATGGCCAGCCAATGAGTTTTCTTCTTGGGTATTGGAGGCAGCTGCATTAATGATCGGTATCGTTTTTTGGCATATGGCAAATAAAACGAAACAACGCGCATATTATGGCGAACAAAATAGTATTTGGTATATCGGCAAGCAAAGCCGCGTATCAAGTGCTAAATTAAGTACTTCAATTGAGCAAGTGTGATTGTAGTTATTCCGGTGTAGATAATACGGAACTTACAAAGCAATATAATGCCAGTCTGTAAGACGCCCCGAGACTGGCATTATATTATGAGTATTGGGTTAATCCCGTTTATGATTCATTTTATACACTTTCGGCTTAGGCTTATCAGAGACTTTTTTGTCTGGTTCTTCAGGTAGTTTAATTGCAGGAAGACGCTCATCAGGTTTTATATCTTCAAGGCGACGTAGTGTATTTACCTGAATATGAGGCCAAAGCGTCGTTTCGCCACTTGAGCCGAACATAAATTCAAAGTCGACAATTTGTTCATACTGTAACTGTTGTATGGTTTTGGTCTTACCTTCCTTTTCCCAATCGTCGATTTCAACTTCTTCAAGCCACATACGATAACGCATTCTTACTACTCGGCAGTAGCGCTCAATCATTACGTTGTTGACAGTAGCGCCTTGAACGCCAGTTTCATGGCGTGAATCTAATTCAATTAGGTCGTACGACTTAAAATTAACGGTTTTGTTAAACTCACTTAGCTTTAGGTTGGGTTGCACAGTGTAAGGGTATTGTGCACCGAACTTATTATAGTTAAATATGCGCAAAAAATAGGCTTGGGCGCTATTGAGGCCAAGTTCTTCGCGTGTTTCATTTGTCCACGCAGGTTTTTTTTCCAGCGTTGCATTCTTGAAATCTCTTTGTGGGTTTAGCCCCATCGTCGGAGATATCGAAAGGTATTGTGGTTCCCAAAGCTCAGCGATTTGTGGCGCTCTTTGTTCCGTGTTACTTTCCGTCACGCCTCCAGTTATGTGAATAGTTGTCCCATGGGGGATCACACCTGAACGAGAGATTGAATGCGGTGGTACAAATTGTGGACCTAGCTCACCTGGGCCAATGACAGGTGCGCCGCCGTCTTCCTCTACGGAGCTCACACTCGAAGGGTGTTTAAACATAGTATGCGGGTTTTGGTACTGCCCATTATCTTTCCACGGCATGGTGTTGTCACCAAGCCAAAGATACATACCATTTTCAAAGTGTTGTAGTTCGCCGTCATTATCTATAATCGCTGTTTCATATTTAACAGGGCCATTAAATTGCTCGTTTGAACCTGCACGGTTTCGAATTGGGGCGTTAACCTGAGTGAAAGTGAGTTGCTCACGATATTCTTGCGATTTAAAGTGAAATACGCCGAAAATGGTCTCTGATGAGGTACCAGGTGAGGGCATACAGGTGGTGTGTAATCCGGTTGGACCACCTTTCCAGTTTACCCAAGTACCGTGAAGTTTTTTCAAAACACCAAATTGAGCATCGGTAGGTTCATGTTCTTGCCACTCTGGGTAGGGTCTTACAGATGATTTTTCTGTGCTTTTAGACATGATATGTTCCTTATTTGCTAGCGCTGCTGCCCTCAATAAACTCGCCATCGCGAATCTTTATTGGTTTGAATTCGTAACTTGTAAGGGCTTAAGAACTTGTGATTAGTTTCACAAAAAGAATGAACGATAAACGTAGCTTTAACAATTACGCAAGATTACAGCCTATGCAGTAGGGTTATTTCTCTAAACAGATAATGCTTGATTTTTTTGGGCTGCGTGGCATTGATTGAAAGTGAGTTTATGCGTGATTAGACACCTTTCATCAATCATGGAAAGTTATGAAAAAGCCGCATAAGGCGGCTTTTTGCAGGTGATTTCGGCTATTTTTTATATTTTTCCAACCATGCCAATGTGTGTTCGATTTTACTGATCATACGTGAGGGTCGCCCCGCAATACCATGTGGGGCACCAGGAATTTTGACCAGCACGGTGTCAATTTTACGATGCTTTAACGCTTGATAAAACTGCTCTGTTTCTGCCATTGGGGTGCGCAAGTCTTCTTCACCTGTCATGAGCATGGTAGGGGTAGTGACATTACCAACCAGTGACAGCGGTGAACGCTGCCAGTAATGGTCTACGTGCTCCCAAGGCATACCGGGGAATTGCGTTGGGATCTGCACTAATCCGCTATCGGCGGTGAGTACTTTACTTAGCCAATTAATAACAGGCTTAACGACAACCGCTGCATTGAAACGGTTTGTTAAGCCAATCGCATACGCTGTGGCTATTCCGCCAGCCGAACCACCGGCAATAAATAAGTTGTTTTCGTCGATAAAGCCTTTTTTCAACATCGCGTCCACACCAGAGTTGTGATCGGCAAAGTCTTCCTTAGAGCTATATTTATACTTCAATAACATAGCAAAACGCTCACCATAGGAACTACTTCCCCTGTGGTTATCATAAAATACCACGTAACCTTGAGACGCATAACGCTGTAGTTCGGCAGAGAAGTGTGGGCCATAGGCTAGATGTGGACCACCATGGATCTCAAGCAATAGGGGGTATTTCTTCGCTGGGTCAAAATCTGGCGGAGTGATGTACCAGCCCTGAATTTTTTCGCCATCGAAAGAAGAGGTATAGTTAATTTCGTGTACTTTACCCAATTGCTTGTGAGCCAGAAGATCTTCATTTAACTTTGTAAGCTGCCTCACTTTGCCCTTACTGTTGGTCAGAGCAACATCGGCAGGGCGCAGACTACTGCCTTTAGTAAATGCGATATCGCCATCATGGTTAGCACTAAACTGGCCACTTAAATATGGGCGACCTAATGTGGTACCAGAAAGGTTGTCTGTTAGGTCGGTTATGTTTCCCTTTGTGGTTACCGTTGCAAGCTTTTTCATGCCGTGATCATCGTATGACATAGCGAGTTTTGTTTTGCCTATCCACACTGGGTTTTGTATTGAACGATCAAAGTCTTCAGCAATTAGTTGGCTTTTTTTAGTTTGCCAATCCATTATGTTCAGCTTGTGATTGCGGTAGGGGTTAAGCTCACCCGATGCGCTTAGGTAAGCTAATTGTTTACCATTTTGTGAAAAGCTTGGTGAGTGCTCTCGACCTGGTGCAGAGGTTAACTGCGTGATCTGGCCTTCAAAGTTTACCTCGAATAAGTCACCTTCTAGTGCTTTGTATTCCCAGTCAGGTATACGGTTTGCCGAAAAAACAAGGGCTTTAGAGTCTGAACGCCAAGCTAACTTGCCGTTGTGATGATACTCACCCGATGTAAGTTGACGTGGGGTACCGCCCTCGCTGGGTAATACAAAAATTTGTCTGTATCCGGGTTTTACTAAACCACGTCCATCTGCTTGGTAATAGGCTTTATCAATAATAATGGCTGGATCAGACCATGTTGCACCTTTTGGTTTGGCAGGCATTTTAGCCAACACTGATGGTTTTTGTTTTACTAGTTGACTAAATGCAAGCCATTTCCCATCAGGAGACCATGTTAGATCGCTTACCGAACCTTGCAACTGAGTAAGTAATGCAGTGCGATTTTTCTCTAAGTAATGAACATGGATTTGCGTGCTACCCGATACATTACTGACGAAGGCTATTTTATCTCCTTTGGGAGACCACCTTGGCTGATTGTAACGGTTTTCATCAGAGAAGAGCGGCGACTGCTTCCCTGACTTGGCCTCTACAAGCCATAAATTTTGCCTCTTGGTGTCTTTCATCACATCATTGCTGTTACGAACATAAATGATCTGTTCACCACTAGGTGAGATCTGAGGATCGCTGGCATATTCAAGTTCAAAGATATCTTCTGCTTGTAAGCCTGTGTTGGCTTGTGTAAATGCTGACAACGTTGACAATGCGAGTAATGAAAACGGCATAGCGCGTTTGAGTGAAAAAGGCATAGATTGCCTCCTTATTATAATTTTAGATAGTGACATATTTATCTAGTTAGGTGTGAATGTCACTCTATACGCGATAAAACGAAATAATAGTAAGATATATGCTTAGCGAAAAACTGGAAAAAATAAACCCCACATTAAAAATGTGGGGTTTATCATCAAACTGAGTAATAAGTTACTGCTCTTTTACAGATTAATGTATCACAAAGAGTTAACTTTTGACCTGAGCTGTAATAGCCGCAACCGCTTGATCAATATCAAGCATTAATTTTTCACCTGTACGACGGTTTTTAAGCTCAACTTGGTTGTTATCTAGGTTACGTTCACCAATTACTAATGTGTAAGGTACACCCAGTAATTCCATATCGTTAAACATCACACCCGGACGTTCTTTGCGATCATCGAATAAGACGTCTATACCCGCTGCTTTGAATTCACTGTATAAACGCTCTGCGATTTCAGGAATACGATGAGACTTGTGCATGTTCATTGGCACAATAGCAAGCTTAAACGGTGCAAGCGCCGTCGTCCACTTGATGCCATAATCATCATTGTTTTGCTCAATCGCAGCAGCAACAATACGTGACACGCCGATACCGTAACAACCCATGGTCATTACTTGGTTTTTACCGTTTTCACCTAGTACACCCGCGTTCATCGCTTGTGAATACTTAGTGCCAAGTTGGAAGATATGGCCAACTTCAATACCACGTTTGATTTGCAATGTGCCTTTACCACAAGGGCTTGGGTCGCCTTCAACAACATTACGAAGATCAAATACTTCATACTCGGCAACATCTCTGTCCCAGTTGATACCGCTGTAGTGTTGGCCATCTTTGTTCGCACCGGCGACAAAGTCAGCCATCACAGCCGCACTGCGGTCAACGATAACTGGCATGTTCAAGCCAACAGGGCCCAATGAGCCAGGATGTGCACCAATTGCAGCGAAAATGTCTTCTTCTTTGGCCATTTCAAGCGGAGAATCAACCAGAGGATGTTTTTCCGCCTTCAGCTCGTTAAGTTCGTGATCGCCACGCAGAATAAGCGCAACTAAGCCACGTTGTTCGTTCTCATCAGGAGCGCCGTAAACGATAAGTGTTTTGACACCACGATGAGGCTTAACGCCGTGTTTTGCTTTTAAGTCAGCGATTGTTTTTGCTTCTGGCGTTGCAAAAGTATTAAGTTCTTTGCTTGGCGCTGGACGCGCTTCAGTAGGGGCGAGTGCCTCCGCTTTTTCGATGTTTGCAGCGTAATCACTTTCAGTACTGAATGCGATAGCATCTTCACCAGATTCAGCTAATACGTGGAATTCATGGGATACACTACCACCAATTGAACCTGTATCAGCGATAACTGGACGGTAATCAAGCCCTAAGCGCTCAAACACATTGCAATACGCTTTATGCATGCGCTGGTATGTTTCAGCTAAGCACTCTTCAGTCAAGTGAAAAGAGTAGGCATCTTTCATGGTAAATTCACGAGCTCGCATAACACCAAAACGTGGACGAACTTCGTCACGCACCTTAGTTTGTACTTGGTACAAAGTTAAAGGCAGTTGTTTATAGCTGCTGATCTCTTTACGTACAAAATCTGTGATCACTTCTTCGTGAGTTGGACCAAGTGCGAACGGGCGGTTGTGTCTGTCGTTAATGCGAAGTAACTCTGGGCCAAATTGTTCCCAACGGCCAGATTCTTGCCATAAGTCGGCAGGTTGGATCACAGGCATTAGCATTTCAATTGCACCTGCCTTATCCATTTCTTCACGTACAACTTGTTCTACTTTGCGTAGCACTTTTAATCCAGATGGCAGCCAAGTGTATAAACCTGAGGCAAGTTTGCGGATCATACCCGCACGTAGCATTAACTGGTGACTGATAATTTCAGCATCGGATGGCGTTTCTTTTAGAGTCGCCAAAATATATTGACTGGTACGCATGAATGGTTCCGTTCGTAATCTAGTTGTTCTTCGTAATAATAACGCGTAGTTTATCAGTGCTACGCGCCGAGACAAAGCCTTTATTCGTGGGTTATTTCAATCACATGGTTGTGTTGTCCGTCCACCTGCCAGCGAATATTAAATTCATATAAGCTCATGCCATAAAATTGTGTATCTTCGCGTTGCTTTTTATAGGCTGGGCGTGGATCTTGTTTGAGTACGTTGCTAATAAACTCTTTCAGATTAGGATATTGTTTTTGCTTCGTGACAAAGTTTTCAGCCTGCTCGCTAAAATCGACTGTCATATGCGTTTCTGGACGTGTGTCTGCAAACCCAGCGCTGGCATCTAACATGGCGTCAGAGTAGGGTAAGTAAGGCTTGATATCGACAATCGGCGTGCCATCGAGTAAGTCTATGCCAGAAAGTAATAAGGCAAGCTGGCCATTTTTATATTCTACACCCTCGAGTTTTACCGCGCTCATACCAATGCCATTGGGCCTAAAAGTAGCACGAGTTGCAAATACACCTTTGCGCTCGTTGCCGCCTAAACGGGGCGGGCGTACAAGGGCTGAATAGCCTTTATCAGCAGTTTCATGAAAGCGAAATAGCAGCCAGATGTGACTAAACTCTTCAATGCCTCGAACAAACTCTTCCCGATTGAACTCCTCACAAAATATGAGCTTGGCCCTTGCTTGTGGTACTAGACGGGGTTGGCGCGGAATTGCGAACTTTTGCTTATAAGGTGATTGAATATGACCTATGGGTTCAATTTGGTAACTTTGCACAATGTCTCTTCTATGCAACTAAAAGGCGGTCGCGATTGTAGCTTTTATGGGGCTGTTTATCCAATCTCCTTGTGCTAGAAAATTAAAGCTTATTATCAGTCTTCAATCGTTCGTTGTAACAGGGATTCAGTTTCAATGGCTATTTCTTTCATTTTTACAGCATATACTTCAAGTTTTTTTTGCTCTGCAGTTTTGGCTTTAAATTGCGGGACAGGAACAGGGTAGCCGGCTTTATCCATAGCAATAAAGCTGATGATGCAATGGTTACTTTCAACGAGTGCTTGATTTTGTGGATCGCCACAACGCACACGAATAAATATTTGCATGCTTGTTTTACCTGTATGAGCAATTTGAGCGGATACTTCAACAATTTGACCAACCAAAATGGGCCTTTTGAAGCGTACACCTGCAACCGATACGGTCACACAGTAGCTGCCACTCCAACCCGCTGCGCAGGCATAACCTGCTTGGTCAATCCACTTCATCACAACCCCGCCGTGGACTTTACCGCCAAAGTTAACATCGGTGGGCTCTGCTAAAAATCTAAATACCATTTCTGAGTTTCCGCTCATAGCTCATACTCGTACTTTGTTCACAATTGACTTAAGTATATGCAATATTGATATTTTTGCTTTTACAGACATGAAAAAGGGGCCATAGGCCCCTGCAACTTAGGATTGTATTAACTTTTACATGTTTGGATAATTTGGGCCACCAGCGCCTTCAGGCGTGACCCATGTAATATTTTGGCTGGGATCTTTAATATCACAAGTTTTACAGTGCACGCAGTTTTGTGCATTGATCACAAACTGTTTATCGCCTTGCTCGTTCTCATTGATTTCATATACGCCGGCAGGGCAGTATCGTTGTGCTGGCTCGCCGTATTTTTCTAGATTGACACGAATAGGTATGCCTTCATCCTTCAACTGTAAATGGCACGGCTGAGATTCTTCATGGTTAGTGTTAGATAAAAACACCGAAGACAGCTTATCAAAGCTCAATTTACCATCCGGTTTAGGATATGTGATTTTCTCGCATTCAGAGGCTAACTTCAGCGAAGCATGATCAGGTTGATTATCTTTAAAGGTAAACGGAAGTGACCCCGAAAAGATATTTTGGTCTAGAGAATTGTATGCACCACCCAATATTTTTCCGAATTTATGCAGTGCAGGGCCAAAGTTACGCGACTGATAAAGCTCATCAAATAACCAACTTGATTTGTATTTTTCTGTAAAGCTCACCAAATCTGAAGCGGGTTGTTCGCTATTAAGTGCCTCAATAATGCTATCAGCGGCTAACATGCCAGATTTCATCGCAGTATGATTACCTTTGATCTTAGCAAAGTTAAGCGTCCCAGCATCGCAACCAATCAGCAGGCCGCCGGGGAAGTGCATTTTAGGCAATGAGTAAAAACCACCTTTAACCACTGCTCGAGCACCATAAGCAATACGTTCACCACCCTCAAGTACGTTTGCAAATACTGGATGGTGCTTCATTCTTTGGAATTCATCAAATGGGCTTAAGTGCGGGTTAGTATAGTTAAGGTCAACGATTAAACCTACAACCACTTGATTGTTCTCGCCATGATACATGAATGCACCGCCGTGGGTGTCCATTGACAGTGGCCAGCCAGTACCGTGAACAACTGTCCCGGGCTTATGTTTGGCAGGATCTATTTGCCAAATTTCTTTAAAACCAATGCCGTAGTGCTGCGGTGTAGAATCTTTATCAAGCTCAAATTGCTTGATTAACTCTTTACCTAAGTGCCCACGACAGCCTTCAGCGAACACGGTGTATTTGGCTCTCAGTTCCATGCCTGGCATATAGCTGTCTTTTGGTTGGCCGTCTTTATCAACACCCATATCACCAGTGATAATGCCTTTGATTTCACTCTGTTCAATAATAAGCGAGTGAGCACTGAAGCCTGGAAAAATTTCGACACCTAAATTTTCAGCTTGTTCTGCTAGCCAACGACATACATTCCCCATTGAAACAACATAATTACCGTGATTTTTAAATGTTTTTGGTACGGCAATATGGGGGATGTTAATGGCTTTTTCTTCACTCGTGAAAAAATATATGTCATCTTGAGTTACTTCAGTGGTAATTGGTGCGCCTTTTTCTTTCCAGTCAGGAAGTAGTTCATCGAGTGCTGTTGTTTGCAAAACAGCACCTGAGAGGATATGTGCGCCAACTTCAGAGCCTTTTTCTACGACACAGATCATGAGTTCTTTTTCTTGTTGCTGTGCCTGTTGTGCTAGGCGAATTGCGCATGAAAGACCAGCAGGTCCCGCGCCGACTACCACAACATCGAATTCCATGGTTTCGCGTTCAACCATTTTAACCTCACTATATTTGACGGTGTATTAACTAAAACGAGGCTTTAGTTTTTATTACGTTAAGTTAAGGTTATTTTAGGTTGACGTTTACGTCAACAGGAAGTAGTCTGATTCCATAAAATAAATATGTTGACGTGCACGTCAGCCCTAAGAATAACCAGATGATGGAGTAACCATGAAAGTACTTGTGCCAATCAAACGTGTGATTGACTACAATGTCAAGGCCAGAGTTAAGCCAGACAACAGTGATGTTGATTTAACCAATGTAAAGATGGCGATGAACCCATTTTGTGAGATTGCAGTTGAAGAAGCTGTACGTTTAAAAGAAGCGAGCACAGCAAACGAAGTTGTTGTGGTTTCTATCGGCGATAAAGCTTGTCAGGAGCAGTTACGTACTGCGCTAGCTTTAGGGGCTGATAAAGCAATTCATATTGAGACTGACGCTAAGCTAGAATCTTTACATGTTGCTAAACTACTTGCCAAGCTAGTAGAGCAAGAGCAACCAGAACTGGTTATTCTAGGTAAGCAATCAATCGATTCAGACAACAATCAAACGGGTCAGATGTTAGCTGCACTGACAGGTCGAAGCCAAGGTACCTTTGCCTCTAAAGTGGTATTGGATGGTCAAAAAGTGAATGTTACTCGTGAAGTGGATGGTGGTCTACAAACTGTTGCCTTATCACTGCCTGCGATTGTTACCACTGATTTGCGCTTAAATGAACCACGCTATGCATCACTGCCCAATATCATGAAAGCGAAACGTAAGCCGCTTGATGTAATAGCAGCTGATAGCTTAGGCGTTGACCTAACACCTCGCGTATCACTATTAAAAGTGGAAGAACCTGCAAAACGCGAAGCGGGCATAATAGTCGAGAGCGTTGAAGAACTAGTAACTAAACTTAAAACTGAAGCAAAGGTGATCTCATGAGTGTATTAGTTATTGCAGAACATGAAAATGGTCAACTAAAGCCTGAAACTGCAAAAGTTGTGAATGCAGCAGTTGCAATCGGTGGTGATATTGAAGTTTTAGTTGCTGGCCATAATATAAGCGAAGTAGCAAACAGTGCAGCGCAAATTAGCGGTGTTACTAAAGTACGAGTAGCGGATACTGTGTCTTTTGAGCATCAACTTGCTGAGAATACAGCCGATCTAATTGTTGAACTTGCGAGTGGTTATAGCCACATCCTAGCAAGTGCATCAACAACAGGTAAGAATACTTTACCGCGCGTTTCAGCGCTTTTAGATAAGTCACAAATATCTGAAATTGTTGCGGTAGTAGATGCCGATACATTTAAGCGTCCTATCTATGCGGGTAATGCAATTGCCACGGTTAAATCGAACGAAGAACAAAAAATGATCACCGTTCGAGCCAGCGCATTTGATGCACAAGGTGAGCAGGGCGCATGTGAGATTGAAGCGCTATCAGTGACTATGGATAACACGCTTAGTTCTTTTGTGAGTGTTGAGCAAACTGAGTCTGAACGCCCTGAACTCAATGCTGCACCAGTAGTGATTTCTGGTGGTCGTGGTATGCAAAATGGTGAAAACTTCACACTACTTAGCGGTATTGCAGACAAACTAGGTGCTGCAATTGGTGCATCGCGTGCTGCAGTGGATGCAGGCTTTGTTCCGAACGATATGCAAGTTGGTCAAACGGGTAAAATCGTTGCTCCAGATTTGTATATCGCCGTTGGTATTAGTGGTGCCATTCAGCATCTTGCAGGTATGAAGGACTCGAAAGTGATTGTCGCAATCAATAAGGACCCAGATGCGCCAATTTTTCAAGTTGCCGATTATGGACTAGTAGCTGATTTATTCGATGTGCTACCAGAGCTAGAAGCCGCATTATAATAAGAACAACAAAATTCTGGTTGTTGAAGCCGTGTGCCGTAAGGCCGCGGCTTTTTTTGGCTTATTAAAGCGAGAAATGCACGTTGAGTTATATAAGCGTTCCTATAATTAACTGCTCACTTATGAGTCGCTATTAAGTCATTCAGCATCAGCAGCGTTTTCCATCAATTCGAACAAGTCCCAACTCATAGCTTTATCAAAAAGTAGGGTTTAATTTAATGTTGATTTTCAGGGCATGCTACAACTTAAACAGTAAATCAACGAGATGTCTTTGGCACATTGATAAGCTAAATGCGCAAGAAACCTTCGGGGGTATATTCAAGCTTTTCTTTGACCAACTAAAGACGCGTTTAGGGAGAGCGAAGTGGCGTAGCGATTTATAAACTGGCTTTGTTAAAGGAAATCAAAGACAGAGATATTAAAAAATCACCAACAATACTGTCAAAAATATATCTTAGTTGTTAACTTAAGGTGTTGAATTTGAGAGTAACTTTCCGTGTTTTGTACCTGGTTTAAACATTGAATTGAGTCGTTATTTACAATAAATGCTTGTGTGCAGTTAGGATAATTGCTGCGCCTATGCGTAAATATATAGAAGGAATGCTATGAAATTCATATCTAAACTCGGATTGTTACCTATTTGTTTCGTTGCCTCAGGTTACGCATCGACTCATTATGATCCGCAGCAGTGGATAGCAAAGTTTGATTTAGTAAGCAAACAGTATCAGGCGCAATATCCAAAAGGTTTTACTAGTTCAGCCAGCTTAGCCTGGGCAGAAAGCTACTATTTGGATGCGTTGATTGAAATGTATCAAGCTACAGGTGATAGCCGTTATCTAGATGTATTTAACGAGCGTGCTAGGATAATAATCAATAGTGCTAAGGATGACGCTGGCCTTGGATTTTAAGGTTATAAAGGGTGGAGTACTGATAGGTATTCTAACGATGGTGTCGAAAACGTTGGCGCGGAGTTGCCAAGCGGCGGTGATGCGACGTTGCCAAAGGGCTGGTATCGATGGCAGTCCAGCTTATTAACCGCATATAGAAATACGGTGGAAAAGGTGTCTGGTCGTGCTGGGTTCACGGTAAAAACAGCACCACCCTCGGGTGGTTGGCAGGTTTTACAAACGCCTTTAGTCAACCTTTTTAAAGCAAATAAAGAGTATGACTCCAATCGACGTTATCATTATTCATTTACCGCTCGGGTAGAGGACTGTGACACATCGGTGAAAGGGCGATTTCAAGTTTATGATTTTACTGGAAAGAAGGTACTCGCAACGACTGATGTCGACTCAACGCAATACCGTACTTATCAGGGGGAATTTGTAACCCCAGAAAGCAGCGCGCATGATGTGCAGATTCGTCTTTATGCATCGGAACATATAAAACAATGCACAGTTCATTTTGATGACATTAATGTAAAGGCCTCAGCTGAGTATGTTGTGCATGATGGGATGATAGCAGCGCCTTTGGCTAAGTTTGTAAAGTTAGCGCGACTTAATAAAATGCCAGAGCACTATAATAATGATGCTCTTATGTATTATGACTTTCTGACAACTCAGTTGTTTCCTAAGTGGCAAAAAGATTTAAAGCCCACACTCAGTGGGTATCGTGTTTACCGTTTTGCAGATGATTCATCAAGCCGTAAACCGGCTCAGTCTTTACCACATAATCAATACCTAGCCATACAACGTGCTTATGCGGAACTAGCGCAAATTCCAAATATAGACCAAGAGTATGTCGATTTAGCGCGTGACCTAATCCTGAGCTTTAAAAGCCAACTTAAACGAACACCTTACACAGATGCTAACGGCAACTCTAGTTATCGTTATCAATGGAGTTATTGGAATGTGCTGATGGTAAACGATACTATCGCAGATGGCTTTGATTGGACCACAACTGAAGACACTAGTCATGGCAACCTCGATATTGCAGCGGCTGTCAGTAGTTATCATGCAGGGCTTGGGTTTGGTGAACAGGAAATGGGTTATTTTGCAAATACGGCGAAATTTATGATCAGCGATTGCGATTCGTTTAGCGCGAATGTGAATAACTGCTACAGCAAGGCTTCTAATACGTCTTTGCTATGGTGGATGCAGTTAGCTCAATTCAATTCACATATTTATCATGCCGCATGTACCCTCATTGAGGGCGATTTTGATAGCATTGAGGGCGCAAGCCAACAAAGTTATATGGGCGTGATTGCACAGCTACTCAAAGGCTATGTTGTATATGCGCAGGAATTTGATAATGCGAGTGAACAAACATTGCCATCAAACTGGCGTTATTGGCAATCAAATCCGAATACGGCATTTTTGAGCAACAAAGCGGCTCATTCGGGTACCATGGGCCTAATTGTAAAGAATGACCCGAACGATGGGTGGCAAGTGGCGTTAAAAGAATTTGCTTATGAACCCAACAAAGAATATCGACTATCTGTAATGGGTCGCGTATTTTCTGGCGAAGCGAACGGTAGAGTAATGATTTACGATGCTACTGCTAAAAAAGTGATTACTAATACGGTCTTTTCTGCTACGGATTGGCAACATGTGACACTAAAATTTGATGCCCCGCAAAGTGCTGATCATAAGCTTCAAATTTATTTGTATTCTTCAAATTGGAACGTTGATGCTGAGATTCATTTTGACGATTTAGAGATTTATAGAGTGCAATAACGGGTTATTTTAAAGGGCACCATATTATGGTGCCCTCAATCAAATCACTAAAGTGTTTTCATAAACTCAATCACTTGCCATTTTTGCTCTTCACTCAAGTCTGTGCCGTAAGCGTGACCTAAGTTTGAGTTGCCTGCCATAACTTTACCGTTGCTCGCATTCACCTTGAATTTATTAAGCCCTTGAGTGGTATCAAAACCGACATTAATTGGGTCGAATTCGCGGCTTCCTACCCAAAACTCAGTAACGCGTTGTTCTGGCTTTTTCATCAACTCGTATAAGTTAGGCACAGAGCCATTGTGCAGGAAGGGGGCGGTTGCCCAAATACCATTGAGAGGCCTGCCTTTATACACTCCACCGTTAAGTACACCGTCAACGCAGTCAGCTTCAGCTTCCAAATCTTTTGTATTTCGCTTTTCTAAATGCTGAACAAGTAGCTTTTCTAACTCTTCTACAACACTGATTTTATTACCATTTGCATCAGTGCGCTCTGGTATGTTGCCGGCTTTAAGAGCTAAACCAGGATTTTTGAGTACCAAACCCACTACACCATTGACCGGAATGTCTATGGCATTGTCTATTTCTTGAAACTTAGCACCAATGAGTATGCGCTCTTTTGTACCCTCTAAAATGAGTGTTTTAGCCATGTGGCATGAGGCATTTGTTGCCATGACAGGATCAGTGCCTAGCTCTGAAATGAGAGTTTGATTTGCAACATAGTCTAAGTGTTCTTTGTCGCGAGGGATCACTTGGTGGCAGCTTGCACATTGCTTTTGATAGATAAGCTCGCCTTGAGCTGCCTTTTGTGTATCGATTGCTGGAAAATATTGTACAGGCCATTGCGGTGATTTAAGTGTTTTGACCCAAGATTCTAAATTTCCAAGGCCAATCATATCGACCGTAGAACTATAGCTCGTGTGTTTACCAAGAAGCCGTTGGAAAAATGGTGCTTCTTTGATTTCAAGTTCACCGAATACACCAACTACTTCACCGATATTACGAACAAGTGGCCCCACAATGGGTGTGTTTGGGGCTGATGCGTTCCATTGCACCACATCAGATTGATGCGTTCCCCACAAAAACGGGTAGGAGACAGGCCCTGTTGGGGCGTTTTTATTTGTCAGATCATTTAACGCAAATGCGGTGCCTGCATTTTGGATATTGCCAAATGCATCCAACCGGGCGTAGCTAGTAAAATCTTTTGGATAATCATCTGGTAGTGCGTTTACAGCTTGTCTTTGTGCAGTTTGAAGCGCCACTTGTTGAAGGCGCTCTTTAAGGGCGTTTTTTGTACTGGCATTATATTGCGTACCCAATACATTGCGCGCAAAGCGCTCGAACTTGTCATTGTTATTAACAGTGTTATTTAGCGCTGCTACTAATTGATCAAAAAATAGCACAAAGTTTGCGAGTGTAGGGGCTCCATCAATGAGTATTGATGTACCTTGATAATCTATCTGGTTAGTGTGGCATGCGGCACATGTCATACCAACCCAGTTTTCGCCTGTTGTTTGATTGTTATGTAGCGCGAATCCAATTGGCAACCCACCAGGGTTCTTGGCGCTGGCCTTACTGGGCAGGTAGCGCAATGATTCCATATGATCGCTGTGTCTAAACAGTTCGGTGTTATCCGCTTGTTCAAGCCATACAAACCAAGTGTAAGGGATGATTTGAGAGCCTTGATTTGTAAACCAAAAGTTTTCGCTTATTTCTTTGCTCCAACCTTGGTCTAACCAAGTACGTGTTGGTACTTCGCCTTTTTCGGGGGTAATTGATATGGGTTCTGGTGTGGCAGTATGTTGTTTGGTGCTGCAACCAACAATGGACAAAATGCTTGTTATGCCAACGGCTACGGCTAAGTGTAACTTACTCATTTAAATTTCCTTGTGACGGTGCCTATTAACATTGTAGTTACACAATGTTACACTTACCATTACAAGGAATTACAAAAAATAATACAGTGCTAGCCATACTGCGGCTAACACTGTATTGGAGCGTTAGAAGTAGGCGCGAATGCCAAGTTTAACGTTACGTCCAGGAAGTGGAGCTTGCTCTTTAATAAATGACGAGTGAACAAAACCAAGTTCATCAGTTAGGTTGTCTAAATTCATATAGGCAACAAAGTCGATACCGCTACTTGTAAAGTCATATTGAACGCTCGCATCTACAAGTGTGTAACCCGATGTCGGAGTTTCATAATTGGTTACGTCACTTTGCTTTGCATAACGAGTTACTGTCATATTGGTTTTAAAACTATCGTATTCGTACTCATATTTAACACCAAGTTTGTCGCTAGGGATACGGGGTAATGCGCGACCATCTTTAAGTTCCGCAGTAAGTGTGTCAGCGAAGACTTTTACTCTGTTGTGAGCATTAATATTATAATGTGCATCAAGCTCAAGGCCGTATAGCTCAGCATCTTCGCTTACAAACTTAAATACTGGCAATGAGCCATCATGGTGATGGTCAGCAGCTTCTACACCATGCGCTTGCGTAAACATCAAGTCGGTGTTTTGTTGATAGTAAAAATTATTGATATCGTTATAGAAAACATTGACGGTATAACCAAAATCACCGATTAAGCGGCGGAAACTAAGGTCAATGTTAGTTGCCGTTTCTTGCTTAATATCATGTGGCTCGAAGTGCACTTCGCCATCTTCAAATTGATAACCTAAACCTAATTCATATGTTCTTGTTGCAATGTGAACACCATTTGACAATAACTCGGCTGTTAAAGGCGCCCTTTCTGAACGAGACACATTTAACGCAACGCTATGGCCTTCTTGATATTCGTAAATACCGCCTACAGACGCACTGATATTGGTCATATCTAGCTCATAGGCAAGCATTGTTGCTTCATCTGAATGCATGTCGTGGTCATGATCGTGATCATGATGCTCTTCGGTGATAACACTTTCTAATTGATAATCTTCGACTCGCGCACCTATTTCTAGTGTAAAGTCACCAAACTTACGCTCTTCAAGTAAATATAATGCATGTGACGTGCTTTGTGTCGCTGGTGTAAATGCTTCTGCACCAACGGCTTTATAGTCACTATCGCTATAGTGGTAACCTATAATGCCGTGCCAATTGAAAATCTTATGTTCAATGTTAGCTCGCAGCTCAGTTGTCTCATTGCTGAACGTTGTACCAATCGCGCCGCCTTCAATTTCGCTATGCTCATAGTCTGTGTATCCTGCACGGACATTAATGGATTCTACCCAATTGTTGTGCAGTGCATAGTTTAAGGTAGCTTGCCAACGATCTTGTTTAACTCGTGCGAAAACTGCACCATGTTCGTGTCCTTCTTCACCTTCATGGTCGTCATCGTGGTCATGGTCGTGGTCATGGTCGTGGTCATGGTCGTGGTGTTCATGACTGTGCGCCGGAATACCATAATCTGTATCAATTTTTCCGTATGATAAACCAACTGTTAGGTGCTCATTAATATAGCTTGCGCCAAAGTTAACCTGTTGCGAGTCAATGAATGTATTGTCTACCTTGTTTGCGAACTCTGCATGCTCCTCATGGTCTACTTCACCTTCATGCTCTGCGTGTTCTTCTTCAGGCAATTTGAACTGAGGGGTCTCGTAGTCACCCCCTTTACGGCTAACTCCATCGAAGTGAAAGTTAAATCCGTTATTGCCACCTTCGAGTAAGGCTGCATACGTATTAGTATTTGAGACTGTATCATGACTATATTCTGCAGCCCCGCTGAGAGACTCTATGACATCACTTGGAATACGATTGTCTACTACATTGACGACACC
The DNA here is from genome assembly GCF_056312285.1 of Pseudoalteromonas sp. ABE4_541. NCBI lineage: Bacteria > Pseudomonadati > Pseudomonadota > Gammaproteobacteria > Alteromonadales > Pseudoalteromonadaceae > Pseudoalteromonas > Pseudoalteromonas sp. ABE4_541. Next base: position 183,961 of record NZ_JBSVEM010000009.1, read on the forward strand.
ACCGATTGCGCCAGAACCATAAAGCAGTGTGGCAGGACCTTTTAGTACTTCAATTTGTTGGGCAGATAAGCTATCGTTGGTATTTGCGTGGTCTGGGCCTACTCTCGATGCATCACTGCTATCCAAGCCGTTTTGCGTGACTTTTACTCGTGGGCCATCCATTCCTCGAATAATCGGACTAGAAGAAACAGGGCCGAAATAGCTTGAGTTGATCCCTGGCATACCCTTAAGTGTTTCACCTATAGTAGGTTTTGCTGCATTTTTTAATTCATCACCACCTAGTACAGAAACTGGAGAAGCCATTTCGACATTGTTTTTGTGTAAGCCTGAGGCATAAACAACGATGCTTTCAACTGCACTCGGCATTAGCTTAACCGTGATATACTTATCTTCATCACGAACTTCGATACGTTCATCGATATAATTGTTCTTGGAAATATGGAGTTGAGAGTCAGTATCCACAGAAATAGTGAATTTGCCATAAATATCGCTGCTAACAGATTGAGATTTGCCATGTAAATGCAGTTTGGCACCACTAATAGGTTGATTGTTTTGATCAACAACCTTTCCTTTAATTACACCTGCTATCGAATTGGAAGAGAAAAGTACGGCAGCAATTGCGCTGCTAATAAGAGACTTCTTTATCATAGTATTTACAGTTTTAGAGTAGTATTCGTTGTCGATTGTTATAACGTAACATTAAGGGGAGGATTTTTCAATAATGTTATATTATAACTTTATTTAATTTTACGATTTCGGTAGTAACTCCTATATTTACAGTGAGCAGAAAACAGAGTGCAGAAGATGGCTAAACCTTTTGTTTTTAAAGCGCGTTTGAATGTGGCGGATTTATTTCACCGAACAAATCATCTAGAAGTGTTTACAACTGCTTTGCAAAAATCAGAGACGCTGGATCACTTCGTATTAAAGTTAATAGGTTATTGTGCGCTGTCGTATGAACATACTGCTCTATTAAACAGTTCAAATGAAAAGCAGAAGCCCGATGTTTGGATTGAAAGCGAACAAAGCTATATAAAGGTTGCATTGTACGTAAGCACACTTGAGGTTGAGGAAATCATTAAATTTAGTAAGCAATGCGAAAAGCTTGTATTGTTGGTCAAAGATGATGATGAGTGGTTTGCTTCAGTAAAAGAGCGGTTAAGCTATGTAACCAACATGAGCATATTTTCCCTACAGAGTGATTTTGTTGACGATTTAAGTGAAGCCCTTAGCCGCAGCTTGCATTGGGATATGGTCATAGAACAAAATCAAATTAGTGTGAGCGATCGACAAGAATATTATGAAACGATTGTTCAAAAGCTAATGTAGCTGCAAGGGGAGGTAGGTGATAAGTCAGGTCTTGAAATAAAAAGCCTAACTTGTTGAAAAATTTAGTTATTTTGAGGGGCACTCAGAATTCTGTGTCAGCCTAAAAAATTAAATATCTAGTGCGCCATCCAGCCGACCTTCGAAGTGGATGGCGAACTGCGACAGTGCCAAG
>NZ_JBSVEM010000010.1:0-178485 GCF_056312285.1 Pseudoalteromonas sp. ABE4_541
CTGGTGTACCCGGCGTTGGCTTGATCATGCTTGCCATGGTACTCAATCAAGTAGGCCTGCCTGTAGAGGGGATAGCAATTATCATTGGTGTCGACCGTCTTCTTGATATGACTCGTACAGCAGTTAATGTCACAGGCGACTGTATGGTAACCTGCATCGTCGCAAAGTCTGAAAATGAGTTTGATTTAGATGTGTTTAACGATCCTGATGCAGCTAAAGAGCTAGAGGAAAAAACCTCGCTTTAAGCACGCGTTTACACACATAACAAAGGGAGTCCAAATGGGCTCCCTTTGTTATTTCGCCCTTTTTAAAAAATGGGCGTTTTCATTAATTCTTAACAATGAGCTGCATATTGCTTAAGCGCTTGCTCTAAATCAGCTAACAAATCTTCAACGTCTTCCAAACCGATATGCAATCGAATGATTGGTCCCTTCGACCATCCAGTAACGCTGCGCAGCCCAGCCACACTTCTTGTTGCGGTCACTAAGCTTTCATAGCCCCCCCACGAAAAACCCATTTTAAAATGCTCTAAGCTATCCAAAAATGTGTTAATGGCTTTTTGGCTCCCCTCTTTCATCACGAATGAAAACAAACCATTACTGCCGTTAAAATCACGCGCAAAGAATTCATGTCCCGGACAAGACGGCAATGCAGGATGCCGTACATGATCAACAAGTGGGTGGTTAGCCAACCAATTTGCTACTTGGAGAGCCGCTTTTTCATGCTGTGCGAGTCTCACTGGCATAGTACGAAGGCCTCTAAGCGCCAAATAGGCATCGTCAGCTGACGTGCACTGTCCAAGTAGGTATGAGTTTTCACGCAAAGTTGGCCAGTGTTGTTCGTTTGCTACCGCGACTCCCATCATCACATCCGAGTGGCCAACAATATATTTTGTAGCAGCTTGAATACTAATATCTACACCATGATCTAAAGGTTTATAATGCCAGCCATTACCATACGTATTATCTAGCATGGTTATCACGTTATGCGCCTTAGCTGCTGCAACCAAAGATGGTACATCCTGCACTTCCATCGTGATGGAGCCTGGTGACTCCAAAAATAGAACTTTGGTGTTTTCTTGAATGAGAGATGTAATATTTGCACCCACCATTGGATCATAATAAGTGGTCGATATGCCTAACCCTGCTAAGATTTTATCGCAAAAGTCACGAGTCGGTTCGTAGGCTGTATCAACCATCAACAAGTGGTCGCCAGCTTTTAAAAATGATAGCAGTGACTGACTAATAGCCGCTGCGCCACACGGGTAAAGCGCACACCCAGCGCCATTTTCCAACTCCATAATGGCATCTTGCAGTGCATAATGTGTATTAGTGCCTCGTCGTCCATAAAACAAAGTGCGGTTGCCACGTTCTTGGACAGCGTGTTGCAAGTCAGCTACAGACTCAAACACCACCGTTGAAGCGCGCTGTACAACAGGGTTAACAACTCCTTGCGTATATTGTGGTTTACGTCCAGAGCTCACTAGTTTTGTGTTCTTTTTCATTTAGATACCTTTACTGTGCTCGCCAATATTCAACCAAATAGCGAGATATCGAATCTGTTCGCGTCAATTTGTTGCCCGGGCGCTCATCTCCCCACTGACCAAATTGATTTAGCTCTTCTTTGCTAAACCATTGAGCGTCTTCTAAGTCATCCTGATCGATGCTGATATCTGTCGTACTCGCTTTACCAATAAAACCAAGCATTAATGAAGACGGGAAAGGCCAAGGCTGCGATGTGATATACTCTACTTCATGAACATCGATACCCGCCTCTTCCTTTACTTCTCGAACGACAGCTTGCTCTAATGTTTCGCCGGGGTCGACAAAACCAGCCAAAGTTGAGTAAACACCATCTGGCCAACTCGCTTGACGGCCCATCAAACACCTTTCGACTCCATCTTCAAACGTATGAGTGATCAACATGATAACGGCAGGATCAGTACGTGGAAAAGTCATATGACCACATTGGCTATTTTCACACTTTCTTGCATGACCGGCCTCAACACTTACATTGGTATACCCACAACGACCACAGAAACAGTGGGTTTTGTGCCAATAACATAGGCCACGCGCTAAAACCCCCACTGATGCCATCTGCTTTTCTAATTGTGGGCCGATGCGACGCATATCTACGAACTCAAGCTTTGTGTCTTGCATCAAACTGATCACTTGCTCAGTACCGCTCACATCAAGCGCAAAATAGCTATGAACATCATCCAGTCCTAAAAATATTGCCGTTTTTAAGTTAAATTCTGTGACTTGTTCAAATGAGAGAAAGTGTAATTCGTTGCACTCGATATTGATCAGGTTTCTATCCTTATCAATCAAAAGCCATCGGCTCTTGTCCGCCATTTGTTGTTCGATCCACAGCGGATCTTTGCGTTCGTTTGAAGCACGGTTGAGGTGCATATAGGTGTAATGCAGCAAAGCCTAATCCTTGTCGAAGTTATTTGCTTAAAGCTACCATATGCAACGCGAAAGCTAAACAGTTTGCCTAGCTGCAGACGGAATTGATTATCTTTGAGTGGCTGATTTTGAATAAAAAAAAGCCCTTTCGGGCTTTAAACTATAGTGTAACTCCACACTACAGAGAGGCAAGATAATCTTGAAGCTTTTGATTTTCAGCTTCAATATGTTGATAAAACTCTATGTCTTTAAGCTTACTTGCTGCCGCCAAATCAATGACAATGACCGCGTCTCTATGCATTTGTAATGCCGATGCAGGACAAGATGCTGTGAGCGGCCCTTCAACCATTGCTTGCACTGCCTCAGCTTTATTATCTCCAGTGGCAAGTAACACCACTTTTTGAGCATCTAATATGGTACCAATTCCCATTGTAATAGACAGATGCGGCTGATATTCACCTTCAGTAAAAAAGCGTGCATTATCTTCAATCGTTTCTTTCGTAAGCGTTTTAACACGAGTACGCGAAGTTAAACCCGACGATGGCTCATTAAAGCCAATGTGACCGTTACGTCCAATACCTAGTAACTGGAGGTCAACCCCACCCGCTGCGCTCATGCGAGCTTCATAATCTTGGCAAGCCGTAATAGGGTTTTTCGCATCTCCTGGTGGCACGTGCGTGTTATCAGCATTAATATCAATATGATTGAACAGCTGCTCATTCATAAAGTAACGGTAACTTTGTGGGTGATCACCATTTAATCCTAAGTATTCATCCAAATTAAATGTTGTTGCGTCCTTAAAGCTCACCAAGCCTTCTCGGTTTCGACGAATAAGCTCTTGATATAGTGCAACAGGAGTTGACCCTGTTGCTAAGCCCAATACTGATTCAGCTTTACGCTGTAGCTGAGAAGTGAAAATGTCAGCACCATAGGCAGCGACTTCTGCGGCATCATTTAAAATAACAATTTGCATAGTATTGGCTCAAGTTTGTTACAAAGAAAAAATGGGATCTGAGCCCTACTTCGCGTGCAATCAAAGCAAGGCCAGATCTAACCTAATTGGGATACACTTTATTAGGTATTACCATTATGACAACGCTGTCATTATTATCAGAATAAAAAGTTTTGTAAAGCGAAAGTGAAAAAAAATTCTCAATTTTAACTCCAAATACACGTAAGCCCGCTCAATACGCGGGCTTAACTTAGTTGAAAATATTTAAACTAGTCGCTACACACTGACAAAGATCTTGCGTTTATACATCCAATGCAATACTAAAAGCTGCACCAATAACAATGCGATAACCGCCAACAAAGGCTGAAAATTGGGTGATACTGCGTCAATAACCCCACCAAATACGCTTTTACTAATAAACTGCCAATTAACCAAGGACGAGGCAAGGTAAATGATAATAGAATTAGCACCAATAATTACAAACGGGTAAGCCAGCTTTTCACCATTTAATATGTCAACTAACGCATAAAATATCGCAAATAGAATCGCACTCCACCCTACTGTCACAAGTACAAATGAACTCGTCCAAAGCTCTTTATTTACGGGGAAATGTAAATCCCACAGCCAGCCCAGTATCACACATACAATGCCCGCCAAAAACAGCGCCCCCGCAGTTTTCCACTGCCCAAATTGCTGTGCATTAGCGATAAATCGACCAACAAAAACACCTGCAATAGCATTCACGATAGCGGGAAGGCTTGATAATACCCCCTCAGGGTCAACGACACGGTTTTGATAGCTGATCCCAGGTAGTAAATATTTATCGACCCACGCATTCCAGCTGCCCACAGCCGACAAATCACCTGAGACACCGCCCGGCACTGGGATAAAACATAACAAAATCCAATAAAACAGTAAGATGCCAACGCCAACGAACGCCTGAATGCGTGCAGATGTATGCCACACAAGTAAAACACAAAAGAACCAAGCAATTGCGATCCGCCCTAAAACACTGGCATAGCGAATTTCATCAAGTGCAACTGGAATACCAGTGCCCCAACCATGGTTGTACAAAATGCCCAGCAAACATAACAGCAAAAGTCTTTTTAAGGCTTTTTGATAGTAAGGTCGCCTTTCAATATAGGGCAAGTGGTCAATCCGCTTAGGCGATAGCCCCATTGCCACACCAGACAAAAAGATAAAAAGTGGAAAGATTAAGTCGTAGAAGGTAAAGCCATGCCATTGACTATGTACTGTATGCGCTTCAAAAAGTTTCCATCCCTGCCACCCTGTGAGTACAAACAACGCAGCAAATATCGATTGGCCACCTAAAATCCAGAACATATCCATACCGCGTAATGCATCTAGCGAAGCTAGTCTTTTTTTTGTTGTTTTTATTGTCATTTTTTACACCTTCTAAAACAAAAAAGCCCCGTTATACTGCAACGGGGTTTTTATTCAGGGAAAATCTAAAGTTTGCAGCCAGCAATATAGGTCGCAGTAGCAAACAAATCATCATCGAGTACAACAAAGTCCGCATCGGCGCCTTCTTGCAAATGACCTTTACTTTTCAAACCTAAATATTGAGCTGGGTAAAGTGATGCCATTCTTAAACTTTCTGGCAGTGCAATATCAAGGTCACGAACCGTATTTCGAACCGCACTAGCCATATCTAGCACACTTCCAGCTAGTTCACCGGTTGTGGAGTTGAGTCTATCTCCTGTGCGGATCACTTTGCGACCATCGAAAAAGTCAAACTCAGTGTCATCAGTACCGACTGGCGGCATCGCATCCGTTACCAATAGCATTTTACCTCTTTGCTTTGTACGAATAGCAAGTTTTGCTGACGTAGCATGAACATGGTGGCCATCTACAATTAACCCACACCAGCTGTTATCATCCCACAGTGCTGCACCTACCACGCCAGGTTCTCGAGACGTGAATGCCGACATTGCGTTAAATAAATGCGTAAACCCATCAGCGCCTGCTCGAAGCGCTGCATTTGTTGTATCGTAATCTGCATTTGAGTGGCCAATACAAACCTTAACCCCCATATCAACCAGGCGCTCAATATCCGTCAATGGTATCGTTTCAGGTGCCAAGGTCACCATTTTAATCCCTAAGTCTTGACGCGCATAAATAGCAAACTCTTCCTCAGAGATAGGTCGAATATAGTGCTCACTGTGAGTGCCTTTTTTGGGGTGAGACAGATGTGGACCTTCAAAGTGGACGCCAACAACCCCTATATGCTTGCTAGAGATAGCCTCCGCAACCGCATCTGCCGCAGCGCTCATAACTTCAATTTTGTCTGTGATCAAAGTAGGCATCAACGCCGTTGAGCCAAACTGCCCATGGGCTAATACCATTTTGTTCAAACATTCGGTGCTTTGATCCGCATTAAAAAACGCGCCACCACCACCATTAACTTGAACATCAATGAAACCAGGTACAACTAACCCTGTCAGTTCAATCACATCATGTTCTTGTGACTTAGACAAAAACTGTACTTTTCCCTGCTCAACCGAAAAAAGCACGTTTTCCTTAAACTCATAGCCATCAAATAGGCTTTTGGCACGGAACGTTTGCTTGCTCATCAATTGACCTTTATGTTTTGTTCAATATTTTGAATGGCGTAATAGATAGCACCCATTTCTGGTGGCTGTTTAGGTAACTCTACTTTCATCGAGACCTCTGGATCTAACCACTTTTTAAGAGGCTCAGCGAGACCGCCAATCATGGACAACCGTGGTGGGTTATTTTCGAGTAGGCGCTTAGCCAGGCGGCTAATATAATCAGCACCTTGAGTTACAATCGACAAAGCAACTTCGTCTTGCTGTTCCGCAGCTTCAAGCACATAACGCGCTAATTTTGCATATCCACTTGAGGGTTGACCTGCCATTTGCTCCGCGACCCCCATCGCTGTAGTGGTATTAAAGTGCGTTTTGAACATATCACTCATTGCCGTCGACGGGCCTAAGCCATCTAAATCAAGTAAAGCTGCCTTAATCGCTTCAAGACCCATCCACGCACCACTGCCAATATCGCCTTGTCCAAAGCCATGACCACCATAATTCACCGATTTACCATCGACAATAGCAAAGCCACAAGAACCAGTACCGGTAATGATTACAGCTCCATCTTCACCTTCGTGGGCACCAATACATGCTGTATGTAAGTCAGTTGTTAAAAACATGCTCTGAAATGGGTGATCCCACTGCATAATTTTGTCATACAAAGCAGGTAAATTAACACCCGCTAACCCCATACCAGCATTCAGCTCGTGAACTTGTTCAACTCTCAACCCTGCATCCTGTAAGGCAATCTGAGTAGACACCATGATTGACTCTAAGGTACGTTCGAGCCCATGAAGAGGATTTGCGGGACCACCCAGACCAGTACCTAACACACCGTGCTGTTGCGAGTAGATAGTAGCGCGGCATTTTGTTCCTCCGCCATCTATACCTATATATAACTGGTCTTGTTGTACCTGTTTAGCCATCATAAAGTGACCTCTATCGATTTGGTTTGGCTCATTTTTATTAGTAATTGCTGAGCATTCAGTCGTGTTGAATTAATGTTACACACAAAATGACAGCGTTGTCATTATTTTTTTTGCCAATTTACTCGACAATGAAAAATTCTAATATTGCACAGAATAACGAAATTGTCAGCGAAATTTTGCTAACAATATTGAGAATATATAAACAAAAGCAGCTATAAAGTAAAGGTATGTATTTGTTTTAAATAAAAAAAGCGGCATAGCCGCTTTTTTTATTTAACACCAAGTTCAGTTAATCGCTCTTGGAGGTAACTATCTGCTGTGTAGCGCTCTGACAACACAACGTCTGGTCTTGGGTGTAAAAATAGTGGTAATGAAATACGTGATTTCGTTGACGCTTTACCCGTAGGGTTAATTACACGGTGAATTGTTGACGGGAAGTAGCCGCCCGATGCTTCTTGAAGCATGTCACCAATGTTGATGATCAATGAGCCAAAGTCACATGGTACATCTAACCAACCACCGTCTTGTGTTTGTACTTGTAAGCCAGGCTCATTTGCTGCAGGTAATACAGTTAGCAAGTTAATGTCGCCATGAGCTGCTGCACGGATTGCACCTGGCTCCTCATCACCTGTCATTGGTGGATAATGCAATATACGCAGTAATGTTTGCTCAGAGTCAGCAATCATATCTTTTAAATCGATAGAGAACTTAGCACGAACGTCTTCAGGTGCTTGCTCTTGAACCCAGCTTAATAATTGCGCAGCAAACTCGTTTGCTAAACGGTAGTATTCACGGATCTCAGCGTCTAGTTGTGCAGGTACACGACCTTTTGGATAAACATGAAAATACTCTTTAATGTCTTTTACTGTGAAACCTTTCGCTACCTCAGATACTTCTGGTGGGAAGTAACCATCTTGAGTCTGTTTGTCATATAAGAATTCATGCTTTTGCTCAGAGTTGAAAAACTCCTGCCAGTTCTTATAGATAGACTCTACAAGTGATTGAGGGATTGGGTGGTTTTTTAATACACCGAAGCCTGTATTGCGTAGAGACTCGACAAATTGCGCTGCTGCATCTGGCGCTTGATAATCGACCGTAGGTAATTGTTGCATATTGATTCCACTTGATTATTGCATGAATTCACTTGTACATAAGCTATCGGTATTGAACCCCGCCTATCTAAGTGCACGTACTGTGTAGATAGCTGGCGAGCATAGAGAAATAAGGCATTTTGGATAAGGACTTTTGTCCTCTCCTGTTTTCAGTTGCACACTATTTTGAGCCAGATCAAACTTATTCAAATACGATGCCGCCAAATCTATAAGTAAGCCTAAATATAGCACTTTAGAGAAAAAGCATGTGCAAGTGGCACATGCTTTAAAAACTCACTGGCAGTTAGGTTTTTGACCAGCTTGCCACGCAGCTTGTTTAATCTCATTAGCACTGGCCATGCCTTGTTGCAAATTAGCAATACGGCTTTGTGGTGCTGGGTGGGTTGACATAAATTCAGGTGGACGTTCGCCCGAAGCGGCTTCCATGTTCTGCCAAAGATCCACCGAGCCTTGTGGCTCAAACCCCGCTTTAGCCATTAAATCCAACCCTATAATGTCCGCTTCGCTTTCATGAGAGCGGCTAAATGGTAATGCAACGCCAAATTGCGCGCCTAGCCCTAACCCTTGCATAATCGCGTCGCGATATTGCACATCTCCCATCTGTAACGCCGCATTACTTGCTTGCAAACCAAACTGCAGCAAACTATTTTGCGACATTCGTTCATTAGCATGCTGAGCAATGACGTGCCCAACTTCATGGCCCATCACTGCCGCTAATTGATGTTGATTCTTGGCAACCTCTAACAACCCAGTATGCACACCAATTTTACCACCCGGTAAAGCGAAAGCATTCGCACTGGGTTCTTTGAAAACCACCACTTCCCATTGCTGATTTGCATATTCAGTAGGTAGCTGTGCGATCAACTGATCGGCAATACACTTAACGTACGCATTGGTTTTTTTGTCCGACTCAATGGCTTGTTGTTCTTTCATTTGCTCAAAGCTGGCAACACCCATCTCGTTCATTTTTTGATCTGAATATAACGCAATTTGCGTGCGCCCTGTCGGTGAAGTTTTACACCCAGAAACGGCAAGCGAGATCACCACTGCGCTTGCTAAAGTCGTCAGTACTTTTTTCATACTGCTAATTCCTAATAACATAAGCCTGCTGCTAGTTTAAAACATCTTTGCGATGACTCAAGAGCGGGCCTTTGCAATTGTACACATTTGCCTTAAATATTTGCCGTTTAACTATTAACTTAAGCTTAATGCCACCACTCACGCTATAATGAGCAAAAGTTCTCATTTATGGACCCTCGTGCAACACTCTCACTCTTTAGGCCGTTTGTTTTTGCCTTTATTGGCTAGCCTCGTCGCACTAACGCCACTGGCGATAGATTTATATTTACCCGCAATGCTCGCCATTGCACAACAATTAAATACCTCGCTCGAACATGTGCAAGTATCTTTAAGTTGTTATTTGGCTGGGTATGCTTTTGGCATGCTGATTTTCGGTCCTCTCGCTGACAGGTACTCTCGTACTTTACTGGCGCGTATTGGTTTAACAGGCTTTGCTTTAAGCTCTATGATGCTAGCTCTAACGACCAATATTGAAGTGTTTAACGTTTTACGTGTTATACAAGCCTTTTCAGGAGCTGCTGCCAGCGTCGTCGTGCCTGGTATCATCAGGCATTACTATCAGCAAGAAACAGCAAAAGGCATGTCTTATGTTTCTATGATCATGATGCTTGCACCTTTACTTGCACCGAGTATAGGCGCTGGTTTAATGCTTATTTGGCATTGGAGCGCTATATTTTGGGCTCTTGCCGCGTACGGCTTTTTAGTTTTGACATGCTGTTTTCTAGCAGATATTGATGTGCCGAACTTTAACTCAAATAAGCTCTCGGTGTCATTTTTCTTAAAAAACTATCGTACCGTATTGTCTAACCAAATGAGTCGCTTCGACATACTGACTTCCATGGCGGCATCATTTGCGTTCTTTTGTTTCTTAACTTCGGTGCCCTTTGTCTATCTAGATTATTTTGCTGTCTCCGAGCCGCTGTTTGGTGTGCTATTTGCGTTTAATGTTATTGCATTGATGTTTGGTAATTTTTTAAACACGCGGTTGGTGCCCAAACTCGGTTCGAGAAGAATGTTATATCTAGGCTTAACTATCGGGTTAGTAGTTGGCAGCATTTTAGTGCTTGAAAGCACCATGTCAGTCAGTGTCTGGCTATTTGCTGTTACTGTGGCGCCATTGATGATGAGTCTTGGGATCATCGCCAGTAATGCCGATGCATTAGTTTTACTTGCTTTTGAACAACATACAGGTACCGCAACTGCGGTAATTGGTACACTGCGTTTTGGCAGTGGTGCCCTTGTTGGCCCAATATTAGCCTTTATTAAGCCTGAAAGCGCACTCCCCTTCGCCAGTATAATGCTAGCTGCTGTGATGCTCAGTGTCGGCTATCAAATAATCCAAAAATCTCGCATAAAAAAAGCCGATTGATATCGGCTTTTTTTACATCTAAATTTAGGCTTATTCAGCTTCTTTAGACACCATAACCATCGCTGGACGTAACAAACGGCCATTCAATGTATAACCTTTTTGCATCACTGCTAGTACGGTATTTGGCGACACATCATTACTTGGCTGAATCGACATCGCTTGATGTAATTCTGGGTTAAATGTTTCACCTTGAGGATTGACTGTTTCAACACCAAATTTAGCAACTGCATCTGAAAAGCTCTTAAGCGTCATGTCGATACCTTCAAGGATAGGTTTCAACGTTTCGTTTTCTTTATCAGAGAACTCGATAGCACGCTCTAAGTTGTCGATGACAGGTAACAGCTCGTTTGCGAACTTCTCTAGTGCAAATTTATGTGCCTTCTCAACATCTTGTGCTGCACGACGGCGCATATTCTCAACATCAGCAGCAGCTCTTACAACGCTATCTTGCTGATCTTTAATCGTTTGCTTAGCCGCTTCTAGTTCAGCGTATAAGCCAGCAATTTCTTCTTCTGGGCTTAATTCGTTTTGCTCAGCTTGATCCTGTACTTCTTCTTGCGTTTGTGCCGCTTGTTCTAATTGATCCGCAGCTTCTTGTTCATGTTCAGGGGCATTGGTTTGCTCAGACATGTAAGATTTCTCCAATTCTTTACAACTGTCGCTAATTATGGGGATTGAATTTTTAGTTTCAACCCCTTGATGGACTGATTTGAGAAAATTGTGTGATGATTGCTTCAATCGGTGCATTTGCTGGGCAAATTACACAAAACCTGCTTTGGTATTCACCATTTTGAAAATAAGGTAAACTCAATACCAAGGCCTGTTTTATATTGAGCGTACTCAGCTCAGTTCCCATTAAAACAGATAAACCATTTTTAAACGCCAACCTATCTTCAACTTGATGTAAGAATGACACGCCAATATTGAGCTCATTGCCAACACCTAAGCCTTGGTAAAGATAGCGCTCTCCAACCACAATACTGTTGTCAGTGCCTAGTTGTTGGTTAAGCTCTCTTGTCCATTGTGTCAACTGCTCTCTACAACTTTCAGGCGCACTGTGTGCCATCGCACGCATACGATGTAAGCCTTCAATCAGTGTTTGCTGACTAAACACCGTATTCATCCATGCAGCAAACAAGTACCTGTGTTTATCACTATCATCTGCAGGTTTATTTATGCATATATTTTGAGACTGGCCCGCTCTATCAATCAGTAAAACTAGCCAAGATGTACTGTCAAACGCCAACACCTCCACTCTAAAAACCAATTGAGAACTTGCTTGAGGTAAGCCAACACAGCAACAAACACTGTATTGTTGGCTCAAGCTATGCGCAAATTCCACCAACTGGTTTTGCTCAGGCTGCCAATAATTTGCAATATCAGGTAATGAAAAATACTCCTCAAGCCAATACTTTAGGCCAGAATCTGTAGGAACACGTCCGGCTGACGTGTGCGGTGAATACAAAAGCCCTTCTTTTTCTAACCGAGCCATGGCATTGCGAACTGTGGCTGAGCAAACAGCCATCCCTTTTTGCTTGGCGATTTTACTCGAAGCAACAGGATGCCCTTCACCATTACAGTACAAGCTCATCACGGCTGAGAAGATTTGTTGGTCGCGTGCTGTTAATTTCATATTATTTATGTAGTGACATCATTTGCCAGTTTCAAGTCGTAACTTTTTAAGTTAGTCTTGCGCTATATTTTTCAAGGACACTCAACATGACGACTCCCTTCAAAACCATAGGCTTAATAGGAAAGCCTAACCATGAAGGCGCGGCGTTGACCTTACAACGCTTATACACCTTTTTGCAAGCACTTGGTTATTCTGTGCTGGTTGAATCACGCGTTGGGGCACAAATTCCCAACATTGATAACAACGTACTCACAGAGTTGGTTGAGCTGGGTAATTTATGTGATTTGGCCATTGTGGTGGGTGGTGATGGCAATATGCTGGGCGCTGCCCGTGTCCTCGCTCGGTTTGATGTGGCTGTGATTGGCGTTAACCGAGGTAATTTAGGGTTTTTAACCGACTTGAACCCAGAAGGATTTGAAGCAAGCCTAGAAGAGGTGCTACGTGGTGAATATCGCTGTGAGTCTCGTTTCTTGCTGGAAGTTGAAGTATATCGACATGCGCAACTTAAAAGCGCCAATTTAGCCGTGAATGAGGCCGTGTTACATGCCGATAAAGTCGCTCATATGATTGAGTTTGAAGCCTTTATCAATAATGAGTTTGTATTTTCGCAACGTTCCGATGGCCTTATTGTATCCACACCGACAGGCTCAACCGCCTACTCTTTGTCTGGTGGCGGGCCCATTTTAACACCTGAGCTAAATGCATTGGCGTTGGTGCCCATGTTTCCTCATACCTTATCAAGCCGCCCTTTAGTTGTGGATGCAGATAACGAAGTTCGCCTGAAACTGAGCATTGATAATACAGCCAGCCTGCAAGTAAGCTGCGATAGTCATGTTGTCTTAGCCGTACTCCCGGGTGATGAAGTGGTCATAAAAAAAGCACAGAAAAAACTGCGTTTGATCCACCCTAAATCTTACTCGTATTACAATGTACTCAGACAAAAATTAAATTGGGGCAGTAGGCTTTACTAATGACATATATTTGCCGCAAAATAGGGGGAGATATTTTTCTAATTTAGGAAATTTTAGCATTTATGATCAGTTACATTGTTTTTTTCACGCTCATACTACTTATCACCTTACTCGGTGTTTATGTAGTTATTGAAAACAACAGAAAAAAAGCACGCGAAGCGGAGAAAAAAATATTCAACGACCGTTTAAAAGAGATCACCACACATTTTAAAATAAAAACGCAAGAGTATGTGGACGCCAAAATTCTTCGACCCAAATATGCGCCCAAGATTAACGCCATCGTCGGTAACTTTTTTGTCGTACAAGCACATACTGAACAAAACCTAAACCAATTAGAACAAGTAAGCGCGCAATTTACGCGCACGGTAGGTGCTGAATTAGGTAAATGCCGTGATGCCGGTCGTATTGATTTACTTGCAGAACAATTACAGTACTTTGTCGCTGAGCTACCGTCATCAGGTATCGCGTTTAACAAAGAATTTTATTACGAAATCTTGCCAGCTCTTATCACCCTTATCAAAACACCAGACTTACCCCCAGAACTTCAACAAGAAGATTCCGATACTGATGGCGAAGAGCCTAGTGAAGAAGAAGTGCAACAGGATATCAATAAAACACAACAACAAATGAGCGCCGCAAGACAAAGACTAACAACCAGTTAATTTCTCGCTCCTCAATAAAAATTCAAGTTGCTTTTAACAAGCATACTGTATAGATTAACAGTATAACCACTGTTTGGATACACAGTATGCTTATTAACTTAGAAATTAAAAATTTTGCTATCGTAAACGCGCTCCATGTTGAATGGCATGAAGGTATGACTGCGATTACCGGTGAAACCGGCGCAGGTAAATCAATTGCTATTGATGCCTTATCTTTGTGTCTTGGTGAGCGCGCAGACCCATCGGCTATTCGCCCAAATACAGACAAAGCTCAGCTTAGCGCCCATTTTGACATTTCAAAGTTACCTATAGCTCAACAGTTTTTAAAGGAGCATATGCTCAATAACGAAGAGCATGACTGTATTTTACGCCGAGTGATCAGTAAAAATGGTCGCAGCAAAAGCTACATTAATGGCGTAGCGGTGACCGCAAGCCAATTAAAAGAGCTTGGACAGTATCTTATTTCTATTCATGGCCAACACGCCCACCAACTGCTACTTAAACCAGAGCATCAACTGCATTTATTAGATGCTTACGCGGGACACAGTACTTTACTCAACACCGTAACCGCACAATACAGCTACTTTAATAAGCTGCAAAAAGAGTACAACGAGTTGCAAAAGCAGCAACAGGCGCAAGTTGCCAAGCAACAATTGCTAGAGTATCAAGTTGCTGAGCTTGACGAGTTTGCCCTTGAAGACGGTGAGTTTGAGCAAATTGAAATGGAACACAGTCGGTTAAGCCACAGCCAAACCATTCTCGAAACCTGCCAGCGTGAATTACAACACTTGTACGAGCAAGATGATCAGACTGTACTTAGTCAGTTACAACACAGCGCACAACAGTTTTTTGACCTTGCCAATTACGACGCTCAACTTAACTCTATCGCTCAAATGCTCGAAGAGGCCTCGGTACAAGTAGAAGAAGCCTGCCGTGAAGTGCGCACATATGGAGAACATATCGAGCAAGATCCAATGCGTTTGCAAGAGCTGGAAGAGCGCTTATCTAAAGCCATGGACTTGGCAAGAAAACATGCGGTTAAACCGGATGAGCTCTACGCATTTCATCAACAACTCAAGTCAGAACTGGATGACATCAGCTCAGATTCGCAAAGGCTAGATGCCCTGGAAGTAGAAATCGCCGATGCGATACATGCCTATAATATTGCCGCTAAAGGCCTCAGTGAAAGCCGTCAAGTGGCAGCAAAAACCCTCAATGAATTGATCACCAAAAGCATGTGTTCGCTGTCGATGGAAAATGGCCAGTTTGCAATTGAGTTGTCGCAAAAGCCACAGCAAAAACCCACAGCTAAGGGTTTTGATGAGATTGAGTTTTTGGTTACCACCAACCCCGGCCAACCGCTTCAACCACTGGGTAAAGTGGCCTCAGGTGGTGAACTATCACGTATTAGTTTGGCCATTCAGGTGATCATTGCGCAGCGTGTCACCACCCCTACGCTTATTTTTGATGAAGTTGATGTGGGGATCTCTGGCCCAACGGCATCACAAGTGGGTAAACTCTTAAGACAACTGGGTAAATCGACCCAAGTCATTTGTGTGACCCACTTGCCACAAGTCGCCTGTAGTGGTCATCAACAGTTTTTTGTGGCTAAAAAAGTCGAAGGTGGCGAAACCTTTACCTCAATGAAACCGCTTGAACACGATATGCGAGTGGAAGAAATCGCCCGCCTAATTGGCGGCGACACAATAAGTACAACGGCTAAAGCCAGTGCGCAAGAGCTGCTTACAGTACAAAGTGCTTAAACAGTGGCCGTACAACAGATAAAACGGATAAACTGTAGGTCGGCATAAGCGAAGCGCCATCCGACGCTGTAAATTATAACGTCGGATGGCGCTGCTTCGCAGCTTAATCAGCCTACAAAACACACAACTAACCCACTATTTCCTCTTTATTTACAGGGCTGTTGAAGCGCATAAAACAGCTGTCGTGAAATAGTCGACCTTATTACTCAGCCTAAAACACTAAGCGCCACTTCACGCCAAAAAGTAAAAACCACATTCGGTACTTCACCATAGCCTCCCTAGCTAAGTCATGACTAAAAAATTATTTTTGTTATTCAAATGTTGTCAACTTGATAAATTTAGAGCTAACCTTCAATTGTCTGACTATCTCGCGAGTATAGAAAGCGCCACCCTTTATGGGTACTCATCCTTCAAAACAATAAACACAGCTATGCCAAATCGCATGGCCTAGGGATTTGTATGACTTTTTATAACTCAAAATATGTATGCTGGCAGAAAACGCTCGCCAGCTTTGCTTTATTGCTCCTAAGCTTAGGCGCTAAAGCAAGTAATGACTGGCTCATTGGCACGGGTATTTACGATATCACCGGACCTGCCGCCGATAGAGGCATGGTCGGCTACGGAGATATTGCACAAACAACCAAAGGTATACACACAAGGCTTTGGTCACGAGCATTTGTTATTGGTACACCCACCAGCAACCGCTACATCGCATTCGTAAGTGCCGATCTACTAAGCATTACGCAAGGTGTACATCAAGGTGTGTTAAAAAAAATTGCGAGCGATCCATTGCTTGCCCCCCACTTCAACCAAAATAACATCATGCTCAGTGCAACCCATACCCACGTTGGGCCCGGTGGCTATGATCATAATATTATGCTCAATATGAGTGCACTTGGCTATGATGCGGATAACTATAATACCATCGTTAACGGTGTTTACGTCTCTATTCGCAATGCTTTCATCAGCAAAGCTTTTGGCAGTATAAAAGTGAATGAAGGACAACTCGCTGGCGCGTCGATTAATCGCAATCCAACCGCGTACAGTCAAAACCCAGATGTGGATGACTACACCAAAAACATCAACGAAACCATGACGCTCCTAAAGTTTGTAAAAAGCAACGGGCAAGAAATCGGCATGCTGAATTGGTTTGGTGTTCACAATGTCTCTAGCAATCAGAGCCAAAGGCTTATCACTGGAGATAACAAAGGACTTGCAGCGCAATTATTTGAAAAACAAAAAGGCGCAAATTGGCCACTATCAGGCCAGTTTGTTGCGGCATTTGCCAACAGTGAAGAAGGCGATGTGTCACCCAATGTATGCGGGCCAGAAAATGGTTGTGCGGGCAAAGGTAATAACGAAGATAACGTGGCGCTGTCTGCACAAAAGCAATATAACAAAGCCATGAATTTATACGATTCAGCTTCTGAAACATTAAGTGGTCAGCTAGATTTTCGTTTTCAATACGTGAAAATGCCCGGCTTTAATGTTTCAAGCCACTATACAGGCGACAGCAACCAAGCCCTTTGCGAAGGTGCAATTGGCTTTTCAATGACCGCCGGCGCGACTCATGATGGCCCGTCTGGTCAAGCAGGCGTGTTTGAAGGCATGACACAAGATAACGAAGGCTCTGCATGGGATCGCAACACGGCGATTGGTGCTGTCAGCGGTGCTTTCAAGTTCATTAATGATTTTGGCGGTTTACTCGGGTTTGATAAGAACGTACTGGGCAGTAAAACCCATGAGCGTTGCCAATATCCCAAACCGACTTTTTTACCAATAAAACTAAGCGCTGCCGCACACCTCTACACAGATATTTTACCGTTCCAGTTATTTCAAATTGGCAATATGGCATTAGTAAGTATCCCCGGTGAAATGACCACCATGGCTGCTCGCAGGTTGCGAAATGACCTACAAGCAACACTCGCGACAAAAGGCATAACAAGAGTTGTATTCGCAGGCTTAGCGAACGCATATAGTGGATATATCACCACCAAAGAAGAGTATCGTATCCAATATTACGAAGGCGCGCATAATCTTTTCGGTCAGTATACGCTTGCGGCCTACCGTCAAATCTATTCAGATCTTGCAAGTGCTTTGAGCAGCGGCCAAAGTGTAAGCGTAGGCCCTACCCCACTTGATTGGTCAAACAAGCAAAAAGTTCATGCCATTGGTGTGGTTTATGACGACAAACGCTTATGGGAGTCTTTTGGCCAAACTTGGCAAAATGCAAATAGCCGATACAACCGAGGAGACACAGTCAAGGTCAAGTTTCGCTCGGGCCATCCGCAAAATAACTTTAAAACGATGGCCAGTTTTATGGAAGTGCAGCGCAGCATCAACGGCAATTGGACGACTGTTTTGACTGATAATGACATCAATACGAAGTTTAAGTGGATAAGAGATACAGCCCCCGATTGTCTGGCGTGTTCATTCGCACAACTAGAATGGACCATTGATGCAAATATGCAATCCGGCACCTACCGCATAAAACATAATGGACATTGGAAAAGTGGTTGGGATAGCAAAATACGCAGCTATTCCGGCTTCAGTCGGTCATTTTCAGTAAACTAACCAATAATACAAAGAGGCCTAGCATCACTAAGCCTCTTTTTTTGCAGTATGTCATTTAGCTGGAATTAAACAAAAACCTATCGCTCATCGCTAAAAGCAAACGGTGCCACATAATTGCTATTCGCCAGTTCAAAGCACGCATCCATGTGCGCTGTATACCTCGTTTCAAGGGGTTGTGGTTTTATCTCTCAACTCTCTGAGCAACTGAGTTTCCGGTCTACATATTATGAAGCAAGCGACTTGAGCCTTTGCCTTTTATTATGAAGCAAGCGACTTGACCCTTTGTCTTTTATGACCCTTTGTCTTTTTACTTACCTTATGAGTGAAAATATCGAGTATGTAAAATAAGACTTTTTTGGTGTGTTATAAATCGCCAAAATGGGACAGAATAAGCCGTTAGCTTTTTCAAAAAACTAAGGAGTAAGGATGAAATCTAGAGATGATGTTTGGAAAGAAGCTTGTTCAACATCAATGAATAAATGGATTGGTATTATTGAAGAAGAAACCGAAATTATTTCATTTGGCTCTAATCCAACACAAAAAATGCACGATCTAATTGATAAAATTAAACATGCAATTGCAACAGGCGAAAATGTCGATACATCTATAAATGAGCTTATCCAAGATGCTTTTGATAAAGGCGTTCAGAGTGGCTTTGCCAAGGGGCTAACTAAATTTATTGATGGCTCGATAACAACAAAGAAAATTAGAAATGAGGATAGTTGGATCCTAAGCACCAATTCTAAGCAATACCAAATTACCGCCAAGTTACCAAGTGCTGGCGAAAAAGCAATTCAAACTACTTCATATATAAAAATCAGTGATCACGGCTTTGAGTAACACAAGCTACGAATGCCTAAGCCAAAGGACGCAAAACAGCTGACTTGCACCACTCTTCGTTTAGTTTAGCCTGCTATGTTGCACCAGTTAAACAATACCTCAGTGTTCAAGGTGCCCACAAGGAGTATCAGTGAAAGTAAGTAAATCTTTATCATCTCTTCATAAGCTTTTGAAAGATAAAGAAGCTGCGAGTCAAAAGTTAAATACAAATGATATTTTAGACGCTACAGGATGGAAAGTTGCTACCTTCAAAACATATTGGAATAAAGGGCAATTAGCCGATTTTATTAGTGAAGTAACAAACGGGGTTTTTGAGGCTTCAAATTGCCAGGATATTTCAGAAATTGAATTTGCTAAGCTATTATCTCAAAGTAAACACAGGCGTGGATTAGGCCACAACTGCAAATCAAAACTTGCCAAAGCGCTTCTTAGTAAATCAAAAGATAATAAACCGAAATTGCTTTGATGCCGTATTGGCAAAAAACAAGTGGAAGCAAAGTGATAATAAATTTCACTACAAAAACAAGAATCCTGAAATTCATTACTACTCATATGATCTAGTAGAGGAGTTCATAAAAAAGATCATGGATAAAGAAACTTATTTAGAAGTAACTAAACAATGGCACAACGCTAGTAAATAAACGCCAAAAAATAACTAATAGAAATACTGGGGGTCAACTCTTGCATAGCAATAAATAAAGGTACAAGCGCAGGCACTTCCCTATCTGCAAAGTAAGTCGGATTTTTGTCGGATGGCGGCGCTGCGCGCCATATACCGACCTACACAAAAGGTAGGTTGGTTAAGCCGAAGGCGCCACCCAACAAAGTTTCAGATTCACGCTTTGAAGGTCTGCTTCAAGCACTTTCCAGTCCATACTCTCAGCTACAATCGTCGCTTTTAACCTGCTATTTAGATACGCGCCTCATTAAGCACACTCAGCAGACCCCCAACAAAAAAGCCCGCTATTGCGGGCTTGATGGTCAAAGTACCTAGCTTGAAAACTCACTCGACGCCAAATACTAAACAAATGAACAAAAATACCTTTTGTGGTGTTTCAACCTTCAAACATGGCTTTATATATTAGTAGTCACTACCAGTGAGCAGCTTAGGATTGCTGGTTTTATGGGGCGTTTCTAATGTAGCTAATGGTGATGCTTTACATCATATTGCGATAACCAACCTAAGATATACCAAAAATAACTGTGCAGCCGATATTTGATAAGTTGCTCTAAACTATATGCATCGTTTTACACTTTAAATACTGGTGTGTAGATACATTTGTTAACATTATCAGTATACATTGTTTGGTAAATTTATATCAATCTTACTCGAACGACTCCTATCGATGACTTTAGTTAGAGTATCGATGAGTTTTTCGATTTATTCATTCGCACCTGTAACTGAGACGCCCAGATGCAAATTTAAATATAATAAGTAATCGCCTAATTATGATTTAAGGACCAAATCAATGAACAAAAGCTTGCTTTTATTAACACTCACCCCTTTTCTCAACAACTGCGGGAGCGACGCTATCGCAGCACAAAATACCAACTTAGAAACGCAAGAGCCACCGCCAAATAGTTGTACCGGATTTGAAGCGCCAAATATCAATGTATTTGTGAGGAATTCATTAGATGAAGCTATGATTATCGATAGCGCACATGTTTCCATCCATAGCTTTAGTGTCAATAGCACACATCAACAAGCAGACTTTATTGAAGATGCGACATTCATACCCGATGAAGACAATAATGCACAAAGTCAAAAGGGTGCTTACTGGACTACATTTGGGGCGAATGAACAAAGTGTGAACTTGGGAATTACTGTGTCGGCCCCCAACTACCATACATTTGTTACCAAAAACATTGCATTCGAAATAGACACAAAATGTGGTTCGAATAATAGCATTACCTATACCGCTTATTTATGCCCATTAGGCTCCTCTTGCTTGTAATTATGATGCTTAAATACAACTCAGTTACGTATGATCTAAAAAGCCCGCTGTTGCGGGCTCGATGGTCTTACTACTTAGTTTGAAACTAATGTCCGAATAGCGTGATTACACGTCCAAGTAATCGAGAATACCTTCTGCGGCGTTTCGGCCTTCGAAGATGGCGGTAACCACTAAGTCGGAGCCGCGTACGGCATCGCCGCCTGCGAAGATTTTTGGGTTACTGGTTTGGTGGGTAAATTCGCCTTTTTCTGGTGCTTCGATGCCGCCCCAGTGGTTAATTTCCACATCGTATTGCGCTAACCACTCAAGGCTATGTGGTTTAAAACCAAATGCCATCAATACCGCATCCGCTTCTAACACATGCTCAGAGCCTGCGACCTCTTCGGCGCGACGACGGCCATTGGTATCGGGCTCACCGAGTTTAGTTTGCACCATTTCAACGCCAGTAACATGACCTTGCTCGTTCACCAAAATACCTTTTGGTTGCAGGTTAAATTTAAACTCAACCCCTTCTTCTTTGGCATTTTTTACTTCGCGACGAGAGCCTGGCATGTTTTCTTCATCTCGACGATAGGCACACACAACCGATGCGGCGTTTTGTCTAACAGAGGTACGCACACAGTCCATTGCCGTGTCGCCACCGCCGAGTACCACGACCTTTTTGCCTGCCATATCAATAAATGGCTGTTTTGATTCGTCATACCCCATCACACGATTGGTATTGCCAATCAAAAATGGTAATGCGTCATACACCCCTTGTGCGTCCTCATTCGCCAGTCCACCGCGCATGCTTTGATAAGTGCCCACCCCCACGAATACCGCATCGTACTGCGATAGCAGCTCATCCATGCTGATGTCTTTGCCGATTTCCGTATTCAGTTGAAACTCAACGCCCATTTCGGTGAAGATCTCGCGACGTTTTTCCATCACTGACTTTTCTAACTTGAACGATGGAATACCAAATGTGAGCAAGCCACCGATCTCTGGGTTGCGATCAAACACCACTGGTTTAACGCCGTTTCTGACCAGAATATCGGCACAGCCTAACCCCGCAGGGCCAGCCCCAATAATGGCGACTTTTTTATCGCTCCACACCACATACGACATGTCGGGCTTCCAGCCTTGTGCAAAGGCCGTGTCGGTGATGTATTTTTCGATATTGCCTATGGTCACCGCGCCAAACTCTTCGTTCAACGTGCATGACCCTTCGCAAAGTCTATCTTGCGGGCAAACGCGGCCGCATACTTCCGGTAAACTGTTAGTGCGATGAGACAGCTCCGCCGCCTCAAAAATACGTCCTGTGCGAATTAACTTTAACCACTGCGGAATATAGTTGTGTACGGGGCATTTCCATTCGCAATAGGGATTCCCACAATCTAAGCATCGGTCAGATTGCGAGTTCACTTGGCTTTTTGAAAATGGCTCATAAATTTCTACAAATGACTGCTTACGTGTTGAAATCGGCTTTTTTCGCGGATCAACACGCTGCACGTCGATAAATTGATATACGTTCTCGCTCATACTTCCCCCTATTGAGCCTGCACACGAAGCTCTGCGCTGCTGCGCGCTCTATGCCCTAATAGGCTTTTTACATCACTGGACTTTGGCTTTACCAATTTAAACATTGGCAGATATAAATCAAAGTTTGCCAAGATCTGCTCTGCACGTGACGAACAGGTCAAATCAAGATGCTCAGCAATGAGTCCACGTAAGTGTTCTTGATGTGAGGCCAGCTCGGTTAGCTCAACCACTTCAACCAGCTCTGGGTTGATACGCTTTTCAAAGTCGCTGTTTTCATCAAGCACGTAAGCAAAACCGCCGGTCATACCCGCGCCAAAGTTCACGCCAATTGACCCAAGTACGCATACCACACCGCCAGTCATATATTCGCAGCCATTGTCACCCAAACCTTCAACAACGGCTTGAACACCAGAGTTACGAACCGCAAAGCGCTCGCCTGCTCGACCTGCCGCAAAGAGCTTACCGCCCGTTGCACCGTACAAGCAGGTGTTGCCCATGATAGTGGCTTGATGACTGGCAAAGCTTGAGCCCATTGGTGGGCGGATCACCAGCTTGCCACCAGCCATGCCTTTACCCACATAGTCGTTGGCATCTCCCACCAGCGTCATTTCTAAACCACCGGCGTTCCACACACCAAACGATTGGCCTGCGGAACCGTGCAGCTCTATTGCAACTGGATCTGCCGCCATCCCTTGGTTGCCATGCAAACTTGCGATATAGCCCGACAGCATCGCGCCAACAGAACGGTCGGTGTTGCTGATGCGGTTAACCAGTGAAATGCCCGACTTGCTATCAATCGCCTGCTTAGCTTTATCAAGTAGTAACTCGTTGAGCTCCCCTTGGTAATGCGACGTGTTAGGTGCAGAACAATAAACCGTTTCACCCGTTGGATTGTTTGGTTTAGCAAGTAAGCCTGACAGGTCTAGTTTGCTCTGCTTGGCTGTACGCCCTTCTATCATTTCAAGCAAGTCAGTGCGGCCAATTAAATCTACTAACCTCGTGATCCCAAGCTCAGCCATTAATTCACGCGCCTCTTGAGCAATAAACTTGAAGTAGTTCATCGCCATTTCTGGCAAGCCGTGGTAATGTTTTTGGCGCAGTGTTTCATCTTGTGTTGCAACACCTGTCGCACAGTTATTTAAGTGACAAATCCTCAGATACTTACAACCCAGTGCTACCATTGGCCCGGTACCAAAACCAAAGCTTTCGGCGCCTAAAATTGCAGCTTTCACAATATCTAAACCGGTCTTCAAACCTCCGTCGGTCTGTAAACGAATGCGATGACGTAAGCCGTTTTCAACCAGTGCTTGTTGTGTTTCTACAAGACCAAGCTCCCATGGGCTGCCCGCATATTTCACTGAGGTGAGTGGGCTTGCCCCCGTGCCACCATCGTAACCTGCGATGGTGATCAAATCCGCATAAGCTTTTGCCACACCAGTGGCAATCGTACCCACCCCCGGCTCAGACACTAACTTAACTGAGATCATAACACTTGGGTTGACCTGCTTGAGGTCGAAAATCAGCTGGGCTAAATCTTCTATTGAATAAATATCATGATGTGGTGGTGGTGAGATCAAAGTCACACCCGGAACCGAATAACGCAATTTAGCAATGTAAGGGGTGACCTTTTCACCTGGTAATTGACCACCTTCCCCAGGCTTTGCCCCTTGTGCCACCTTGATTTGAATAACATCGGCACTTTGTAAGTAATGCGGTGTGACGCCAAATCGACCAGAGGCCACTTGTTTGATACGTGAGTTTTTCTCGGTACCAAAACGCAGTTTGTCTTCGCCGCCTTCACCGGAATTTGAACACCCACCAAGGCGGTTCATTGCAATAGCCAAAGCCTCATGTGCTTCTGGCGATAACGCGCCGATACTCATGGCAGCTGAGTCAAAACGTTTATAAAGTTCTGTCGCTGGCTCTACATCATCAACGCTCACTGGCGTTTGTTCTTTCAGGGCTAGTAAATCACGCAAATTGGTAACGGGACGATTGTTAACTAAATCAGCGTATTTTTGGTAATCTTCATAGCGACCCGAACGCACAGCCACTTGCAAGGCTTTTACAACGTCTGGGTTATAGGCGTGATATTCACCACCATGCACATACTTGAGTAACCCGCCATGACTCAGTAACTTGCGTTTACTAAAGGCCAACTTATGCAATTTCGCTTGGTCTTGTTCAAAGTCGTCGAAACATGCGCCTTGAATACGATTTGCGACACCTTTGAAGCACAGCTCAACCACATCATTGGACAAACCAACCGCTTCAAACAACATTGAACAACGATAGGACGCGATGGTACTTATGCCCATCTTCGACATGATTTTGTATAGGCCTTTGTTGATGGCATTGCGATAAGCCAGTGTGACTTCGCGATAGGTTTTGTTGATCACGCCGTTATCGCACATGGCAACGAGCGATTCATAAGCTAAATACGGATAAATAGCCGTGGCGCCAAAACCAAGCAACACAGCAAACTGATGTGGGTCTCGGGCACTGCCCGTCTCAACAATAATATTTGAGTCACAGCGTAAATTGGTATTCACCAAACGCTGTTGCACCGCCCCGACGGCCATTGCAGCAGGAACTGGCAGCATATTGTCACTCACATCACGGTCACTCAGTACCACCATCACGCACCCTGCTTGTGCTTTTGCTTGAGCTTCATCACATATGCGCTCAATTGCAGCTTTTAAACCCTCTCCGGGTGCGTAGTTTAGCGATACTTTGCAAATAGAATAGTGCTCATCATCGGCGCTACGAAGCTGTTGCATGTCAGAATACGACAGCACTGGCGAATCAAATTGCAAACGTTTGGCATGCCCTGTTGTTTCGTTAAACACGTTTTGCTCACGACCGATACAGGTAGCCAAAGACATCACGTGGTTTTCTCGAAGTGGGTCAATGGGTGGGTTCGTTACCTGCGCAAACTTTTGTCTGAAATAATCAAACAAAGAGCGGTAGCCTTCAGAGAGCACGGCAAATGGTGTGTCATCACCCATTGAGCCTGTGGCTTCTTGACCATTTTGTCCCATGATGCGAAGCACTTGATCAAGCTCTTCATTGCTGTAACCAAATAGTTTTTGATAGGTCAGCAACATGGCGTCATCAATATCTCGGCCACCTGCTTGGGTTTCATCAAGCTGTTCAAAAGGCGTTAAACGTTTTACGTTTTGTTCAAGCCATGCTTTGTATGGATGACGCGCTTTCAAATCTTGATCAATTTCATCCGATTGCCAAATTTTGCCATGCAGCGTATCCACGACCAATAGCTCACCTGGGCCTACACGGCCTTTGTCGATGACTTCATCGGCGGCGTAATCCCAAATGCCCACTTCTGACGCAAGCGTAATGAAGCCATCCTGCGTGAGTACATAACGCGCTGGGCGCAGGCCATTTCTATCTAGGTTACAGGCCGCGAATCGACCGTCTGACATGACGATACCTGCGGGGCCATCCCATGGTTCCATGTGCATAGAGTTAAAGTCATAAAATGCGCGTAAGTCATCATCCATCGCGCGGTTTTTCTGCCACGCTGGTGGCACTAACATACGCATCGCTCTGAATAAATCCATACCACCGGACAAAAATAGCTCCAGCATATTATCAAGGCTTGATGAATCTGAGCCTACCTCGTTCACAAATGGCGCAGCCGTTTGTAAATCAGGCAGTAAAGGCGATGAGAACTTGTAAGCTCGTGCTCTAGCCCACTGACGGTTACCCGTAATAGTGTTGATCTCACCATTATGCGCTAAATACCTAAAGGGCTGAGCCAGCGGCCAACGAGGTTGCGTATTGGTCGAAAAACGCTGGTGGAAAACACAAATGGCACTGGTCATGCGCATGTCAGCCAGGTCTAAATAAAAGTTTGGCAAGTCAGCTGGCATCATAAGGCCTTTATACACCGTTACTAGACCGGACAAGCTCGATACATAAAATTGCTTATCATGCTCTAAACGCTTTTCAATTCTGCGTCTTGCGATGTACAAACGGCGCTCTAAATCTTTTGGGCGCCACCCTTCAGGAGCGCTGACAAATATCTGTTCAAACTTGGGTAGTTGCTGCTTAGCAATAGGACCAAGCATTGACGGATCGGTAGGTACTTCTCGCCAGCCAACAATCGTCAGCGTTTCTTTTTCTAGTTCTTCATTGACTACTTTTTTAGCAGCGTTCGCCAATTCGTGTTCGGCGTTTAAAAATAAATTACCAACAGCGTAGTTTTTACCAAGGTGCCATTGTTGCTCAGCAGCAATTGCACGGAAAAAGCTATCTGGCTTTTGTAATAATAAACCACAGCCATCCCCCGTTTTACCGTCAGATGCAATACCGCCCCGGTGTTGCATTCGGTCCAAACCTTGTATCGCTGTTCTAATTAATTTGTGGCTGGCTTGGCCATTGATATGTGCTATCAGGCCAAACCCGCAATTATCTTTTTCTAGTGCTGAGTCATATAACATGGACTCCTCCCCTTGCTACAACTGCCTGTTGATTACACTTCTAACGAGATTCTGGCAGATACTCAAAACTAGCGAGGTTTTAAAATGGAGTCAACACAATTATGAATACATATTCACAAACTTGAATATTTCTCAATGGTAAGACAAGTTAACCTAAAACAATAAAAACAGGCCACACATCGTAATAAAAGCTTAAAAAAGCGCCATGACACCAGTGTCATTATGAACAAACAGTAAACAAACCATGAAGCAAGATCCAGTTTACGTAAACGTAAACCAGCACCAGAATGAATAAATATTCATGCACTTCACCTTTTTCTATGGGGCTAAAGCGAATGTTGCTGCATATTATTCAACTCACTTATTGCAAGTTTGAAAATTTATCGGCATTAAATTGATTTAGCGGCTAGATATGAATGACGTGCACGTTATAGGAAATAAGGATGAAGCGAATACTTTTCTTAGGACAATAAAAAGCCCAGCATAAACTGGGCTCATATCAAAATTCAAAAACGGATGAATTATTCCGCAGAATTTTCTTCTTCCGTTTTGTATTTTGCTGCTGTTTCTTGGATCAATGGCTGTAACTCACCACGTTGGAACATTTCAATGATGATGTCACAACCACCAATCAACTCACCTTCCACCCATAACTGTGGGAACGTTGGCCAGTTCGCATAGTGAGGTAACTCTGCTCGGATATCTGGGTTAAGAAGAATATCAACATAAGCAAATTGCTCACCACAAGCCATTAAAGCTTGAGAAGCTTGTGAAGAAAAACCACAGTTTGGTAATTTTGGAGAGCCTTTCATATATAAAAGAATTGGGTTTTCAGAAATTTGCTGTTTAATTTTATCAATGGTTTCCATCTTTAACCTCAAAGTGACGATAGCGTTTGGTCGATGATACATTCACAAGCTTGATTTATCATCAGTAAGACCATATTTACGAATAGTATTAAGGCAACGCCATTGCTGTTTGCCAAAACTTGAGTAAAATACTCGGGAATTATAGTATCATTATAATGCTAGCAGGTATAGAACAGTAGGCTGCAGTCGACTATGTTTCGTACTCTTGCTGACATTTACACAACAAAATGGAGATTAAAATGGCATTTGAACTACCGTCACTACCTTATGCAATCGATGCACTTGAGCCACATATTTCTAAAGAAACGCTTGAGTTTCACCACGGCAAACACCACAACACTTACGTTGTAAAACTAAACGGTTTAGTTGAAGGCACTGAGTTAGCAAACAAAACACTTGAAGAAGTAGTATGTAGTTCAGAAGGCGGTGTTTTCAATAACGCGGCACAGATCTGGAACCACACTTTCTACTGGCACAGCCTATCACCAAATGGCGGTGGCGAGCCTACTGGTAAAGTGGCAGAGCTTATCAATGCAAAATGGGGTTCATTTGCTGCATTCCAAGAAGCATTCAATGACAAAGCTGTTAACAACTTCGGTTCAAGCTGGACTTGGTTAGTACAACTTGCTGATGGTTCTTTAGATATCGTTAACACGTCTAACGCAGCAACACCATTAACTGATGCAGGTGTTACACCTATTCTGACTGTAGATTTGTGGGAACACGCATATTATATCGACTACCGCAATGTTCGTCCTGATTACCTGAAAGGTTTCTGGGCACTTGTTAACTGGGAATTTGCAAACGCGAACCTAGCTTAACAATTAACGGTGAAAACACCGTTATTATTATTGCATTAAAAGGCACTTTAGGTGCCTTTTATTTTATCTCATCCCTCTCCCCCAAATGCATTAAATATTTGGAATTTTTAGGCAAATTCTAAATATCATGACTAAGCTTAAAGTAACCTTTTTCCTTTCCTAGATTAAATAGCTTTCTTTAAATAAGCAGGTTACTGGAGGTCGTCATGACGATATTTGAACACTACCAAGCCAGATACGAAGCAGCGCAAGAAGAAGAGTACACAATCGCTGAGTTTCTTGAAATCTGTAAAGAAGATAAATCGGCTTACGCAAGCGCCCCGGAACGATTACTTATGGCTATCGGTGAACCTGAAATGGTAGACACAGCCAGCGATGCCCGCTTAAGCCGGATATTCTCCAATCGTGTTATTGGCCGCTACCCCGCATTCAGCGAATTTTATGGTATGGAAGATGCCATTGAGCAAATTGTCTCTTACCTAAAGCATGCCGCACAGGGGCTGGAAGAATGTAAGCAAGTGCTGTATTTGCTCGGTCCTGTTGGTGGTGGTAAATCATCCATTGCCGAAAAGCTTAAATATTTGATGCAACAGGTACCAATTTACGCTATCAAAGGTTCACCAGTTAACGACCACCCTTTATCACTGTTTAACCCAATTGAAGACGCTGAATTACTCGAAAAAGAATACGGTATTAAACCTCGTTACTTAAAAACCGTTATGTCGCCTTGGGCAACCAAACGCTTACATGAGTTCAACGGGGATATCAGTAAATTCAAAGTCGTAAAGCGTTATCCTTCAATACTGGATCAAGTTGCCATCGCAAAAACGGAACCTGGTGATGAGAACAACCAAGATATTTCAGCACTGGTTGGTAAAGTTGATATCAGAAAGCTAGAGCACTTTGCTCAAAACGATCCCGATGCATACTCCTACTCTGGCGCTTTGTGTTTAGCAAACCAAGGCCTTATGGAGTTTGTGGAAATGTTTAAAGCCCCTATAAAAGTGCTACACCCGCTTCTCACCGCCACACAAGAAGGCAATTACAACGGGACTGAAGGTATCTCCGCGTTACCGTTTAGCGGCATGATTTTGGCACACTCAAATGAATCGGAATGGCAGACATTTAAAAATAACAAAAACAATGAGGCATTTCTTGACCGTGTTTACATTGTGAAAGTCCCATATTGCCTAAGAGTTTCTGAAGAAGTTAAGATTTACAACAAGCTTATAGAAAACAGTGAATTAGCTGAAGCACCTTGCGCTCCAGGCACGCTCGAAACACTTGCTAAGTTTGTTGCACTTTCTCGCATCAAAGAGCCTGAAAATTCTAGTATTTACTCTAAAATGCGCGTCTATGATGGCGAGAGCCTCAAAGACACCGATCCTAAAGCAAAATCATATCAAGAATACCGCGACTATGCTGGCGTTGACGAAGGTATGAATGGCCTCTCTACTCGCTTTGCATTCAAGATACTTTCGCGCGTATTCAACTTTGATCACGCTGAAGTTGCTGCAAACCCGGTTCATTTATTCTATGTACTGGAACAACAAATTGAACGTGAGCAATTCAATGCTGAAATTCAAGAGCGCTATTTAAGTCACTTAAAAGGTTACCTTATTCCGCAATATGTCGAGTTTATTGGTAAAGAGCTACAAACGGCTTACCTAGAGTCTTATTCTGAATATGGTCAAAACATCTTTGACCGCTACGTTACATATGCTGACTTTTGGATACAAGACCAAGAATATCGTGACCCAGATACTGGCCAGTTATTTGACCGTGCAGCGCTAAATGCAGAACTTGAGAAAATCGAAAAGCCGGCGGGTATTTCAAACCCTAAAGACTTCCGTAATGAAATCGTGAACTTTGTTCTGCGGGCTAGAGCACACCACAATGGTCAAAACCCCGTTTGGACAAGCTATGAGAAACTACGCACAGTAATTGAGAAGAAAATGTTCTCAAATACTGAGGAGTTACTACCAGTCATCTCGTTCAATGCAAAAACCTCTGCGGAAGATCAGAAGAAACACGAAGACTTTGTGAATCGTATGGTTGAAAAGGGCTATACACAGAAGCAAGTTCGCTTACTCTCTGAATGGTATCTAAGAGTTAGGAAGTCACAGTAATACGATTAGAGACTGAGAGGGTGATTTATGGCGCATTTTATAGACCGTCGCCTGAACGGTAAAAATAAGAGCACGCTAAACCGACAACGCTTCATTAGACGCTACAAAAAGCAGATAAAGGAAGCCGTGTCGGATGCGATAAACAAGCGAAGCGTCACTGATATTAGCAGCGGAGAAAACATTTCTATTCCGCAGCGTGACATCAGTGAACCTGTTTTTCATCAAGGTAAAGGGGGGGATCGAGAAATGATCCACCCCGGCAATGACCAATTTAGTACTGGGGATAAAATTCAACGTCCACCCTCAGGGCAAGGTGGAGGCTCAGGTCCAGGTGATGCAAGCGATCAAGGTGAAGGCCAAGACGACTTCGTTTTTTCAATTTCAAAAGACGAGTACCTTGACCTTCTGTTTGAAGATTTGGAGCTACCAAACTTACAGCAGAGCCAGTTAGACAAGTTAGTGCAAATGAAAACCCATCGCGCTGGATTTTGTAATGATGGTATGCCTAGTAACTTAGATATTGTGCGGTCTTTAAGAGGCTCTCTTGCCCGAAGGGTAGCTATGTCAGCGTCAAAACGACGCCGGCTGGCTGAAGCCGAGGAGGAATTGGCTGCATTGTTGGAAGAGCCTGTGCCATCACAGCAAAAAATTTCTGAACTAAAAGCAGAGATTAAAGAGCTTAAACAGAAAATTGCCGCAGTGCCCTTTATTGACAACTATGATTTAAGATTCAGAAATTATGAGAAACGCCCTCATCCAACCAGTAAAGCAGTTATGTTTTGTTTGATGGATGTCTCAGGGTCGATGGATCAAGCCACTAAAGATATGGCAAAGCGCTTTTACATATTGTTGTATCAGTTTTTAACTCGCACTTACAAAAACATTGAAGTGGTGTATATACGTCACCATACTCAAGCCAAAGAGGTAGATGAACAAGAGTTCTTTTACTCACAAGAAACTGGCGGCACCATTGTATCTAGTGCATTGAAGTTAATGGATGAGATTGTAAAAGAACGATACTCGCAAGGTGATTGGAATATCTACGCAGCGCAGGCTTCTGATGGCGATAATTGGGCCGATGACTCTCCGCATTGCACCGACATCATGACCAATAAGCTACTCAAAGTAGTTAGGTACTATGCTTATATTGAGATCACAACGAGAGCACATCAAAGCCTGTGGCGAGAATATCAAACGATCGCTAACACTCATGATAACTTTGCTATGCAGCACATACGTTCTGTTGAAGACATATACCCTATCTTTAGGGAACTGTTTAAAAAGAACCGTCAACAACAAGGCGCTGCTTAGCGACATCGGAGGGAGCTTATGAGTTATAACCCAATGAATGATGGGCCAGACTGGACCTTTGATTTACTTGAGGAATATCAAGCTGAAATAGCAAGAGTCGCAGAGCACTACCGATTAGACACTTATCCAAATCAAATTGAAGTGATCACAGCCGAACAAATGATGGACGCTTACTCAAGTGTTGGTATGCCTATTGGATACAGTCACTGGTCATTTGGGAAAAAGTTTATTGCAACGGAGCAAAATTACAAACGCGGACAAATGGGTCTTGCTTACGAAATAGTAATTAATTCTAACCCGTGCATTGCCTACCTAATGGAAGAAAACACATTGCCAATGCAAGCTCTGGTTATGGCGCATGCCTGTTATGGACACAACTCGTTTTTTAAAGGCAATTATCTATTCAAGGCTTGGACTGACGCTTCATCCATTATCGATTACTTAGTATTCGCCAAGAACTACATTGCGCAATGTGAAGAAAAGCATGGTATTGATGAAGTAGAGAACCTTTTGGACTCATGTCATGCATTGATGAACTATGGCGTAGACCGCTATAAACGCCCGCAACAAATTTCAATGTATGAAGAACAAAAGCGTCAAAAGGAGCGCGAAGATTACCTGCAATCACAAGTGAATGAATTGTGGAGAACAATTCCTGTTAGCCAACAAGAAAAACAAATGAAAAAAGTGCGTTTTCCGAGTGAACCCCAAGAAAATATCCTTTATTTTATTGAAAAGAACGCACCTTTACTTGAATCTTGGCAACGGGAAGTGATCCGTATAGTGAGGAAAATCTCTCAGTATTTTTACCCTCAAAAACAAACTCAGGTAATGAACGAAGGTTGGGCGACGTTTTGGCACTACACTATTCTTAATCACCTATACGACGAAGGAAAAGTGTCCGATGCTTTTATGTTGGAGTTTTTGCAAAGTCACACCAATGTGGTTTACCAGCCTCCTTACAATAGCAAGTTTTACTCGGGTATAAATCCTTATGCTTTGGGTTTTAATATGATGGTGGATATACGCCGCATATGTGAAAACCCAACTGATGAAGACAAAAAGTGGTTTCCTGAGTTTGCTGGCAGTAATTGGTTAGACACACTCCACTTTGCTATGGAAAACTTTAAGGATGAGAGCTTTATAAGCCAATTTTTATCTCCTAAATTAATTAGGGACTTTAAACTGTTTACTATTATCGACAACCAAAGCTCAGCACACTTGGAAGTAGGTGCAATACACAATGATGAAGGCTATCAAAAAGTTCGCTCATCTTTGTCTGCACAATATAATTTAAGTAATCATGAACCTAACATTCAAGTGCACAACGTCGATATTAGAGGAGACCGTTCGCTGACTCTCAGATATGTGCCCCAAAATGGCATTCCATTAGCAGAGTCAAAACAAGAAGTGTTAAAACATCTTTACCGATTGTGGGGGTTTGCCGTCAAATTAGAACAAGTTGATGACAATGGTGAAAAACAAATCATTGCTCAATGCCCTATTGAAGAAAATGACTCTCAGGCAAGTTGATACTACACTATCACGCGCTACTCACACAGTGCGCTATGTGCCATAGCGCATTTTGTGGTTTTGAATGGCTTTGATTTGAACAAAAATCGACCTCAAAGAACAACACGCCCCATTATGCCAATTAAGCCTTCATATGCTTAATTGGCTTTCACTTTTGTGTGGTTCTTTTTAAGCTCTTCTGTGTATCCAGTCACTTGATTTCGGCCCGTGGTTTTTGAGTGATATAAAGCTATATCGGCCGCCTCAATCCACTGTTCATGTTTAGAGAATTCAGGGCTGTAGATTGCAAATCCCACACTCACAGTGATCTTTATCTCTTGCTCTTCATAAAAGATTGAAGACTTTTCAATGAGTGTACGTAGTCTTTCAGCAAATACTTTGGCACCTTCAGCATCAGTGTCAACCAATGTCACCGCGAACTCTTCCCCACCGTATCGACCTGCGGTATCTGTTTCGCGGAGTGTTTTCTTTAACAGGTCCGAAATATGCCTAATCGCTTCATCTCCGCCACCATGACCATATTCATCATTGACCTTTTTAAAGTGGTCAATATCGAACATGAGCAATGCACTACAGCCATTATTTCTGCGAAGGCGCATAAATTCATGTCTCAAACCCGCTTCCCAGTGCCCTCTATTTGCAAGCTGTGTAAGACTATCTGTACGACTGATACGTTCCAGTTCGTGATTGGCTCTTTCTAATTCAACTTTGTTCATCGCTTCATCGGTTACATCGTATATGATGATACAGATGTGGCCTACATCGCCAGTTAATGTAGACAACGGAATGATGGTTGAATTTTGGTACATATAATCCGCTTTACCAGTGATCGGGCGATAATTTTTAAAACGAAATATATAAGGTTGCTGCTCCCAGATAGTGAAGGAGCGGTTTTTAAGCACAAATACCGATTCTGCTTTTGAACGAAACCACTTTTCGTCAATACTCGGAAAAATATCAAATATGTCCTTATCTTTCACTGCGCTCGGTAAAAGGCCAGAGTGATTTTCCATAAACCCATTCCATACGCATACTCGGTACTCCCTATCCAACACCACCAGCCCAACATCAACTGTGTTGAACATGTCCATTAACCAATGTATTTCGTTCATTTCAAAATCAGCAGCAGGCATAATTCTAATCTTCTAATAAATAGGCAACTTTATATTTTAAAGTTTTCAGCGAGTCTTCTGTAAACAGTAGCATCAAATCGCAATTAATATCATGGTTTTCAATGCCGTAACTAATCTCAATCGCAAGTGTTCTTTGCCAACGATTTTTATTCGCTTTAACCAAATCTGAAACATCGCAGTGCTGACCTAATACAACGGGATGGCCTTGGCTAAATGGCATGTCTAGTTGCTTTGACAACCCAGTCAATATGGCGCCAATTAGAATGTTACTAATGTCCATCAAAAGCTCTAATTCTACTTTATCATTTAGCTCACCTTGATAATTCATCAATGAGGCAACTTCTTTAAAACTAGAGTCATTAAGCAACAACAACGCTTCTCCCGACACTCCGCCGCCAATAAAGCCCTGGCAAACCCCAGATGTACTTGCATTAGCGTCGATTGCCTGAAGTGCCATGTGAAGCTCACTCACTTCCAAAACATTGACATTCGGGATCGGAAGCTCAACAAACACATTCAATAAACGCGCAAGTAAGTCGCCCGCTTGGCCCATCGCAACATTGGTGAGTTCTTGGTATATATCTCTGATCTCTGGCTCTAGTTGTTCGCCTAGCTTGTGCACAAGACTTTCTCGGATTGCGCGGTCTCGAATACCATGGTGCTCAATAATTTCTACAAGCTTGTTGGCATCACAAGGCTTTCTAATAAAGTCGATCGCCCCCAATTCCATAACTCGTTGATGCGCATTTGGTTGAATATCACCTGAAACCACAACCGTTAATACGTTAAGCCCTTGCGTTTGAATTTCTTGAAGTACGCCATATCCATCTAATTGCGGCATATTAAGGTCGAGGAATAATATCTCTGGAGAGAATTGTTTAATTTTCTCTATACAGTCAATACCGTGCTCTGCAAACTCTACTTTTATGTCCCAGTCACTCGGCAGCGAGCGAGCCAATTGCCGTCTCGCTAATTTTGAGTCATCACATATTAGAACTAATGTTGACATAAAAACTCTCTTACATTGACAAACCACAATATTAATGAGATGTTATTAAATGGTTGCATTTGTTATTTTTGGCATTTAAGATTTAAAATGCCGACTATTTTTAACGCACATGTTAATACCGTCAGCCCTGATTTACAACGAAATTCCCTTCACGTGCTTGGTTCATAGTTAACAGTATAATACACTCTTTAAAATTACGATAACTGACAGTAGGACTTGGTTTATGTTTAAATCAGCACTTCTCACCGCTACCCTTTTTGCTGCGAATCTATATGCGCTCGACATGCAAGAAAACCAGTTAGACATCGGAAAGGTTACGGCCAATGGCAAACCCGTTACCTTGCTTGGCAATGGTGTTAAAGAGGGCGATCAAGCACCCAGCTTTAAAGTGGTCGATAGCGCATTCGTTCCAGTATCACTCAATGAATTTACGGGTAAAGCTGTATTGATCAGTGTAGTACCTAGTTTAGATACCGGCATTTGCAGCTTACAGACCAAGTATTTCAACGAAAAGGTAGCAAATGAATTTAGTGACATTGTTATGCTCACTATTAGCGCTGACTTACCATTTGCACAAAAGCGCTTCTGCCAAACTGAAAATATAGACAAAATTCAAACCCTTTCGGACTCAGTATGGCACGATTTTGGGCAAAACTATGGCTTATATATTAAAGATATGGGGCTATTAAGTAGAGCCGTTCTGATACTGGATAAAGATCACAAAGTGGTATATAAGCAACTCGTTGAAAATTTAGCGACTGAACCGAACTACGATAGCGTTATTGAAAAATTAAAGTCACTATAACAAACAAAGTGCCAGCGAAAACGCTGACACTTTTGTGATAAAAAATGGGTGATTAATTCGCAATTCAATTAAAGCTTACGAAATTTTAATACGCTTCTGTCTGTGTTATATCTGTTTTCAGGTAAAAATACAGACTTGGTTAAATCATCGTTGGGGTTGCGTAAAAACTCCCCTTTTGACTCCAATTTAAACCCAGCTGCTTCAATATCTTTTATCACGGCTGTTGGGTCCACACGATGAATTGACTTCCCTATTTTTTCGTTGTCTGCACCGCTCTGGGCATTGGCATCGATCACGCCAAACACAGCCCCTTTATTTAATTTACTGTAAATGCCTTTTAAGAACTTGTCTTTGTCTATTTTTGGCCAGCCATTTTCAGGATGAGCATAATATAAATCATGCATACCTAAAATAAATACCGCGGCATCATATTGCTCTTTGCTATTTTGTAATTCCTCGGGTTTAACAATCAGTGTTGAAACATTTTTCAAACGATTATCTTTTAGGCGCTCATCTACCGCCTTTTGCACAAACTGTTGCCAAGGTTGATTGTTATACATGATCACGTGACCTTTATCTGCAACCACGTAACTCATGAGCTCGGAGTAATATCCGCCACCAGCAAATACATCCAGTACTTTCATACCGGGTTTGATCTCGAAAAAGCGCATCACTTCGGCAGGCTTGCGCCTCTCATCTAGTGACTTATCTTTTTCTGAGCGTGCAGCATTGCTAACAGCATCATTGTATACATCAGCATAAACGGCAGTACTTGCCATTAACGCTCCGCCAAGCAAAGCACTCAAAAATGTGGTTTTCATTATTATTCTCCATTTGAGCGAAACAAACAGAGTTATACTAGCGTGAAAAGTAAGTCGAAGGTTGTTTATTTTGTAACTAGGTATGACTAGATTGCGAGGCTACGTACTGAGGTGTGAATATTGAGTATGCACTTTGCGAGCACATACTCAATAGAGATAATTTAGCCTAATAGCTCAGCTAATTTTTGGCTTACCGCATCAACTGCTTGTGTACCATCTAGCTTGTGGTACTGCGTGTTACCCGCGTCAGCTTCAGCTTGATAGTAAGATACGAGTGGCTTAGTTTGGTCGTGGTAAATACCTAAACGTTTACGTACTGTTTCTTCAACATCGTCATCACGAATGATAAGATCTTCACCCGTTACATCGTCTTTACCTTCAACCTTTGGTGGGTTGTAAACAACGTGGTAAACACGGCCTGAGCCTGGGTGCACACGACGACCGCCCATACGCTCAACGATAATT
Source organism: Pseudoalteromonas sp. ABE4_541 (assembly GCF_056312285.1). Lineage (NCBI taxonomy): Bacteria > Pseudomonadati > Pseudomonadota > Gammaproteobacteria > Alteromonadales > Pseudoalteromonadaceae > Pseudoalteromonas > Pseudoalteromonas sp. ABE4_541. Next base: position 37,702 of record NZ_JBSVEM010000010.1, read on the forward strand.
TCGTCAGCAACGTCAAACTCAATAACGTGGTCGATGCTGATGCCATTGTCTTTCATTGCATCTGCTTGTGGAATTGTACGAGGGAAGCCATCTAAAAGAAAACCTTTCACGCAGTCTTCTTTTGCAATGCGCTCTTTTACTAGGCCGATGATGATTTCATCAGAAACCAACTGGCCAGCATCCATCACTTTTTTCGCTTCTAGGCCTAACGGTGTGCCCTCTTTGATAGCTGCGCGTAACATGTCGCCAGTCGAGATCTGTGGAATACCGTATTTGTCCATTAAAAACTGTGCTTGAGTGCCTTTACCTGCACCCGGCGCGCCTAAAAGGATAATGCGCATAATTATGTTCCTCGTATCGGAGTTTATTTGAAATTGTCTAAATTTTTTCACATGCGCTCAAGATTCTCAAGCGACTTATACTAATTGCTAAGGTTTCTCAGCCATGATAAACGAAAAAAGGGGCCTATGGCCCCTTTTTAGACAAAAAGTACTGATTACTTGCTTAAATCAAGCATCAATTTGTTTAGGCGAGTAACAAAACCTGCTGGATCTTTTAAGCTTCCTCGCTCTGCTAGCAACGCTTGGTCTAATAATACTTCTGACCATTGCGCAAACTTGTCTTCATCTTGCTCAACATTTAGGTGCTTCACAAGTTGGTGCTCAGGGTTTAGCTCAAATACTGGCTTTTGCTCAGGAACCGCTTGTCCTACTGATTCCATCAGTTTTTGCATTTGTGAGCTCATATCGTGCTCATCTGCAACCACACACGCTGGTGAGTCAGTCAAACGGTGTGTAAAACGTACTTCTTTTACTTTGTCGCCAAGTACAGTTTTAACGCGCTCAACTAAACCTTCTACTTCTTTTTCGCTCTCTTCTTGCGCCTTTTTGGTTTCCTCGTCGTCCAAGTCACCCAAGTCTAAGTCACCACGCGTAATTGATTGCAATTGCTTCTCAGCAAACTCGGTTAAGTGGCTCATCATCCACTCATCAACGCGATCTGAAAGTAGTAGTACTTCAATGCCTTTCTTACGGAAGATCTCTAAGTGTGGAGAGTTCTTCGCAGCTTCAAAGCTGTCTGCAACCACATAGTAGATCTTGTCTTGACCTTCTTTCATACGCTCAATGTACTGCTCTAAAGACACATTTTGCGTGCTTTCATCAGTATGCGTAGAACTAAAGCGTAGTAGTTTAGCAATGGCTTCTTTGTTAGCCATATCTTCCGCTGGACCTTCTTTCATTACTTGGCCAAACTCATTCCAGAATGTTTGATACTCTTCTGGTTTGTTTTTGCCCATGCGCTCAAGCATTTTAAGTACGCGTGAAGTACAGCCTTTGCGGATAGCTTGCGTGATCTTGTTGTCTTGTAAAATTTCACGAGATACGTTCAGTGGTAAGTCGTTTGAATCTAAAAGGCCTTTAACAAAACGAAGGTAACTTGGCATAAACTGTTCAGCGTCATCCATAATGAATACGCGTTGTACGTACAATTTTAAGCCGCTTTGACGCTCACGATTCCACATATCGAATGGTGCTTTTTTAGGGATATAAAGTAAGCTGGTGTATTCAGTTTTACCTTCTACTTTATTGTGTGCCCAAGTTAGCGGCTCTTCCCAATCATGACCTACATGCTTGTAGAATTCTTTATATTCTTCTTCGCTGATCTCTGACTTGTCACGTGTCCAAAGTGCCGTGGCGCGGTTAATCGCCTCCCACTCGCCTGGTTTTGCTTCAATCTTTTCGCCATCTGGGCCTTCTGATTCCGGCACTGGTTCTTTGTACATTTCTACTGGAATAGAGATGTGATCAGAATACTTAGTGACGATACCACGCAGACGGAAATCATCTAGGAATTCGTTTTCGTCTTCACGAAGGTGAAGAATAATGTCGGTACCACGGCCTGCTTTTTCTACTTCAGCAAGTGTGTATTCACCCTCACCTTTTGAGTGCCACTCAACGGCTGTTTTTTCACCCGCTTTACGCGTAACAACAGTTACAGCATCTGCAACGATGAATGCAGAGTAGAAACCTACACCAAATTGACCAATTAATTGTGAGTCTTTCGCTTGGTCACCCGTTAGGTTTTGGAAGAACTCAGCTGTACCTGATTTTGCAATGGTACCTAATGAGCTGATCACTTCATCGCGCGTCATACCAATACCGTTATCTGAGATAGTAATAGTATTTGCGTCTTTATCTACACTTACACGAACGCGAAGCTCAGCGTCGCCTTCATATAAATCGCCATGTGATAGTGCTAAAAATCTGAGTTTATCTGCTGCGTCAGATGCGTTTGACACCAGTTCACGTAAAAAGATCTCTTTGTTTGAGTACAAAGAGTGGATCATCAGGTTTAATAGTTGTTTGACTTCTGTTTGAAAGCCTAATGTTTCTTTTTGAGCTGCGGTCATTGTTCTCTCCGGTATAACCAATTGATGCAGTGTTAATATGCTTAGAGATATGGGGTGAGGATTTTTAACTTCAAGGGGATGGTGTAAATTTTTTTGAGTAAATTGCTGGCTTAAGAACTCATCTACTTGCGAGATACAGAACAATACGATCTAAATCGCGCTCCCGACAACTCAAGTTAGCACTCATGAAGCCACCTTTAGTACTGCAATTAAGTGCAGCAATATTGTTTTAAAAAAACCGAGAAGATTACGCTTAAACGTATTATGTCAGGAAGACGACAGCCGTATATCAGAGCACTGTAGTCTTACTAATTGGATTCAGCGTTGCGGCTACTTTGTCATCCTGAACTTGTTTCAGGGTCTCATCACCTTACGAGTAACGTAAAAGCAACTATGCGTGATTATTGATTTAAACTACGCCTACCTGAAAACGCATGCATCAAAGTCATACCATCCACCAAATCAAGCTCGCCGCCCACAGGCATACCGTGCGCAATTCTAGATGCTTCAACATGATACTTATGACAAAGTTCACCAATAAAGTGAGCAGTTGCCTCACCTTCAACCGTTGGGTTGGTTGCCAAGATCACTTCATCAATATTGCCTTGCGACAACCTTTGCTCCAACAAATCTAATCCAATCTCTTTTGGACCTATGCCATCAATGGGTGACAAATGCCCCATCAGAACAAAATACAATCCTTGATATTGTCCCGTTTGCTCAATGGCCAATACATCTGTTGGCGACTCAACAATGCATAATAAGCGACTATCTTGGCGCTTAATACTTTGGCAGATATCACAATGGGTATTTTCAGTAAATGTTCTACAAGATTGGCAGTGGCCAATCACTTGCATCGCTTTGGTTAAGGATTCACCTAATTGAGTGCCACCATCTCGGTCACGTTCTAACAAGTGAAAAGCGATGCGTTGCGCCGATTTCGGGCCAATACCCGGTAAGCAACGTAAGGCTTCAATTAAGGCGGTTAAGCTGGGTGATAATTGCATAAAATACGTTCGATTTCCGCTGGCTTTGAAGTTAAATTAATTCTTATGGTTAACTGTGCAAAATTAACATAACAGGCCGTTACAGTACACTTAAGATTACTGAAATTACAGCGAAGGAATGGCAACGTTCAGGGCAAATGAGAATAGATAAAATGAAAAGATGGCAATAATAGCGGCATCTGCCTTTCGCATATAAGCGATCTACCGAAGTAGATCACTTATCAGCATTAACTTAGTTAACTTTACAACCTTTGTCAAAACACCCTGTTACAGTTGCATAGCCACCAGCCACTTTTTGAGTTGCTTTAGCATCAATTGCCACTGCATCTTTATTGTTTAATTTTTTTAGATTTTGCTTTTTTAGTTTTAAAGTCATAATAATATCCTTTTTATGTGTTTACCCTCATCTTGGGTACAGACAAAATCCCAAAGTCAAAAGTAAATGTCAAGGTTTATTTTTTATATTTAAAATATAATCAGAGTCTGGCTTGAATTTAAAGAAAAGAATTTTAATCATTTATAATAAATGAAATGAAAATATTCATATATTAAATGCTTTCTAAAAATAACATTTAATATATAACGGTTTAGCCAAGTAGCTTGCCCACTTCTTATTGAAGTCAGGGTTATTGCACCGAGAAGCTCGTCTCAGCCAATAGTGTATAACCATTGTTTTCAAACACGCGTAATAAATACTCCCCAGCAGGCAGCCCGTTAAATGTTCTACTGCCCGATGTTTCACTATGAATATATTGCCAATCGATGGAGTAAACCGAGCCATCACTTGGGTTGCCTTTATGGTAAATTCCAATCCAATCTTTGGCATTGCCCGGCGCATTACTAAAGTTGGCTATAATGTTTTCATTCACGCCATAAATACTTTTTGAAGCGCTAATTTCGACCTGTTCGTTTACATCAAAATTTATCAGTGCTTTTATATCAGCCCAGCTTAAATCGACTACGGCATCCACTCTAGGCGACGCACCGTTTTTATGAAATAGGCGCAGCTGCACCGTGTTTTTGTCTAGTTGACTGGCTAAAAAAGATTTGTCGATAACCAGTGAATATTGCTCGCCATTATTTGCCGTTACAGCCACACTACCACCACTGTAGTTTGATGGGCTGGCGTTATGGGCCGCAGCATTCACGCTGTAGCTAATATGTGTGCCCATAAATTGGTTGTTTGCTAATGTAAACGTCACTTTTAAGTCGTGACCCAAAGCGCTGAGTGCCACATTGCCAAATTTCGGATTGTGATCAAGTGAGTGTGTGGTGCTTTTATCAAAAGGCGTTTTGACCACAAAGGTGGTTTGATACCAAAGATGATCCGATGGGAAATCATAGATGCCGTACTCGGGCTCTTGTGTTGTGCTATTCACTAAACGCCCAACATGGGGGTCTTGCCAGTTGTAGTTCGCGTCTTGCCCATCAGGACCTGTAAAGTAAGTACTAAAACGCGGGCCAACAAACGCGGCGCTTTGCAAGGTCACGTCTTGTGCATGTTTGTTGTAGTAAATAAAGTCGATTCTATCTCTGTCATCCAGCGCACGGCCACACTCTTTGTCATAAGATGCGCCTTTGGCCCAGCTGTCTTCTTGTCGAAATGGCCATGACGCACCGGGGTGTGTAACAGGGTTTGGATAAAGTGCGCGATAACTGTCGGTTAGGCCACCAGCACGAATAATACGGTGCGATTTATAATCGTACACCGTGCCATTGTGATCAAACATATTGGCCGTTACAGCTGTCCAATCAAGCCCACTTGGCTCATTCGTATCGCCTCCAGCGAACACTGGAACGCCCTGTTCCAGGTAAGGTTTGAGTGACGCCAACAAGCTATTTGCCTGCACTGGACGCTGCGATAAATCATTTAGTTTATCAAGCTCAGCGCTGTCGGTGACTGCTTTACAATGCTTTCTAGCTTGCCAAGTGGTGCCATTGGCACCGCGTGCGTCGTAGGTGACATATTGGGTGTAATTCCAGTGATTTGAAAATACCGCCACATCTTGTCCGTTTACATCTAACACCACGCCAATATGGCTGCTGCTTGCATCGCCGTCTATGACTTGCTTAATCGGGAACTTAGATAAAATACCCACAGAACTCTTGGAATAGTCACCTTGCCAAAAGTACATGCCTAAATCATGCGCCAATCGAGCGTTCGCGCCATCCGATTCTTGCGTAAAAATAACATCCGCATCAAGGTGCTTAAACTCGGCCACGCCTACATCGTAATAATGCGCTTTTGCGCTCAAATCGTGCCACAAATTGGCACTCACCACTTTGACCTGCGTGTTGTAGATAAGCTGAGCTGACTGTACTGATTGACTGACACTAAAACCAGATAATGCTAGCGCAGCGGCTAGGCTTGTCGAGAGGATGTTATTCATTGTTACTTCTACTTCTGCGTAAATGACCAAAATTAACCAGAAGCGGATGCTACTTTTGTAATGTTACCAATTAGGCAACAATCAATGACGAAATGGCGATAGTATGATGACGAAATTATGACGCGTTTCAAAAACTTGATAACAAGTATAAACAGCGTTAAATAAAATAACGCTCAAAATCAGTCTCTCATTTGAATTAAAAATGTATATCAGCACAGTGGTGATAGTTTAGGAGATCCTGACTTTCGTCAGGATGACGGCAGACACATGTTTGAGCGCAGTAGCCTTGTTCATTAGCCCATATTTGAGCCTAGTTCATCATTCTAAACTTAAGCCATCATTCTAAACTTAAGCCATCATTCTAAACTTAAGCCATCATTCTGAAATTGCCCCGTCACTCTGCACTTGTTTCAGAATCCCACCGCGCTAAATGAGTGCCGTTATATTTCAAATAACACGCGATGCGTGGCGCCAATCGACGCCGCGCACACCGAGTTTTGCAGCTGCTTACTGCTTAGGCCGTAAGTTTTCTATCACTTTGGCATCAACCCAATAGCTTTTACCTACCCAGTTTTTGCTACCATCTTCTTTACGATGCCAATCACCACGAGAGAAGAAAAAGTACTTGCCGTCACGGCTAACCCAAGGGGAACTTTCATTTGAGTCGGTATTGATATGCTCACCCATATTAATGGCGGGCAACCACGCCCCTTGTTTGTTTTTAAAGCTGATATAAATATCCGAGCCACCGTGACCGACATCGCGCACCACATCCCACATTAAATAGGATTCATCGGGTGCAATATAAGGGTGTGCTATCCACTCTCCAGTATTGATCTGAGGCCCAAGCTTCACTGGGTCTTGGTATTGACCATTCACTCGCTTCGAATAGCCGATGTTGCCATGACCATTATCTTCCTTTTTATAAAACGGAAAATAATAAGTCCCGTTTGCCGACACAGATAAACCATGCCCTTGCTCTCGTATAAAAGAGCCTAGGCTTTTTAGCTCTGACCAACCTGTTGCAGTGCGCTCTTTATAATGCTTACCAAGGCGCATCACCTTGCCGTCATCAGAAAATTGCGGCCAGCGTATATCCGTCTCAGTCACCTCTCCCCAGCAGCCATTTTCATAACGAATAACAAAAAAGGCGCGCCGTTTATATTGGCCATTTTTACGGGTGAAATAAAACTCGGTCATATCATGGTTAAACATCCCGCTTTCAAAACGCCCCTCTGGCGAGACTATTTTGGGTTGAAATAATTTTGGCATTAAACTCGGCGGCTGCTCACCAAAGTATTCTTGCTCTGCCACGCAGGGCTTATCTTGAGCCATACTTTTCACGCTCATTGTGAGCATGCAAAACAATGACAAAATGGGCATAGCTATATAACGCATCACTTATCCTTTTTTATTAGTGTGTGTGAATAAGTTACCAAGTTATATAAATTGATGTTAGAACACCTGACGCCAGTATGATGTTTAGCTGATTTTGTGCTGAAAGTATCAAAAGAAGCGCTAACACCGCTTTTGAATTACATATAACCATATGATTTTTAGACTAATAACAACTGAATAAAATGTTACTGTGATGCTTCCTCTTCTATACCTTCGTCATCCTGACGCAGGTCAGGATCTGGTTGTTTGGTGCACTAACACATCAACTGCAAAGACCCTGAAACAAGTTCAGGGTGACGAATGGGGTTAGATTGGTGATTAGGTTTAGAGTAACGAATGGGTTTAGGGTTGTGAGTAGATATAGAGTGACACTAACCTCACATATCCCGTCATCCTGACGCAGGTCAGGATCTGGTTGTATGGTGCACTAACACATCAACTGCAAAGACCCTGAAACAAGTTCAGGGTGACGAATGGGGTTAGATTAGTGATTAGATTCAGAGCGTCGAATAAGTTTTAGATTGGCGATTAGCCTTAAGGCGGCGATTAAGTTAAGAAACAAAACCAAACAATGTAAATGATTTGTTGATCTTGAGTGTATTTTTAAATATCCTGTTCTCTGCTTGTTTTTACAGCTGTCACTGTGTTCAGCTTAAGCATTGACAACGTTGACATGTCCTTCTCGTTTTAACATCTGCACTTCGTTGTTAACACCATGTATATTTAACTGTGGAAAATCTCCCCAACAATAAAAAGGATATGGGCGTGATAGAGGGTGATGATTTAAGAGCTATGCGGGTCAATGCCGGTATATCCCAAGAAGCGATGGCAAAAAAGCTTAGATGTGATAGAAAAACCATCATAAATTACGAATTAGGTGTGAGTGATATTCGTTCAAAACAGCTTTTTTTGTGGTTTTTATATTGTAAGATAGATGCCGGATCGTTATTAAACGAAATAAAACAGATCCGTGATATCACAAACGGCAAAGAAAAGCCCAACTTACAGGATGAAGAACCATGAACAAATTAAGCCTACACCGTGCGTTTAGCTCTATGAATTTATTTATAAAGGCGAATGGAAAGCAAAAGGAAATAGCAAAAAGGGATTGTGAGTTGGTAGCGGGTGGCACAGTGCCAAATAATCCTCCTAGTATTAAAAAAAATGTGGCTGATAAGCGCGTTCTATCCATTAATACTTGTTCTTCGGTATTTGGTGCAGCTGCCGTATATGTACTCCCAAGAGTTCAAAAAACGGTTTGCGAGCTTTCAACTAGTCAATGTGCTGAGGTGTCTGGTGGCGCTACAGCCAATAAGCGTCCTAGAGCTGCATCTGCTGGTATTCAATTTATCGCCTTTCCAACAACGCCTTCTATTGATTCACAAGGATAGGAAATGAAACTTTCACATATGATTTTGTTGAGTATTGCATCACTAGCTGTTTTTTACATCCAGCTATGGGATGATAGCATAGTCACTCCTATGTATTTATCAGTGCTCGGTGTATGTGCTGCGTATGGTGTATACATAAAGAATGTTAATATTACCCATATCGCAGCGTTTATTTTTGTTGTTACTGGTATCAGTCATATCATCTTTGAAACCGGTTTGATCAACGAAGCAACACCTGATGATAACCCTCTTCTGCAAAGTGTCTCAATTTATGGTTCTCAATTTCTATCCTGTTTATCACTCGCTCTGATATTAATTTTTAGAGTGCAAATATCACGAATTATCTCTAAATCAAAAAACGTTAAGTTAACACACTTTGATGGCATTTTTCATTGGATATTCCTTTACATGGCAGTGATTAATCTTTTAGCCTTACTTGAAGATATCGCTTATATCCTTTTCGATATTAAATCATTGACATTAATCTACGATAACTTTGAAGGGCTAATATATATTGCGTGGGCTGTATGCTGCGGCGCATTACTCACCATGATGATTGTTGAAGCTAAAACAAACCATTCAGATAAAGCTAATGCGCTTTAATAAGCGCTTTAGCGTGTGACTGAGCATAAAACATGATTGACGGTGACGATTTAAAAGCGGTACGAGTACGCGCTAATATCACGCAACAAATGATGGCGCGCAAGCTCGATGTGGATAGAAAAACCATCATAAATTATGAGCTGGGTGTAAGTGATATTCCCGCTAAAAAACTCTTTCGCTGGTTACAATGCTGCAAGTTAGACTTGGCCGTACTGTTTAGTCAAATTAAGACCATCCGTGAAGAAGCAAATAATAACGGCCGGACTAGGTTGCTTGATGCTGTCACCTTAGCTTTTTTAATTAGTCAGCTGTGTAATCCAGAACTAATAACTCATCTCTATTTAGTACTGCTTGGGATAGCTATTTTAATAGGTACCTTCATGAGAAATGTCAACATGGCTCATATTGCAGGGTTCACTTTTCTCACATACGGTGTTAATTATTTTATTTTTAAGGCGGGCTTCATAAATTATTTAACACCCGATAACAATAAACTCCTGCAAGGTACACTTGTTTACGGTACCCATTTACTCTTTAGTCTAGCGCTTGTTCTTGTTTTAATTTTCAGAGTACAACTCTCAAGACTAATTTCAAAATCAGAAAATATTAAGCTAACGCACTTTGATGGCGTTTTTCATTGGATATATATATACACATCTATCGTCTACTTATTAGCTTTACTGGAAAACGTGGCTTGGTCCTATTTTGAGCTAAAGTCTTGGACTCTAATCTACGATAAATTTGAAGGGCTAATATATATTGCGTGGGCTGTATGCTGCGGCGCATTACTCACCATGATGATTGTTGAAGCTAAAACAAACCATTCAGATAAAGCTAATGCACTTTGAATAAGCGCTTTAGCGTATGACTGAGCATAAAACATGATTGACGGTGACGATTTAAAAGCGGTACGAGTACGCGCTAATATCACGCAACAAATGATGGCGCGCAAGCTCGATGTGGATAGAAAAACCATCATTAATTATGAGTTGGGTGTGAGTGATATTCCCGCTAAAAAGCTCTTTCGCTGGTTACAATGCTGCAAGTTAGACTTGGCCGTACTGTTTAGCCAAATTAAGACCATCCGTGAAGAAGCAAATAGCAATGGTAAAGCCAAATTGCTCGACATTGTGACCGTTGCATTTATTTTTAGTCAACTTTGGAACGCGAGTACAGTGACCTACTTGTATTTATTGCTATTGGGTGGAACCATAGCGGTGAGTACATACACAAAAAACATCAATATGGCACATATATCAGGCTTTATATTGGTGATAACCGGCCTTTCTACCATCATTTTTGAGACAGGTTTAATCAATGTGGTAACACCTGAAGAAAATGCATTACTACAAAGTTCGTTGATCTATGGTACACAGCTGCTACTTAGCCTATTAACGGTTCTAGTACTTATTTTTAGAGTACAACTGTCACGTCTCATATCAACGTCAAACCAAGTAAAGCACACTCACTATGATGGCATTTTTCATTGGGTTTACCTTTATATGACAACAATTTATCTTCTAGCCTTTGCTGAAGATATAGCGTTTATTGTCTTTGACATGACATCTTGGACCCTCATTTACGATAACTTTGAAGCGCTGATCTATCTCGCATGGGCACTTTGCTGTGTCAGCTTACTCACCATGATGATTTGTGAAGCCAAGTCAAATCATTCAGATAAAGCCAATGCGCTTTAACAGTGCATTTTATCTCTTTTAATAAACAATATATTGCCCTATAAAAATACGGGCTGGCAGCTAGATTACCAGCCACAATCCATGTTCATCACTTTTTGATTACTCATCCAGCCGAACTCTTGTCCTTGTTTAATCCTGCTTACCCAAAAGCTGCGGACCCAAATAAATTAGAATATTTTCAAGTGTGTGGAGATTTTTTCACACGCTCATAACCATAATGCTCACATATCGTAAACAATTAGAGAGAGCACTATGGAAGGTATCAGCTTATTAAATGGCATCAATGGCACGGTTAAACCAGTGAATGGTTTTAAAGATATTTACATCTATCAAAAGTACAAACAGGCGGTTTATATTAAACATGTGTTTGCCAATAAACTCACAAGTAGTCTTAAACCTAGTATGACCGCGCAAGACATCGACTTAATACGTAAACTTGATGCATTGCACCTGCGCTGCTACGTATTGGTGCACCTTAAAAGCCATAACAGTACGCAATATGATTTAGCACTCTTTTTAGATGATTATGAAGCAATACAAGGGGTATCAGGCGAACTCGTTAAGCAAAGAGCCATGCCCATCAAAAACGCCGTTAACTTGATCAACACCATTTTGCTCTAAGGAGACGACGATGAAGCATAATACCGCTCGCAGACAAGCCCTTGTTACCCATTTTAAGAACGAGTTACAAACTATGATACGCAAGCTCAGAAAAGAGCGCGGGCTCACACAAAAGCAACTGGCGACTTTGCTGGATGTTGACCAAGCCACCATCAGCAATTTTGAAAGCGGTAAAACGGTGATGAACCTAGTCCAAGCCTATGAAATATATTTGATATTTGGCCGCAATCTAACAAGTTTACCAGCTTCATCAACTGCGATTGAATCTATCCAGTCAAAAGAGCAGCCACAAAAGAGCAACCCTCAACACACATACCATTAAGGTGAGTTAGCTTGCACCCATATGAGAAATAAAAACAAGGGAAGTGACCATATAACATGAGGAAACCTTTACTGAAGGACACCTTTGCACTTGGTTAATGGAAAATAACGCTGTATCTACGGCGTTATTTTCACATATTACACTTTTTTATCGACTAAATTGCCGCCGCCTTTCTTCAAGAATTCAATGGCTTCTAACTGTAAATGTTCCAATTTAGATTGAGTAAAATAGGTACTTATTGCCTGTTTAGATTGATTAGCATAAATTGGTGTAAAGCCGTAGGTTTTATCGTCCTGCTCGGATAAGCGTTCCGACTGTTCTGTATAATCGTTAATATACTGCTGCATATTTAGCTTTGAATTAGGGTCTAATTGCCCAGTGAACATGAGCACCTCAAGAGACACCCTAAAATGGCTTAGCCCTTGCATCGAACTCTCATCCATTCCACCAGTGTCACTTGATAGATGAGTAATGTCCTTTATTAAGTTATTGAACTCTTTAGGTGATATGTTGTTGATATCAAAATCTTCGACCGCGAGTAAGGCTTTAAAACCAACTTGTTCTTGCTTGTTACTCCCGACGGATGTATCGGACTTTTTTGGCGCGAATTCTTCACCTTTTGCATGGTGATTAGCGGCTGTTTGCTGCAAGTTTTGCTCTGTGCTTTGCAGGTGAACGGCAGGGCTCCTTGAGCCGTCTTGTAATTTCATAAACACTCCTTATTTATTAGCTGTTACTTCTTTAATGTCGGCCTAAAACATCAAAAGTTTAATCCATTGAGTTGCTCTATATTCAATCGCCCTTACTCACAGCTTATCCCCCTCTAACTACAAACAAAAAAATAGCGCCATTGGGCGCTATCTTAAAACTCGTTTTATCTAAAACTTAGAATGGCATTTTGAAGCCTGGTGGTAATTGCATACCGCCAGTGATAGCTGACATTTTCTTTTCAGATTCTTCTGCAACGCGACGCACTGCATCGTTTACCGCGGCCGCTAGTAGGTCTTCAATCATGTCTTTGTCGTCTTCCATTAGGCTTTCGTCAATTTCAACACGACGTACGTTGTGGCTACCAAGCATGGTTACTTTTACAAGACCTGCACCTGCTTCACCAGTGACTTCTAAGTTTTTAATATCTTCTTGGGCTTTTTGCATGCGCTCTTGCATTTGCTGCGCTTGCTTCATCATGTTACCCATTCCACCTTTAAACATAATATGCTCTCTTACATCAATTCAATTGGGCTAAAAGATAAGGGCTATTGTACTTGATTACAATGCCTGAACGGTATTTTCATCCACCGTTGCGTCAAATTCTTCTACAAACTGTACCACATTTGTATCTTGGTTAATTACATCAACGGCCTGTTGATAGCGGTCAGCGTCTATTTTTTGCTGTATTAAATACGGTGAGTCGATCACACCCGGCGCAAAATTTATGTCGAGCGTTACTTCATAGCCGTAAATATCACACAAAGACGCCGTGAGCTTTTGGCGTAACATCGGGCTATCTAAGTGTTGCTGGCTTTGGTCAACTTCAAGCTTAAATGTGTGGCCGTCTTTATTAAAGATTGAATGCAGCGCAAATTGGCGCATCCTGCCACCCAATCCCATACGTTTTATTAAGTGCGCCCATTCATCTTGCTGGTGGGCAAATTTAATGTCGCTGATTGGGCTACTAAAATCTTCCGGCACTGGAATCGTTGGCGCTTGCGGCTCAACATCTTTGCTTGGTGTTGATGGCGCAATTTGTTGCAATAATTCTGGTGCTAAGTTTTCTTGCTTGGTTTTGTGTCGCGTTTTAAAGTCGACCTTTTTTTTAGCCGGCGGGGTTATTATCGGGGTTGCTGGCGCTTGTTGCGCCTGAGGCTTTTTTGCGTCATCCCCCTGCCCTTGCAAGAGTTGCCCTGCACCGGATATTTGCCTGTTTTGTAAAATGCGCGCGATGGCAGACTGGGCTTGTTTTTCTTTGTCTGCGATATTGGCGTGCTCAGGCTGTGCTGAAGACTGCTCAGCTGCTTGCGGTGCTTGCGGTGCTTGCGGTGCTTGCGGTGCTTGCGGTGCTTGCGGTGCTTGCGGTGCTTGCGGTGCTTGCGGTGCTTGCGGTGCTTGCGGCACAAAACCTTGGTCGCTGGCTTGTGTCAATACCTGTTCGTATTGCTCTGCAAACATGTTTTCTTGCTGCTCATCCGCAAAGTCATTTGCTAATTGCTCTGTTTGCGCGTCACTCGCTGTATGCGCTTGTTCATTGACCGGCGCAGGCTGTGAGTGCTGAGGCGCGCTGTGCGCAGCCATGTCTTGAACTGGAGTCGGCATAGACTGAGGTGACTGTTGAACTGGCTCGTTCACGACAGGCATATTTGAAACAGCAGTTGCCTGATCTGACTTATTTAATAGCGCTCTTAATCCATCAACCTTTTTGCTCGGTGACTTTGCTGGTGTCGATTGCGTTGCAGGTCCAGTTGCTTGCAAATTGGTTTTCTCAAACGCCAACAAACGTAGCATCAGCATTTCAAAACCCAGCTTTTGCTCTGGCGCCCATTGCAAGTCACGTTTACCATTAAGTAGCAATTGATAATACAGCTGCACTTTTTCTGGCCCAATCTGCTCGGCCAGCATGGCGACATCTTGTGGGTCAAAATCACTAAGGCGCGCCGCTTGTGGCACCAATTGCGCTAGCTGCATGGCATGGGTCAGCGCAATTAAATCATCCAGTACACTGACAAAATTACCGTTTTGTGTGGCGATATTATCAATACTTTGCAATAAGCTATCGGGATCTTGGCAAATTATGGCTGATAACAAGCGCACAGCATGCGCGCTGTCCATGAGGCCCAACATTTGCTGAATAGCAGTCAACGAAAGCGCACCATTGGTTTGCGCAATGGCTTGGTCGGTCAAGCTTAACGCATCTCGCATACTGCCATCCGCGGCCTTGGCCAACGCCTGTAGCGCCTGCGGCTCAAAGCTCACTTGCTCTTGCGGTAAAATGTCACTCAGCTGTGTAATGATCTCGTTTTGCGACATAGCATTGAGATTAAACTGTAAGCAGCGAGATAAAATGGTAACAGGCAGTTTTTGCGGATCGGTGGTGGCGAGTAAAAACTTAACATGCAGTGGCGGCTCTTCAAGGGTCTTAAGCAGCGCGTTAAAGCTATGCTTTGACAACATGTGTACTTCGTCGATGAGATACACTTTGTATCGGCCACGGGTAGGCGCGTATTGCACGTTATCTAAAATTTCTCGAGTGTCTTCTACCTTGGTACGAGATGCGGCATCGATCTCGATA
Organism: Pseudoalteromonas sp. ABE4_541; assembly: GCF_056312285.1. Taxonomy (NCBI): domain Bacteria; kingdom Pseudomonadati; phylum Pseudomonadota; class Gammaproteobacteria; order Alteromonadales; family Pseudoalteromonadaceae; genus Pseudoalteromonas; species Pseudoalteromonas sp. ABE4_541. The sequence goes on from NZ_JBSVEM010000010.1 coordinate 52,827, forward strand.
AGGTCAATAAACTTGCCTGCTTCGATGTCCTGACAACTACTACACTGCCCACAGGGCGTTGACGTAATGCCTTGATCACAATTCAAGCTTTTGGCAAAAATACGGGCGATGGTGGTTTTGCCAACGCCCCGAGTTCCAGTGAATAAGTAAGCGTGATGCAATCTCTGCTCATTCAATGCGTTGACTAACGCTTGCTTTACATGCTGTTGGCCAACTAATTGATGAAAAGTTTGCGGACGCCACTTTCTCGCTAGAACTTGATAACTCATATTATTCGCCTTCGAACTCTACAAGTTTCAGTACGTTAATACCCATATCAACGATACGCTTTTCGCCACCTAATTCAGGCAACGACACCACAAACGCAGCGTCAGTCGCATTACCGCCAAGGCGTTTAACTAGGTTTGCGGTGGCTTCAATGGTACCGCCAGTAGCGAGTAAATCATCGACCAACAGTACTTTGTCACCTTCTGCAATCGAATCTGAGTGAAGCTCCAATGTATCTTCGCCATATTCTAATTGATAAGACTGTGAAATTACTTCTCTAGGCAATTTGCCTGGCTTTCGTACTGGAATAAAAGGAATACCTAATGCGTAAGACAGTGGCGCTCCAAAAATAAAACCACGCGACTCAGTACCAATAATTTTGGTAAAGCCTTTATCTTTGTAGGCTTCTACAAAGCTGTCGATGGTCGCTTTAAACGCCTCTGGGTTAGCCATTAGGGTTGTTACATCGCGGAACATGATGCCCGGTTTTGGGTAGTTCTCAATAGTAACAATACTTTCTTTTATCTTTAACGAATTAACTTGTGTCATTTTGGCACGCTTTGTTAAATAAACTTTCAAAGAAGCTGATTATAACAAGAATGACCAAACATGGAACGGTAGGGAGTGGGATTATGCTCGAAAGTGTGCAAAGCGTTGCATAAATGTACAAAAAAGGCTGCATATGCAGCCTATCGCAATCAAGGTAAGCTTATGCTAGCGCAGTTGCCCAACCTAAGATTGCGTTTAAGCACCCGATACCAGCAAAAACTGCTAGAAACGCGATAAAGTAAGTTGCGTTGAATGGGTCTTTAAATTCACCTTTAGACATGATTACTACCTTCATTATTAGCACGACAAAACGGCGCACATAATAATTGAAATGCCCGGTTGGATAAACCCTTATTGCACTTTTTTGGTTGCTATAATGCCCAGCTCCAAAAATGCACCCAATGTTTGTTTGCCACCAGTAAATAACTGTTCATAGCTAAACTGTGGTAATTGTTGATGTATTTGTGATACAAGTACTTCTAAGCAAATACCCGGCTGTTGTTCTACGCTTTGCAATAGCAAAGCGGTCATTGCATTGGATGAAATAAAGGCCACTTCATCCTCGTTATCACGATATACGACAAAGTAATGCGGTTGTGCACTGGGCTGTGTCGGTTGAAAATCAACAGATATTTGATGCACCGGAAATTGGTAACTTAAGTTACGTGCGGTATCTTGCAAGTAAAGGCCATCATGTTCGATATCCACGACCTTATCGTAGTCGTCGGTACTTTTACATACTGCGACATCTAGCTCGACCCACTCATAGTGCGCAAGCTCAAGCATAAAAGGCGGATCCAATTCGGTGGCTTGATATTGCGTTTGCAAATAACGCAGAAACTCTTGGCTTATCTCTAAAAAGTGAGGTGAAGCACAATCGTGTTCAATAAAAAACTGCCGTACTAGCGCGAGCCAATTTTCCTCTTGATACAAACTTTTTAAAACCGGAAAAGCCGATGAAACAAACCCCTCAATGTTGTTGAAAAAAAGTTCTTTGTATACTTTGAGCCGACGCTCTTCAATTCCTTGAGGCTGAGACGCATTGTCTGGATCACGAATATGTGCCATAAATGCATTTTGCACTTCAATAAATGACATTACGCCACCCCTTTAATTGCTGTCATGAATGGTTTTTGTAATGCTGCAATATGGGCCATTTCACTTTCTAGTTCGTCGGTTATTGGAATATTAAAGTCTCTTTCCAACAAGGTCGGAAATACACCGTGGTGCTGATAGGCGTTGCTGAGTAACTGCCAAACCGGATCGCACACCGGCGCGCCGTGCGTATCAACTAATAAATCTTCCGCTTCTTGATAATGACCAGCGACATGACCATATGCAATGCGCTGAGTTGGCATAGCCTGTAAAAAGTCCTGTGCATCGTAACCATGATTTATACTATTAACGTAAATGTTGTTCACATCGAGCAGTAAATCACAGTCTGCTTCTTCTAAAACCGCCAAGGTAAAGGCTTGCTCTGTCATCTCTTGACCAGGAGCTGCATAGTACGACACGTTTTCAACCGCTATACGCTGCTCTAGTATGTCCTGAACTTGACGTATTCTGTGCGCCACATGCTTTACGGCCTCTTCCGTAAAAGGAATTGGCATCAAATCATACATATGACCTGAACCTGAGCAGTAGCTTAAGTGCTCGCTATATAACTTGATGTTATGTGTTTTAAAAAACGATTTGAGTTCTTTTACAAAAGCGACGTCTAAGGGCGCTGGTGAGCCCAAAGACAAAGATAAACCATGGCAAATAAACGTGTGCTGTCCTGTGAGTTGCTCAAATTGCTTACCAAACTTGCCCCCCATGCGCATCCAGTTCTCGGGCGCCACTTCAAAAAATTTTGCTTGTGATGGTGGCGAGCGTAAAAACTCGTCTAGCATTTCCCTTCTTAGCCCCAATCCAACATTACCCAACTCATTTACTTGCATTGTTTACCTCTAAAGCAATGGAGTAGCCAAAGGCTACCCCTTGTTCAAAAACTAAAAATTAGTGTGAACCACATTTACCTTCGCCACACTTACCTTCTTTTTTAGCTTTTTTGTCACCACCACATTTACCTTCGCCGCACTTACCTTCTTTTTTGCCTTTGTGCTCGCCACCGCATTTACCTTCGCCGCACTTACCTTCTTTTTTGCCTTTGTGCTCGCCACCGCATTTACCTTCGCCGCACTTGCCCTCTTTTTTGCCTTTGTGCTCGCCACCACATTTACCTTCGCCGCACTTGCCTTCTTTTTTGCCTTTGTGCTCGCCACCGCATTTACCTTCACCGCACTTACCTTCGCCACCATCAAGCTGGTAACCCGCTGTCATAGCCTCAAATGCAAAAGGATTAGCTTGTACGTCGGTTGCTGTTAAACCAGCTGTGCCAACTACGACAGCACCCAAAGTTAAAGCGATAGAGTTTTTCTTAATTGTATTCATGATGGTTCTCTCTGTTGAAATAAACGATTCTGTCTACAAGACCAAACTTAGACTAAAAGTATTTCAACAAAAAACAAAAAAAAGCAAATTTCTACTTAGCATCGTCTAGCTGCTCGTTTAAAATGGCGACCCTTTTACACATGAGTCGAGTAGTATGAAACTAGTATTAGCCCCGATGGAAGGCGTCGTTGATTTTAAAATGCGCCAGTTATTAACCGATATTGGTGGCTTCGACTTATGCGTAACTGAATTTATTCGTGTCGTTGACTTAACCTTACCACGCAGAGTATTCATGCGTTATTGCCCTGAGCTATTAAACAAGGGCTACACACGGGCAGGCACCCCCGTAAGAATACAATTGCTGGGCCAAGTCCCGCACGTACTTGCGGCGAATGCGAGAAAAGCGGTTATGCTTGGCTCCCATGGAGTAGACCTTAACTTTGGCTGCCCAGCAAAAACAGTTAATAAGAGTAAAGGTGGTGCGGTTTTATTAAAAGAACCTGAACAAATTTATCAGATTATTAAGGCCGTTCGTGACGCTGTACCAGAGGAGCACGTTGTTAGTGCCAAAATACGCCTAGGCTTTGATGATGATAGCAACAGTAGCGAAATTGTTGATGCCGTGCAAAGTGCTGGCGCTTCGAGCTTAGCCATTCATGCGCGCACTAAACGCGATGGTTACAAGCCACCGGCTTACTGGGAAAAAATCCCTCCTTTATTAAAGCGTTTAACGATTCCAGTTGTTGCTAATGGCGAAATTTGGCAAGTTGAAGATGCGCTATTGTGTCAAATGCGAAGCGGCTGTCATGATTTAATGTTAGGCCGAGGCGCTCTGGCGATGCCTGATCTGGCAGCTAAAATAAAAGCCAAGGTTTATAACACAGACTATCAGGCTTTGAGTTGGGAAAATGTGATCTATCACATACTTCATTCGTCCATGCATCAAGACCCAAATGTGAGTGAAAAGTATTTTTCAGCACGAACTAAGCAATGGTTAGGTTATTTAAAACGTGAATACGCTCAAGCGCACACCCTCTTTGATGAAATAAAGACCTTAAAGCGAAAAGAAGATGTGGTAAGTGTGCTTGAGAAATACGCAAAATGTCCGACACTTGATTCAAATCATAATAGCGCTTGTGAAAGCTGATGATAATAGACACTCACAGGAGGGGCTATTATGAATTCAGAACAAACAAGAAACTTTCAAGACCGATTGGAAAATGAGCTTTTACAAGCACGTAACTCATTTTTGAGCGAGCTAAAACATTCGGGTCATCAATTTGCCGATGAACTTGCCCAGCGATTAGAGCAAAGCTCACCAACAGATTGGTTGGATATTGCTGCAAACCAACTTAACCCGCAGCAGTTTCCAGACTTTAAACGTTTATTAAAGTTAGAGGCGGCATTGTGTCAAATTGATATCGGACAATTTGGCTATTGTTGTGACTGCGAGACACAGCTAGATCTTGAAGCACTGAAGTCAGATCCCACTATCCAGCGGTGTCAAAACTGTTACGAAAAAAATCACCACTCTTAAATTTTAGGTAAAAAAGATAAAATGCTGGCAGGATGTAAAGCAATCCCTTCAATCAGCTCATATGCTTGTTTGTCTGTCAGCTCTAACCTAGATTGAAGCGTCACTTGTGACTGCTTAAGAGACCAACCTTGATAATGAATGCCTAAATCAACTTCCATCAATGCCAGTACTAAAGCCTGCTCATACTTGCTAAGACGTAACTCACAGTGTGCAAGCGTAGCTGGTAGGTTTGTGTAACCGTCTAACCAATTAAGGCCTTTTTCAGGCTGACAGCGCATTTGCGCCATTGCTAGAGCAATATTGTCTCCTTGCTCTATTAAGCGATCAGCTTCTTCACTCGCATCCACAAACTTGTCGGATAAAGACTGTTGTACGCTGTTGAGTAACTCTCTAGGCGCAATTGCCTTCGTATAGTAGAAATTAAGCTTACTTTGGTACCATTCCTTTCCATTTGGTAATTGGTAAAGGCCAATACCACTTCGTGGCTTATAGTCTTGTAAATAAGATAATAGTGCGGCACCTTTTGGCTCACTATTGAGATAGCTTTTCAGTTTTGATAATTCAATGCGAGACAGCGCTATTTTACTCTCTTTTGCTTCTTCCAATTTAGCAGCAACCTCAGCAAGCCAATTTTCTATTGCTTGTTTATCTATATTCAGTTGCGCTGCGTTTTTGAGTACATCAACGTGCGCTGGCCACATTATGTAGCGCTCGGGGTAACGCTCTTGAATTTTTAAATAGTTAAGCTCATCTAGTTGAGTCTCATTGAGTAATGTTGTATCGATAAGCTCATAAGTTACGTGTCTTTTCTCTAGATACGCTTCAGTGAAAGGCAATATAACGTGCTTGCTGTCAGCTGCCTGAGGCGAAAGTAACTGATTCGCTTCTTTTATTGAAACCTCGGCTGATTGATAGCTAATAGCTGTTGGTGCTTTTGCTTTTTCGCAACCGGCTAGATATAAGGTACTCGCCAAGCACAGCGTAAATTTAAAAAGTTTTGAAGAGTATATTTGCATATTTTGAAAATACTGTAGGTAATAAAAAAGCCCCGATTGGGGCTTTTTTTGTTAGATCTTAACGCCTTTGCGTTGTGCTTTGTCCTTAATGAACGTTGCCCAACCACGTGCAAACTTGCGTGTTCTAGGATCTTCTTGAGCTTTAACAATCGCTTGGTACGCTTGCTTATACTTTTCTTGGTATAGATAAGCTTCAGCTAAGTCAGAGTATGTAGTCCCTTCCTTGTCTGTACCAAGTTCAAGTGCTTTGTTTAAGCGTTCTACCGCTGCACTGAACTTTTGCTCTGTTAATAACAAGCTACCTGCTTTTCTATAAAGTTCCGCATCGTTATCGAACTTTGCAGCTTCTTCATAGTATTTTGCAGCAGTTACCAAGTTTTTGGCTTGGTGGTAATAACTTGCAGTAGCAGTCACATTTTGTTTAGTACGCTCAACATGACCCTCTTTAAGTGCCTTTTCGAAAACGACGGCTGCTTTGTAAGGGATCTCGTTAAGAGAGTAATAGCTGCTTAAAATCTTGTAATGGTTTTCTTTCTCAAAGTAGCCTTTGTTATATGCCACTTCCATGATAGTCAAGCCTTTAGAATACTCTTCAACTTGCATGTAGAAAGAACCCAGTTGAGTCCACATTTTTGAATCTTCTGGGAATAGTTTTACAAGTGTTTCTGCAACTTTTACAGCCTCTTTGTACTTTTTAAGTTCAAAGAACGCACCAATTTTAAGCATGTGGTATTGCTTATTTGGTTCTTTATCAAGCTTGATGGCTTTATTCGCTGGCTCTTCAACTTTGTTGTATTGCTTAAGTTCATAATAACCCTGAGCGATACGAGCATATACTTTTGCATCTTCTTCACCTGTGAAGTCCATCCAATCGTTATACACTTTAATCGCTTCATTAAACTTGCTGGTTCCCGCATAAAGGTCACCAAGCAGCTTATATAAGTCAGCTTGATCTTTGAAGTTAAGTACATCAGGAGCAACTGCTAGGCGAATATATTTAATCGCTTCGTCATACTGCTCTTTCTGTGCGTACATGTTACCTAAGTAACGGTTAACTGTTGCTTTATCAAAATCATTAGAAGGATCTAATTCTTTAAGCAATACAATTGCTTCGTCAATTTTATCCTCATTGTACAGATCGAAAGCTTTAACCACTTTCTTACCTGTACGCTCACCCATGATTTTGGTTTTGGCGTTCTTACGTTCTTCAATCTTAGCGTAATCCGGCGCTGCCACAGCTGCATTGCTGTACATAGTGCCAGATAGAGACATAAGTAGCGCAAGAGCTGTTGCTTTTTTAAATTGCGTCATATTTAGCCTCCTTAGCCTTGATTGAGTTTAAAGTCTAGCTGAACAGTGATACCCGGTTGTTTCTGAGGTTTCCCATCAACAATTTTAGGGCGGTATTTCCACTTACGTAATGCACGAATTGCTTCACGGTTAAAAATACGCTTAGGTTCAGCATCAATAACTTTTACATCTTCAACACCACCTAGCTCGTTAATAGTAAATGAAAGTTGTACCCAACCCTCTTTACCGTCACGTGCTGCTTGAACCGGATATTTAGGTTCAATACGTACGATAGGTGTCGCGTCACCGTCACGGCCAAACTCGCCAGGGCCGCTCAAACCGCCAGCTGTACCACCCAAGTCGATGCTAGGCATATTAAAGCCAATTGCACCAGCTGCAGGGTTAGCATTTTCAGGTTGAGGCGGCTGCGGCTTAGGCGGCTGCTTCGGTGGAGGTGGTGGCGGAGGCGGAACACGCTTCCGCTCCTGCACCTCAGATTCAGGTGGATTCGTCAAAATTTCGACCACAATCTGTTCTTTCTTATCTTCAGCCCTATCAGCTCCTCCGGAGATTAGATAGGACATGAAAAAGAACAAGCCGAAAGTAACTGCCCCACCTGCAATCAGTGAAAACAGAAAACGAATCATTACTTAGCTCCAGCGATTGAAATCTTCAGGCCATCGTCAGTCGCCTTGATTTGGTCCATTACTTTAACAACCACACCGTGCTTAGCGCCTTTATCCGCTTGGATAATAACAGTCTCAGTTGGTTGTTCAGCAAGAATACTCTCAAGGTTCGCACTTACACGCTCAACATCAACTTGACGCTTGTCCATCCAAATTTCACCATTCTCACGAATTGCGATAAAGATGTTAGCATTCTTCGTTTGTTGAGCTTGAGCAGCCTTAGGCTTCTTAACTTCAATACCAGCTTCTTTAACGAAAGAAGTGGTAACGATGAAGAAGATCAACATGATGAATACGATGTCTAGCATCGGCGTCATATCTACTGCTGCTTCTTCCTCTTCACGAAAACGTTGTTTACGTGCCATATTTATATCTCTCTCTAGTGATGTGGCAAGCTGTCAATCAACTGTTCTTTAGCCATTTTCGCTCTTGCTTCAAGGCGAGTGCTAAAGAATACACCTGACAGTGCCGCAACCATTCCTGCCATTGTTGGTACCGTAGCCATTGAGATGCCTGATGCCATCAAACGTGCATTACCCGTACCTTGTGTAGCCATGGTTTCAAATACTGAAATCATACCTGTTACTGTACCGAGTAAGCCGATTAATGGACACATTGCTACCAATGTTTTGATAATCAACATACGCTCATCTAATTTCTCAGACGCTTCAGAAATCCATGCATCGCGGATTCTGTGTGCGTACCAAGACGTGGTGTCTTGGCGGGCGTCCCACTTAGCGACAATATCCTTTTTCATTTTTGGATATTCCGCTAGTAGGAACCAATAGCGCTCAATCATTAAAACCCACATAATAAAGAGTGCTATCGCGACCACGTATAAAACCTGGCCGCCTGTGCCAACAAAATCCCTGATAGATTCCCAGGTCTCCATCAGGACTAGCATTAGGCTTTCTCCTTCTCCGCGTGTGCAGCAACGATACCTGCACTTTGCTCGTCAAGGATGTGTAGAACTGCTTTACTACGACCTGAAACGATAGCGTGTAATAGGATTAGAGGTAGAGCTGCAATCAGACCTAGAGCTGTTGTTACTAGCGCTAGAGAGATGTTACCAGCCATGATCTTCGGATCACCAGTACCAAATAGTGTGATTGATTCGAAGGTTAGGATCATACCAACAACCGTACCTAGTAGACCTAGTAGAGGTGCAATAGCAGCCAAGATCTTGATGATGTTGATACCCGCTTCAATACGAGGTGTCTCGCGAAGGATAGCTTCATCAAGTTTCAATTCTAGGTTCTCAACGTCTTGGTTCTTGTTGTCATGGTAAACTTTCAAGATACGACCAAGAGGGTTGTTTGTGTTAGGCGTGTTGATGTTTTTGATTTGCGCCTTGATTTTCGAACCAACCATTACTAGGTCTAGGAAACGAACAAGCGCAAGTAATGCACCCACTGCCAATAGTGCAGTGATGATGTAACCAACCGTGTCACCTTGGTGCCAACGCTCTTCAGGCGTTGCACGCTGAGTGTTTAGACGTAAGATTGAACCACGAGTTGGGTCAACATAAAACTTAGTGTAAGAACCAGCTGACGTGCTAAGCAGTGAGTCAACAGTGTTCAATACGTAACCATCAGGTTGCTTACCTAGTGGTGTGATTGCTTTGTTAGCTGCATCGTAAAGCACGTAGCCGTCTTTAGTTACTAGGTTGAAGTTACCAACACGAGTCACTTGCTTAACGTTGATTTCACCGCTCAGTTCAGCAACTTGAGCTTCAAAAGTAGATACTTTTGCAGACTCAGTCATTTCAGTTTGGAAAGCAATCCAAAGTTCTTCAAGTTCGCGAGTAGTCGGTAGCTCTTTTGCAGCTGCAAGAGAACGAAGTACTTCAGCGCGTCCTGGTTTTTCAGCAGAAACAAGTGATGCTTCAATTGAACCGATAGCTTCAGCAGCTGAACGACGTACAACACCGAACATCTCACCTAAAGTACCAGTTGCGTTTGCAAGCTCTACTTCTTTCTCAGCTAGTGTGATTTCGTTTTGCTTGAACTCTTTGTTCAAACGCTCGCCACGTGCTTTTTCAGCAGCTAGGTCACTCTTCGCTTTGTTAAGAAGCGATTGCTGGTTTGCGCGAGAAGAAAGGAATTCTTGCTCACGTTGCTTGTTGATCTTACCTTCAGAAATACGGTTTTGTTTTACTTCTTGTAGGATTTTATCAAGAGCTTCTGTGTTTGCGTGTGCATTCAGCGCGGCACCTGCAGAAACAGATAGTGCAGCGGCTACTGCAAAGCCTTTAAATAGTTTCTTCATTTTCACTTACTCCGCGCCAAAGATTGGTAATGCAACTAGATCTGGGGCAGCCTGACCACGTGCAATACGGATCATATCTTTAACAGGCTTAAGGTACTCTTCGCCTAGCTCATCCCACTGTTTAGAAGAATTGTTCCAAACCCAAGCGTGCTTCAAGTCAAAAGACTGAGCTACGTAAGCAACACGACCAAGACGTGCAAAATCAACGTTGATGTTTTTGCCGTTGATTTCTAAAGAACCTTGAGATGCGGCCATTACTGAGCTGTAATCAGTCTCAATAGTGTATGCTTCAAGCACTTGGCGGAATTTTTCTGAAGTAGTTACTTTAGAATTTGAAAGTAGCTCACGTAGTTTCTCTACGCGGCCCATACGAGTTTCAGTGTCAAACGGAACGTCCGCTTTGATGAATTGCTCAAGCGTATCGATCATGCGATACATCAAAGGCACAACGTCCTGTTTTGTCTTTTCAATTGTTCCGATTTGGCGATCGAATGATTCAATACCAGCTCTTTGGTCAGCGACCAAACGAGCAACGTGGTCGTTATAAACTTTTAGCAGTTCAGTTTCGTCAACAACGCTGCGGTATTCGCCGATCATCTCTTGCGTTTGACCGAAGATGTTGTCGATTTTTTCTTGAGACTTTTTAGCAGCCTTTTGAGTTTGTTGACCTACTTTTTGTACGTCGTTCAAAGGATCTGCAATCACATTGCTGCTTGCAAATGCTGTTGCGCCAAGAAGCGCAGTAGCTACAAGACTCTTTCTGATTTTAACAGACATAGTTCCCAACCAATTAAGTAATGTTACTTTTATAATTTTATCGCCTCTTAAAGAGGCAACCCTGATATCTTTTAGCAGATACCAACTGTCCAATAATGCTAAATGCAAGTCGATGTGTCAACTTCACTATCAAAACAAATTTATGAGTCCAAAAAAAATAAACTCGATACAAAACAAAAAATTAACATGATTTTTTATCCCTCTCCTCTATAGCCATTGATAATAAAGAACTTAATGCAATATGTTTACAATTAATTACAACGCAACAGATCTTTGTAATAGTCTCTTTAAAACAGCTAATACATCACACAAGATAATGAATTTAAAGAAAAATAAAAATATTACGCACAAAATAATTGTTAATTTTGCATCAAACGAGTAATTTACATCTAATTGCCTATATTTCAACCGCTTAATTTTGCAGTCGACGAAATAACCTCATTAAGTGTAGTCAAAAATTGAGCAACATGAACCCCGTCAACTAGCGCATGATGCACTTCTATGTTTATTGGCATCATCCCCGTACCCTTATCATATTTTCCAAAAACGAATTTCGGGATCCCTGCACATTGCGCACTTTCGTGGGACGCATGACTAAAACTACTGAAATTAAACCACGGCAGTATCGAAACATGTATCTGGGCTACATGCATTTCGCGCAGTAAAAAGTTTTCATCCATCAACGTTTGTTCTAAGTAATGCGCTTTTTGCTTTGCACTGTGTAGACAAAATTCAGTTATGTTTAGTTGACGGTTTAAAGGCACAAAGCGAAATGTCTCATCATGTCGTAAAAAAACGATACTTGCCATTACATCATCGACTTCAACTGGCGCATCATCAACGATCCTGAGTTTCATCGGCTTGTATTCATTAACGGCTTTTAATAAACAGTAAAGGTAACAGTCCGTAAAAGAGTAACCTTGTAGTTTTGAGAAGCGGTATAAGTTAGAAAAGTCTACCGATGTTGTAATATTGAATTGAGGTTTATCAAAAGACTTAAAAAAACGGAAGTGATCGGCTCGAGGCCAAGTTGTGAGGTCAATTTTTTTCATACTACGAGTAAAAACAAAAAAGGGTATGCAAAGCATACCCTCTCACTTTTTTTTCGCGAACTTTTTGCGATTACAAGCCGCGTTCAATGATTTCTTGAGCTAACTCATCTGCAATGATATGCGTCGACTTTTGCTCTGATTCCGAGCGTGCGAATATCTCAGTTAACGTATCGTAGATACCTTCAACATGTTTAGTCGCATCCGCTTCATTATAGCCTTCAGGTTTAGTTTCATAATAAACATTAATGATACCACCAGCGTTAATGACATAATCTGGCGCATATAAAACACCCTTTTCGCGTAGAATTTCGCCATGACGAGATTCAGCTAACTGATTGTTTGCACAGCCAGCAATAATAGTTGCTTTGATACGTGGAATTGTGTTGTCATTGATTGTGGCACCTAATGCACAAGGCGCATATACGTCAACGTCTAAGTCATAAATCTCATCAATGCCCACAGCTGTAGCACCAAAATCAGTCACAACTCGGTCTATAGATGCTTGATTAATGTCTGTCACAAATAATTCAGCACCCGCTTCATGCAGGTATTTACAAAGGCCATACGCAACTGCCCCTAACCCCTGCACAGCGACCTTAACACCTGATAAGTCTTGGTGGCCATGTTTGTGCTGGTAAGCCGCTTTAATACCTAAGAAGGTACCAAGCGCTGTAAATGGCGATGGATTACCACTCTTACCTTCAAGACCAAGTACATAATTTGTCTCTTTATGCATCATCATCACATCACCTGTCGTGATGTTTACGTCTTCTGCTGAGTAATAACTACCACCTAAACGCTCAAGGTGTTTACCAAATGCTCTGAACAAAGCTTCAGATTTAATTTCTTTTGCATCACCGATAATAACCGATTTACCACCACCAAATGGTAAACGCGCAACCGCATTTTTATATGTCATACCTTTAGACAAACGCAATACATCATATACAGCATCTTCATCTTTGGCGTAGTTCCAAAGTCTACAGCCACCTACTGCAGGACCTAGCTTAGTGCTGTGAACAGCAATGATCGCTTTTAAGCCAGATGCGTCATCTGCACAAAATACCACTTGTTCATGATTATCAAATTCAACTTGGTTAAATACAGCCACTTTATAATTCTCCGAAATGTCTCACCTAAAACGGTGTTGATAGCGCTGAAGTTCGCCAAACTCTATCACTAAGTTAGCAGGCATGCCACAAAATGAGATGATCATCCTACTATACACAATTAATTTAAATAAATTAGACCTGAATTTTTATTATATGAAAAACATCACCCAACTAAGATTAATATTGAAGCTAATCTAGTTAATATATTTTAATTATAGGCAAGGTATGTTTACGTAAACGTAAAGCGAAAGGCAAGTGTACAGGTATGATTACAAAAAAGCCGCATATCGATTCAATATGCGGCTGTTATTGTAAGCGAGCTAAAGCTTATTTTAACTTCGTATCTAGCTCTTCAATTTTCGCTTTCCAAATTGCAGGTCCTTGATCGTGTGCGTTAGCACCCGTGCTATCAACAGCAACCGTTACAGGCATGTCTTCTACTTCAAACTCATAAATGGCTTCCATACCTAAGTCTTCGAATGCAACCACGCGTGCTTTCTTAATTGCTTTAGCCACAAGGTATGCGGCACCACCAACAGCCATCAAATAAATTGATTTGTTATTCTTGATTGACTCAACGGTTGCAGGACCACGCTCAGCTTTACCAATCATACCCACAATGCCAGTGTTCTCTAACATCATATCAGTAAACTTATCCATACGTGTTGCAGTCGTCGGACCTGCCGGGCCTACCGCTTCATCGCCTACCGCATCAACCGGGCCTACGTAGTAGATAAATTTATTTTCAAAGTCTACACCTTCAGGTAAGCCTTCACCTGAATTGATCATATCTTGTAGACGTTTATGCGCAGCATCACGGCCTGTTAAAATTTTACCTGATAACAGTACCGTTTCGCCCATCTTCCAATCTTGGGTGTCTTCTTTAGTTAGGGTATCTAAATTAACACGACGAGTATCTTCACCGACTTCCCACGTCACTTCAGGCCAGTCTTCTAATTTAGGCGCTTTTAGATCAGCAGGGCCTGAACCATCCAAAGTGAAATGTACGTGACGAGTCGCCGCGCAGTTCGGGATCATCACTACTGGCTTAGACGCCGCGTGAGTCGGTGCCGTTTTGATTTTTATATCTACGACAGTCGTTAAACCACCTAATCCTTGCGCACCAATACCAAGTTTATTTGCGCGCTCAAAGATCTCTAAACGTAGCTTTTCTTCAGCAGTCTCAGCGCCGCGCTCAATCAGTTCATGAATATCGACAGGGTCCATCAAAGATTCTTTAGCCAGTACCGCTGCTTTTTCCGCAGTACCGCCAATACCTATACCTAACATGCCTGGTGGACACCAACCTGCACCCATGGTTGGTAGTGTTTTTTCAACCCATGCAGCCACATCATCAGATGGGTTTAGCATAACCATTTTAGTTTTGTTTTCAGAACCGCCACCTTTAGCCGCAATCATCACTTCCACTTCAGCGCCCGGTACCATGTCGATATGCACAACTGAAGGCGTATTGTCTTTGGTGTTTTTACGGCTACCGGCAGGGTCAGCCACAATTGACGCACGTAGTGGATTATCCGGATTTAAGTACGCACGACGTGTCCCTTCATCAACCATTTGTTGAACTGTTAGATCCGTTTTATCCCATTTAACATCCATACCCACTTTTACAAAACATGTAACAATACCAGTATCTTGGCAAAGTGGACGTTTGCCTTCTGCAGACATACGTGAGTTAATCAAAATTTGTGCAATGGCGTCTTTGGCCGCTTTGCTTTCTTCTTTGTGATATGCTTTTTCTAAAGCTTGAACAAAATCTAGTGGGTGATAAAAAGAGATATATTGCAATGCGTCTTCAATGCTATCAATGAAGTCTTGCTGACGGATCATACTCATGACGGTTCCTTAGTTTGGTTATTTAACCCTAGGTCAATAACTGAATACATCTTAAAAATAGCGACCGTTTTAAGCCACAGGCTAAGCCACTATAGAAAAATAGATAAGTATGATAACCTCCCCGCCCGTTTCGGGCTAGTTTTCAGGTTCAAGTAAATGGGAAATGAACAAATTTACCTCAAAAAACTAAATATTACTTTGCCAACAGAAGTCGTATTTGAGCACTTTGCGCACCTACCTAACGCAATTTTATTGGATTCGTGTAATGCAGCCCATGTTAACAGTCGGTTTGATATTATCAGTATTGAGCCAAAGCACCTTTTGACAGCGCAACACGGACAGGTTTTTTTAGACGGCTCAGTACAGAACAAAATTTGCTTTGAGATCATGAAAGCGTATCTGTCTGAGTTATCAGTCCAAAAGGCGCAAAATGACTTGCCCTTTACCGGCGGCTGGCTTGGCTATTTTAGTTATGACTTAGGGCGCTACATTGAAACATTACCTGAAAATGCTGAGCAAGATATTGATTTGCCAGATTTACACATCGGCTTTTATTTGGATGCGCTGATTTATGACAATCAAATTGAGCAATGGTACTACGTGAGTCAGCCAAGCAATCAACGCCTTGAACTGTATACAAACTTTTTGAATAACCAAACAACTGACTACGACCAGTTTTCATTAAGTAGTCAATGGCAGTCAAACATGAATCAAAAACAATATAATGAGAAGTTTGACCAAATTCAGCAATATTTAAAAAGTGGAGATTGTTATCAAATCAATCTAGCTCAACGCTTTAGTGCAAGTTACACAGGCTCTCCTTGGCTAGCCTATAAAAAGTTACGAGCACACAATAAAGCGCCTTTTTCGGCATTTATCAATTTGGGTACCAGTGCCATTTTGTCTGTGTCTCCTGAGCGCTTTTTATTAGTCAGTGACGGTAAAGTGGAAACAAAGCCAATTAAAGGCACGCTACCAAGATTGAGCGACGCTGCCGACGATAAACAGCAAGCTGAACGCTTAGCAAATAGCAACAAAGACAGAGCTGAGAATGTCATGATTGTTGACTTACTGCGCAACGACTTAAGCAAAGTCGCCAAGGCGGGCAGTGTAGAAGTGCCTAGTTTATTTGCCATCGAGAGCTTTCCTGCTGTCCATCATCTTGTTAGCACAGTAACTAGCGAGCTTGCAGAGGGTAAATGTGCCGTTGATCAGTTAGAGGCAGCGTTTCCTGGTGGTTCCATCACCGGTGCGCCAAAGATCCGAGCAATGGAAATAATCGAAGAACTCGAACCGCATCGACGCAGTGTTTACTGTGGCTCTATTGGCTACCTTAGCGCCTGTGGTAGGATGGACACGTCCATTACAATTCGTACCCTCGTGTGTCACAATGACCAGATACACTGCTGGGCAGGTGGTGGTATTGTAGCGGATTCAAAATCAGACCTTGAATATCAAGAAACTTACCACAAAGTAAATAAGATACTTCCGATATTAACTGAATAAGAGCTAAGTTGTGAAACTAGATGACGTGATAACTCGCTTTCATACCAGTGCGATACAAATGCAAACTTCACGAGTGCCAATAAAGCATGCATTTAAAGAAAGCGCGGTGCTCATGCCATTAATTGAAGCACACGGGCAAGCCGCCTTACTATTTTGTAAACGCTCGGCCTATTTAAAACATCACCCAGCACAAGTATGCTTCCCGGGCGGGAAAGCAGAGCCAGACGATGCCAACTTAGTTGTCACGGCACTTCGTGAAACACATGAAGAACTCGGAATTACAGCCCGTAATATCAAGCCAATCGGCGTACTGAATCAACACTCAACATTAACAGGGTTCTCTATCTGTCCTGTTGTGGCGGTGTTACCAAGCGATGTTCAGTGGCATACTCAAAGTGCTGAAGTAGAACAAGCCTTTACCATGCCATTGGCAATACTCGCGGATGAAAACAACTGGCAGAACTATCAACTTCAACTTGCTGGACAAGTCCGCCCCTTACCAGGATTAATGACGCCACATGGGCTTTTATGGGGCGCAACCGCAAGCTTAGTCAAAAACTTTATACAATTAATCAAATCGACATAGTTAATTCATAGTACAACGGGTTACAAGGCCCTGTTTTAGAGTTATGATGTGCGCCCGTTCAAAGGCAATGTTGAGTAAAGTATATGATTAGTGCATTTGATATGTTTAGTATCGGTATTGGCCCTTCCTCGTCACATACCGTAGGTCCAATGCGCGCTTCTAGGCTGTTTGTAAAAGATTTGCAAGAGAAAGGCTTGCTATCACAAACAACGGAAGTAAAAGTTGAGCTGTTTGGCTCACTAGGACAAACAGGTATTGGTCACGGCTCAGGTAAAGCCGTCATACTTGGCCTAGCAGGCTATGATCCAGAAAGCATTGACGCAGACGCAGTGCCAGATATCTTGGAAAAAATCGAACAAGAGCAAGTTATCTATCTAGATCAAAGCCATAAAGTAAAGTTTCCAAAGCAAGGGGCCATTGTTTTCCACCGCCGTAAAACACTCCCTAAGCACTCCAACGCGATGGAGATCATTGCTTTAAATGGTAAAGATAAAGTACACAGCCAAGTTTACTACTCGATAGGCGGTGGCTTTATTGTAACCGATGAGCAATTTGAACAAGAAAAACAAGCTGCATTGGATATTCGTGAACAAAACCCCGCGCCTTATCCGTTCGATAACGCAGAGCAACTACTTAACTTGTGTAAAGAGTCTGGTTTGAGTGTGTCATCATTAATGATGGCCAATGAAAAGACATTGCGTCCAATAGCAGAAATAAAAGCAGAACTGTTCAATATTTGGCAAGTAATGAAAGCCTGTATTGAACGTGGTATGCGTACCGAAGGTATCTTGCCTGGCGGCTTAAAAGTTAAACGTCGTGCACCTAGCTTGTATCTAAAATTGAATGTTGAGAACAGTAACGATCCGCTTCGCGCTATGGATTGGGTTGATCTATTTGCACTAGCTGTTAACGAAGAAAACGCTGCCGGTGGTCGCGTGGTGACTGCACCTACAAACGGCGCCGCAGGTATTCTTCCTGCTGTTCTCATGTATTACCACACCTTTATCAAAGAAGTGGACGAAGAAATCGCGACTCGTTACCTATTAACAGCCGCAGCAATTGGTATTTTATATAAAAAGAATGCCTCTATTTCTGGTGCAGAAGTAGGTTGCCAAGGCGAGGTAGGCGTTGCCTGTTCAATGGCCGCTGGCGCACTGACTGAGATTATGGGTGGCAACGTGGTTAACGTTGAAAACGCCGCAGAGATTGGCATGGAGCACAACTTGGGCCTAACCTGTGACCCAGTAGGCGGCTTAGTGCAAGTACCTTGTATCGAGCGAAATGCGATGGGGGCTGTAAAAGCAATTAACGCATCGCGTCTTGCAATGCGCGGTACAGGCGAGCAAAAAGTATCGCTAGATAAAGTGATCAAAACCATGCTCGACACAGGCAATGATATGAAAACCAAATACAAAGAAACCGCTCGAGGCGGCTTAGCGGTAAATATCATCGAATGTTAATAAACGTGCATTTTAATGCTTATACCCAAAATATTCGGGTATAAGCATTAGACTCATTTTCTTTTATAGCTTTTTAATCAGATCGTTCATTGCAAACACGATAGGTTCCCCCGCTGCATCACTATTGCCAAGCACTGCAAGTATATACCCCTTGTCTCGATAAATATTCAACTGTGCACTCATACCTAAGTGACTACCATTGTGCCCAATTACTTGATTACCAGCATCGCCTCGCACAGAAAAGCCATAGCCATATCTTGGTGAATGTAACTCAGGCTTAGCCGAAGTCGCCTCTTTTGTTAGGGCCGAGTTGAGTAATTGGTTATTAACCAGTGCCAAAGCGAAACGATGTAAGTCACTCACCGTCGAGTACCCTCCTCCTGCTGGCCCCCCTTTCACACCTTGCATGACCAAATTTTCGGTCAAAGTTTGAGTCTCATTCATATACCAGTAGCTTCTTGCTGTATTTTTTATTGGCACATCAATGTCGAAGCTACCACTGTCTGTCATACCTGCTTTTTTGTAGATATGTTGATCGATGAAATCGTAATAACTCTGTTTAGTCACAGCCTCAATCACATGACCCAGCATCCTCATTCCCGTGCTGCTGTACTGCCAACGGCTGCCTGGCTCAAAATTCAGCTTGATATCTTTATATAATGTCAGCGAGTCATTCAGTGTTCGGATCTGTGATTGATGATTAATCATATCCGGAATGCCGCCCAACCCCGATGTATGCGTCAGTAATTGTCTTATGGTAATTTTATCAAACAGCCCTTCTCCAAAGTATTTTCTGTCCATGTACTGGGTCAGTTTATCAGTGAGTGATAGCTTGCCAGCTTCGACTAATTTCATAATCGCCACACCGGTAAACATTTTATTCATAGAGCCAATCTGAAATTTTGTGTCGATATTATTTTTTACATCATAGCGCCTTGATGCCAAGCCATAAGCTTTTTTAAACAACACGTTATCGCCTTTAGCTAACAACACAGTACCTGAAAAAGCTTCATTACGAGCAAGATATTCCGTCAGCGACTTTAATGTTTGAAGCACTTGGTCTTCATTTTGAGGTTCTACCAAAAACATTCCCAAGCCAGTTGGCGTAATATACCAATCACTGACTTTCGCCTCATCATTAACACTCATTACAAGTGAATAATCTAGCCCAGTCTTAAAAGAAGAAACCAAACCAGTTATACGAGTTTGCTGATTAGCTTGTGTGCGCTTAACCTGCTTCAGGTTAAGAGTATGGTGCAACAGTGCCGTATTCATTGCATAACCTATGTAACGCTCCCGACCCGAATTTCCCCAGCGTGCTAAAGCCTCTTTCGTAAAGTGTTTATCAACATATCTCGTAATGCGCTCGAGGTTGTTGCTATTAAGTGTATGAATGAACACTTTAACCAAGCGCTCATCTTGCGCTAAGGCTGTGTCCTCTTTTGCAAGTGTTTGCACACTCATGAAGATGAGTAAAAGTACATGTATGTAGCGCATCTTGTTCTATTCCTTCTGTCTTTATGTATGATAAAAGTAAGTTAACTTGCTGAATTTAATAACGTTCAAGACGGCACAAAGCGATGAATTTGAACTTAAAAAATAATTAAGAAAGAATTAAGAAAAAATGAGCTTAAATAACAATAAGTTAAGAAGTAAATTAAAGAGCGTTCTACTCGCGAATGTGTTTTATATCGGGCCAATATGTGTAAAACCACAAACAGGTGAAATCATCGTCGATGGCAACACACATGTTCTAGAGCCTAAAGTAATGGACTTGCTCATTGCATTATGTGAATGCAAAAACACCATTGTCAGTGCTGAAAACTTATTTGAGCGTGTTTGGCCACACTCTATTTACAGTCCAAATTCAGTTAGACGCAATATCGCACTGCTACGCAAATTACTGAGTGATGAGGATAAGTCTCTAATAAAAACACACCCTAAGCGTGGCTACAGTTTACAAGCCAATATCACTTTTGAGCAGCCTGACACACCAAAAAGCGCCATAAAAGAAACAACACACAAACCCAAAATGCATCGTATTAGTCTAAGTGTAATCTTTGCGCTGACGGGCGTTTTGAGTTTATTACTCTATTACTGGCACATGCACAGTGGTGCTAACATCACTTTGGACAACGTTAAGCCCATTACTTCTAGTAGTGAACTAGAGCACTATATGCGGGTAAGCCTTGACGATCGTTATATGGCGATCGTACGTAGTCACTCAGAAAAAGACACAGAAAAGCATATTGTTATTAAAGATCTGAAACTCAACAGAACTTGGCAGGTGAGCACACTTTCAAAGCCGTACCGCTACCTAGCTTGGAGCAACACACATACCCTTTTGTACTCAACTTTAAACGGCAATCAAGTTGAATTTGGAAAAATCATATTAGACGAGCAGTATCAACACGCGCATCAAGAAACATTGCTCGTTCGAGGCGACATTAATTGGAGCAGCCCTTTCTTTGTCGATCACGCCAATAATTTACTGTATTTAGCAAATCAAAACGCGTCTGAACATAGTCGCAACGTTTCACTTTACAAACACAGCCTTAACTCAGGGGTAGTTACTACTTTACTTGCACCCAATGATGAATTTAAGCCCTACAAAATTAGCCTATCCGATGATAAGAGTACTCTTGCCTTGGTTGGCTTCAACAAACAATCGAAGTCTGTTGTGAAGCTGCTCAACCTGAATACATTGCAACAACAGCAAATCGCAGAATTAAATCATGACTGGTATTTTTTAACATGGCACGCAAACACTGGTTCGTTCTTGCTAAGTAATGGTAGCCAACTTTCTCAACTTACTATTGATGGCCATTGGTCTATGCTTCCCTATAGTAACTTCCATTTTTTACAGTATATTCAATCTGTTAATAAAAAGCTTTACTTCATTGAAAATCGTATTGACGAAGATGTGTACATAGCTTCGCGAAACGACTTTATGCAGTCACAAGAAATCGCAAACTCTAACGGAGCAGATTGGGGGGCTGTACTATCTCCCGATGAATCAAAAGTCGCTTATATTTCAACCCGAAACGGCTTTTCTCAACTATTTATGAAACAGTTAGGCTCAGCGATGGAAACGCTTGTCTTCGAAAACAGCGCAAAAGAACTTGCCATCGCACCACCAATTTGGCGAAACAACCATCAGCTTATTAGTGCGCTAAATAATCGCCCTTTTTTGTTAGAGATATCGGAAAGTGGCACACGGGTGGCTTGGCTTGAAAACATAATTGGTGTGCCGTTGGCTTGGCTCAACGAGGGCAACGCTATTGTCTATATGGACAAATCGGCACAAGGGGACACTTTGTATGAATACAATCTAACCAGTGCGAAAAGCAAATCCCTCAATGTTCATTTGCAAAACCAGCAGTTGGCAGTAAGCAATCAAGATCAGCTCATCATTGTGGCGAACAAGGCAATTCACAACATTAGTACTAAAACAACACTAATAAACACCACAGGCTCAAATTTACGCTTATATGCGACTCAATCTGGAATCTATTATCGTGTAAAAGATATAAACGGTTACAATCTGGGATTTTATGACTATAACAGCGGAATAACTCAACTACCCCAGCCTCAGGACGAATTTTGTGAGCTGTATTGTAGTCAACTTGATGGAATTTCAAATAGTTACTATTTATTGACAAAAAAACAGCAGCAGTCTGACATTTTATCCTTGGATGTTAATTGACCAATAAGCACAAACCTCTATTTTATTACAGCGATCGCTTTGATTAATGTAAAAGTTCATTTAAGGTACTTAGGTTAACAACATCCAAAGTGCTTATTGTGCAATATCAAACATTAAATTATATCGTTGACCCACATGCTTTATCAGTCATTGCATACCAAGGTGAAGTACTGGCAATACGCCCAAAAACGTGCCAACTTTTACTTCTTTTGCTACGTCACGCGGGTCAGCCAGTAAGCAAACAAACGATTTTGGACGTGGTTTGGAGCGACTCTGTTGTTGCAGAACAAGTCGTTTTTCAATCTATCAACGAGCTCCGCCAGCTTTTTCAAAATGAAGAAGTGATTAAAACCATTCCAAAACAAGGATATGTTTGGCTTCCAACCGTTACGACCGTACCCAAAAAACCAAACTCACGGAACAAACAAGCACAACTGTTAACTTTGGGCATCAGCCTATTTATTGTCACCTTAATATTCTTATCCGCTGTATTGAGTGATAAACCCGCAGTACAAGGTAAAATCAAAGGCTCTGTGGTAATTTTACCGACGCAAAACCAAATAGAAGGTAACGACCATAATTGGATCCGCTTAGGATTGATGGACCAAGTCATACAACGCTTACCTAATAATCAAGAACATGGTGTATTACAAACCGATTACGTGCTTGAAGTATTGGAGCGTGCCAAAGCGCCATTGAGCCATGTTAAACCGGAGCATATAAAACAGATATTCACCGTTTCTGGGGCAGAGCTCATTGTATCGTCAAAGCTATCAGGCTCCCCCCATGACTATCAGCTGAGTTATGTCTTGTACTATAAAAACACACAACAAAAAGGCGTGTTATTTGGCGGTAATATACAAGGTGTTATAGATCAATTTAGTGATAAAGTTGCCGAGCATCTAGGTGAGGAAAGTTCACTTCAAGCCGGTAATTACCATGCTGATTTTCATCATGAGATGTTAGGTGTAGCGATTGACCTGAAGTTAGAAGGAAACCACCTGAGCGCAAAGCCTCTACTTGAAAGTATTGTTGCCAATGACCCTGAAAACCTGACTGCACAGCGAATTTTAATCAGCACCCTTTTACAGCTAAAAGACTTTCACACGGCTGAAAAACACCTTGCTCAGGCAATTCCTACTGCACAAAAACTCAACGATAAAAATGAGCTTAGTCGCTTGTTGTATCTCAATGCCATTCACGCCATGATCAAAGGCACTGATGAATTAGCTAAACAAAGTGTTAAACAGGCCTTTGCCGTTGCACAAAGCCATAACGATTGGTTATTTATGGCGTATTCAAAAGATTTATTAGCCCAAATTGCACAGCGCCAAGGAGACTACGAATCAGCAAAAACTTATTACCTTGAAGCAAAAAACCATCATCAGGTCTTGGGTTGTCCCGTTGGCGAAACCAGTGTTTGGACCAGCCTTGCTTTGCTTGCCAAAGCACAAAATAGAACTGATGAGTTTCATTTTGCTCTTAATCAAGCTAAACAAATTGCGATCAGTAGAGAATTAAACAAGCAGCTTGAATATTTGAATTCTATTAAGTGAACTTCTGTGCAAACAGGGTCTATGAAAATATTATATTTAAAATCAATAGCTTTAGATAATTTTAGAAAGCTTTAGTGGCTTTTAGCAAGGCGCTTAAGCGACAAAGTGATTATTCAAAAAAAGGAGTCACTATGTCGTTTTTTAATGCCCGAGTATTCATCGGTACCCTACTGTTTTTAGCTTTCATTGTTATGCTAATTACCTCCGTATTGATGTACAGTCAGCAACACGATAATTTAATCTCGCTGATACACACTTTAATTGGTGCCGCCATGATTTTGGTTGTTGTGTGGCACTTATGCAAAAACTCAAAGCCTCTATTTGCTTATTTAAATCCATTGAAAAAGCACATGGGTAAAGCCAGCTTCGCAATGCCGCTCGCAGTTTTGCTAATTGGCTATCTACTGGCTTCTCCATTTTTTGCGCTACCACCAGCGATGCAAGTTTACACGTGGGGGCAAACTTTAAAAGCCGCTGATAAAGCAGATCAAGATAAAGAGCATAAATTTGTCGAGCGCATAGTCAAACCAGAACAAGCGAGTGGACAGACCGTTACTTTAGAGCTGAAAAAAGGCCCTTATTTTCTTTGGCCACAATATGCGTTTTGGTTAGAAACATTAGAAGGAAAATTTGTACAGCCGCTCTATGTGACGGAAAAAATCGCGAGTAATAATTTTACTAACAAAGTCTCCAAAGTAGACCCCGAACAAGTTTTTAGTGAGCACTTATTGATTGGTGAAAATGCCATTGGCAGAGATGCACTAACGGGCGGACAGGAACCAGAAACGAAAGACACGCGCATGCGCCCCGAGTCATTACCAGTGTTTTTACATCAACTAGGTGTACAGGCTAGTAATGGATACTTCTTGCCTACTGACAATAAGTTAAAAGTTGACGGTTTTAGCGGCGCAACCATGACCGACAACTTTATATACTCGATTCAACTCCCCAATACGCTAACTGGTCAGTATCGTATACGCTTCGAGATCAACCACTCTTTTGACTACAACAACTACTACAGCAGTGACCGATTCCCCGATGACCCAGTATACTCTGGTGACGGTTACACCGCACAACCATCACTGATTTATCAAACCATTATTGATTTTGATCAGCCGAACCAATTACAACAAATGCAGCTTATTGGGCATGGCCATCATTCTGGACAAGATGGTAATGTTCGCCCAGATCTTAGCAACTTTACTACGGCATTAGAGCTGGTTGACAGGATCTTAGTTTCCCATTCTTTATAACAGTTCAGCTTTTTATGTATATTTGTGCTGTGGTGTTCCACTACAGCACTTTTAACCTGCACAAAGCGTTAAAACAAATTTACACTCACTGTTATAGAGAGCATAAGGCATCTTCTCAACTGCTGAATATGACTTTTCAACAAACAAAAACACTGTTACCGATACTAAGTGCCATAGCGATTAAAAATTAACATTGCAGAAATTGCTGTTTATTGCTCTCGAATGATATGACCAATTGCCCTTATCGACATGGCAATCGCTTGATAAGGTAAATAGATAAGAAGCTCCAATAGCTCATACCAAGCACTTTCTTCCTTCTCACCTTCAGGCCATAGATGTTTTGCAAAAATATAGCCAACAGTGGCGCTTAGTAATATGTAAATATTAAAGCTATTAATGAATAGGTCTAGAACTAAATAGCAACTGATCACAAATACAAAAACGGATAAAACAACGCGAAGAGCAATCACAAATCTCGCTCTCTGTTATCTTGCAGTTTCTGCACGTTTCTTCCCCAACCATCAATGTCTGGTGTTGATAGTAAATATGAGTGAAAAGTTAAAATCCCGATATTCTTCCGTGTGTTTTCAGCCCAGAAAAGGCCTAAAACAAGACCAAGCAGGCACAAAGCATAAAGAACCGCTTGATTCATTTCTAATGCGCCATAATGAACCAGCATGACCCAAACGAACGCGAATATAACGGCAGGGCAAACAATCATCGTCAGATATAGCCAAGCAACACACAAAAAAGCAAAGAATAACAAATGCCATTCTAACGGCTTAATAATTAACTTTAACACCTTGCCTTACTCATCAAACATGTTACTCGTACTTAGCCATTTATCTAACACGAGATTTTTCGTAAGATACGCCCTTATTCTTAAACAAATAAGCAGCAACACCACCGCTAATAAAACCAAATAAATGGCTCGATGCACTGATGTTCTCACCGAAAGAAAATAAAGTACCCAATAGGTTAATTTGAAAATACTGTGTAACAGCCAGCAGTACGAGCGCAATAAAAAAGCTCCATAAATTGCGTCTAAAAATGGCGCTACCCATGATGAAGCCAAAATACCCCATTACTATACCCGATGCCCCCACATGAATAGCGTGGCTTGCAAAGAGCCAAACTAAAATACCCGTGAGTAAAAATATCACCACGGTAGAGCGTTTAAAGCATGGGAGTTGACTCGCCAAATAGCCACTGATCAATAACCCTAACGTATTGCCAATTAAGTGCTGCCAATCTCCATGTAAAAAAGGATAAGTAACCACCGACAAAAGATGAGATGTACTTTGCGGTACTAAGCCCAAGACATGAGTAGGCACCGGGATCACCGAGCCCACTATATGTACCAGCCACATCAGGGCGAGCATGATCAACACCCAACGAAAGTTACTTACTTTGGCAACATTTCTTATCATTTTGATCCTTCACTTTTGCACCTAATCTAGTGATATTATGGCAAGGGTTGTTTAGGTAACAAAGATTCAATTTCCTCACTATGCCCTTTCGCCTTCACCTCAGTGTTAGTTTGACAATCCACAGCACGAGGCTCAGGATGCATGTTTGCTTTACTTACTTTTTCACTCACAATGGCGTTTAGCATATTAGAGAGTTGTTCATCGTCAACACCTGAGCGCTGCGCATTTGCATGTTGAGCAGATATTCTTTGCTCTTGCACATGCGTAAGTTGCGCCAATACATTAGAAATCGTGCCCAATGCCTCTACAGTCGCCTTATTTTCGACAGGTTGCTGCGCCAAATGTGAAGCGCTTTCCATCAAAGAGTGAATATCCTTTGCGAGCCCTTGTAGTTCTCCCTTAATATCTTGACTTGTCAAGGCATTTGCCAACTTATCCATACTCTGGCTCAGTAAGTGAATATACAACTTTACAGACTTCCTTAATGTCTCATTTTGCGCTTTAAGCGCTTTTTCCATTGTTTGTTCTTTGTACTTTGATGTTGCTTCAACTGATTTACTGATCGAGTCAATCGCACCCGCTTGCCGTTGGCTACTTTGGCTCAGTGTTTGCGTATTTAATTCAATAGACGCCGCTAACTTATCAAACCCACTTTGGTAAGGCGCTGCGTTCAACTCACTCGCCAAAGTACGATTAAGTTCATCCAGTTTTTCAGCGATTTCATTGCTATTCGAACGACCTATCCATTGCGCTAACTGCTGAGTATAGTCATGACTGAGATTAGTTTTGCTCAATTTATTGGCAATTCCACTGAGCGCGTCATATACTAGCCCAAGCTGCTCGACAGCCATCATGACAGGGCTACCAGTGCTGTCTAACTTATTGGCACGACGGTATTCTTGTTTGATTTGCGCCCAACGTTGTTGCTCTTGCTCGCTCAACGTACCGCGTAATTCGGCTAATTTTAACAAGTTCTCTTCACTGCCCTTGCTAAGTGTTTGCGCCTCCCCCCGGTAGTGATCTTGCAGCAAGTTTTCGAGCTCTTGGTCGTTCATCGCGGCAACGACTTTTTCCGTCAACTTATTCATGTTGCGATAGCTACCTTGTAGCTTAAATGGCGGCTCCTCTCGGTACTTGTCATCTTGCGCTGCCGATGCTATGTACTGTGCATTTACTTTTAGCACGGTGTCTCTTAACCACATTAATTTGCGTAGTACCGACGTGATCTCGTTTGCTTCCGCTTGAGAATAACCATATTCCAACTCATTAAGTGAAATATCTTCTCCTTCTACTATGCGGATAAGCTTATACAAGTCTTGCATATTACGATTTGCCAAAGGGGCAAGTACGCGATTTGACGTTAAGCTGTTTTCAATAAAGCTCATGGCAAATTCCTGCTCACACCCTGCCAATGTATCGCCCAAGTTATAAATATCAGCGCGGTTGGCCAACATATCTGGAATTTTGAAGCTCTCACCCGACTCGGTATACGGGTTACCGGCCATTACTACAGCAAACTTTTTGCCTCGTAAATCATAGGTTTTACTTTGCCCGTTCCATACCCCGTCAATACGACGCGAGCCATCACACAATGAAATGAACTTTTGCAAAAACTCGGGATTGGTATGCTGAATATCATCCAAGTACAGCATCACGTTATTACCCATCTCAAAGCTTTGATTAATTTTTAAGATCTCTTTGGCTGCCGTTGCATTGATTGCCTGTGCAGGGTCTAGTGACACTTGATCATGGCCGATAGATGGGCAATTTACTTTCACAAACGTCAAACCCAAGCGGTTGGCAACATACTCAATTAATGTAGTTTTACCGTAACCCGGTGGTGAAATCAGTAACAACATGCCCATTAAGTCGGTGCGTTTGTTTTTTCCTGATGAGCCAATTTGCTTTGCTAAGTTATCGCCAATTAATGGGAAGTAAACTTTATCAATCAATTGGTTTCGTACAAAAGAGCTCAGTGGTCTGGCTTTAAATTCATCTAGCTGTAAACGCTGTTTTTGCTCAGCTAGTATCTTGCTTCTTAGTTGGTGGTAACGCTCAAACGCGGGGACTTGCTGGGTAATATATTGCGATGTACGGGCATTAAATTCGGCGAAATCAACTGGCAGAATCTGCGACTCAATAAGGCGATGCTGCCCCATTAGGCTTTCGACTTGATGCGTTACATTAGTTGTTAACGTTCTAAATTGCGCGCATTTAAGATGCGTTAATAAAGCGTAGTTAGCCGCTTCAGTTCTAATATGAGCACTGATTTGTTGCTGTTTAGCAAAGGCACTTATCCAGTTAAAGTAAAGAACGGCTTGTTGATCAATATCTGTTAGCGCTTCACAAGCACTTGCTAATTGCATTTCAAAGCCTTTTACTTTTGCTTCGTTGGCAAACTTTTCAGCGTATTCTTTCGCACTGGCCATCAGGGCAAAGCATGGTTTGCCATCCTCAGGTTGTACCGCTAGTTCATGGGCTAAGTACTCGGCAGTCAATGTCGAACTAAAGTCCGTCAATAGAGGAATATAACTAGGCAAGTTTGCCAAAAATTCATTGATGTATTTTTCAAACTGACTGCAAAGTGAGTTAATAAAATCGCCCGAGGAAAAATGTTGCTCCATCAATAAAGCATTACGCGCTTGGTGACAAAGTGTTTTGAAGGTGTTCTCACACAATTGCAGTATATACAGTTGCGCAACAACTCGGCAGCTAGCCGGATATATCAATAAATCTAAATGTTTTTTCTGCTCTAGAAGTACCGTTAAAATTGCACAAGCGTCATGATCATGAATGCCCTTTTCGTAGCCTTCTTGATAACGTGGTTCAGCAAACTTCTGCACCAAACGCAACAACTCACCTTGCTCAAGCGCATCCAATAAGTCTTTAAAGGTAAGAGTATTATCAGAGTTGTTCGCTGTAGCTAGAATTTGTGCCGCAAGATATTCGCCACGATACACTTCATCACTTTCGGAAACCAATGTTTGCTGCCATAAATGGCGCGTCGCCTCTAAAGTCTCTAACGCTGCTTGGTCATCAATTGGCTCAAAATAATCTGTGCCTGTCAGATGCAGCATTAGTTGCTCGTCACGCGGCAGCAGAGTTAAATCAAGTACTTGCTTATTCACGCTAAATGCGTGTTTACCGATGCTCACGGTGTTACCACCATCGGTATAGATATCTTGCTTATCACGCAGTGAACGTATGCCTTGATCTTTGCAGGCTTTGAGTTTGGCTTGAATATCTTCGGCGCGAACTTCGTTCCCCAATGCTTTGAGCTCGTCGGTCAGCGAACGCAGTTTGCTTATCATCGGATCAGCAGCAAAATAAGTGTTTAACTCATCCAATTCGTTAAAGCTTTGCGCACGGCGCGTCACCCCTTGCAATATACGCTCAGCGGCATTTGCAAGGTTAAGCGCTCTACGCTGGCTTTGGTCGTTCAAGCTTTGTTTATGCGCTTCGAAACTTTCATATACATCATCACGTTTAGCGACAATCTCAGCTAAAAACTCGTCAAAATCACTAAACTGAGACTCTAATTCTTCCAATTGGATAAGCAATCGAGATAGTTGCTCGTCACAGGCTTGTGGTGTTTTTGCATTGTTTAAGCCATTGGTAATGCTTTGTGAAAAGAGCTTAAAGCGTGCAGCAAACTCAGCTTTTGCTTCGACACTGCCAAGGCTTTTTTGTTTTATTTGAATATTGGCTTTTGCTCGATTAACCAAAGCATAAACTGCGCTGATGTCCTCTAAGATTTTGGTGCGTACGCGACTGTCTTCGATTTCTAAATCAAGCATGGTGTGGTTGAGCAAGTCTAACTCTACGCTTTGCTCGTCCAACTCAGATACATACTGTTTTAGCTCAGTCACACTGTCGCTTTGTTCACTCAGCTGCTCAAGTTCAGCAAGCTTTTGATGATAAGGCTGTAATGCTTCATCGTTTTGTAAAAACTTGGCGGTTGCCAAGCTTAGGGATTCTAGTTGCGCACTGATACCTGATTTAATGGTATTTAACGCGCTGATATCGATAAATTTAACGTCTTCAAGGCCAATCACCTTGCCTGTTAACAGCTTGAGTGCATCTAACCCAGCAACAAACTGTGTCGCCTCTTTAAAACTATCTGGGCGTATTTCGCGACTCACCGTTTGATATTCGTTTTCTATATTTACGACGGCTTGTTTGGCTTTATCTCGGATCTCAGATATTTTTTCAAACTCATCAAGAACTTGCTCTGAAGTTTCAAATATCTGATGAAGCGTTTGTTGAATGAGAGAAAATGCGTCTTCACTGAGCCAATGATATCTGTCGAAAATATTCCGTGATAAAGAAATCAAATCTTCATAGTGATAGGCACTGGGATTTTGCTCATTAATTGCTTTGTGCACACTGTAAAGATCTGAAAGGCCCCTAACCAAATCTGGATTGCCTATCTTGCCTAACATTGACGTGGCTGCTGGTGCATTGGCGGCAAATTCCGCGGATACAAATGCACTATGCCAAATTTGAATTGGGTGAATGCGCTCTGGCGCTTCATTGTCAGCTTTGAATGTAAGCGCAGTGCCATCGTCATACAAGCCATAACCATGGCAATAAATTGGGTTTTGGAGATTTTTCTCTATTAAGTTATAGGCGTACAGCGCATAGCGGCCCTCGTGTGGCTCGTAAAATACATACAGTACGTCTTCTCCATTTGGAGACTTTATCTGACGATGAAACTCTAAGTTGTCGGTTTTATCCTCAAAATAACGTGTTTGGCCAGATTGTAGATAGTAGCCACCAGGATAAATAATACCGTGATCGTCAGGTAAACTCACACACGCATCACCAATCGCGTCTTGACGCAAAACCTGGTTAGAGCGGCTATTAAAAATAAAATACCGCCATACTTTTTCTCGATAGGGTAATACCTTGAGCAGTACAAGATCGCCTAGCAATGCGTATTCAATGGCGCAATCTGCTAAGGATTGGTTTTTGTCTTCAACAGGCTCTTGATAAACCCCTTCACCGTCTTCAGTATTATTTTCTACTTTGATGGTCAGGTTGCCGCCTAACGTTTCGACAAAAACTTTGTCGGCGAGGTTCACGTGAGGAAAACGGCCTTCCACATGATGAGATCTATCTGTCTGTAGCCATTCAAAGTCATAGTCTTGGCCTGTTTGAATGTCTCTCTCACCACGATTATCAATGTAGTTAATGGTATTATCTGGGTCTATTTGCCAACGAAACACTTTGACATCGCTCAGCTTTTCGCCAATTTGAAACAACGCGAATAACTTGCCATTATGCTGATATAAATGCTGAAGCTTCGCTTCTTTGTAATATGTATAAAGCTCCTCAAAGTCTCTCAAGAACCGTGCATCGGTTAAAAAACGAGTCTCATGAGGATATGGCTCAATTTCAAAATGTTCTTCCTGTGACACTAATTTATGAACGCTAAACACATCGCTGATATGGATGTTTTTCTTTAAGCCAATAAATACGTTGTAAGCAAAAATGACTTTATCGCCAACAATCACGATATCTCGCGGAATACAATTATGCTCTGTACGCACGCGTACCCTACCCGCCACTTTTAATTCACTATTGCCAAATTCGGCTACGCGCTGTTTGTTCAGCTCATCTACGTGCGTTTTTAGCTCAGAACCAAAGTTACTTAGGCGCCGTTTGATCAATTCGTAAGAGCCTTGTTCAAGGGCTTGTTGTTGCGTTGCGTCCGTCATTAATACATTCCTGTCGTCAATTAGTCATGAGTTGATTGGCGTGTTGCCACCTAATGAATTAGGTGGCTGGTCGAGATAGTTGCAGATTTACTCTTTTACTTCGATTGGTTCTGCACCATTGGTAGAGCCCATGTTAGATTTAATTAGATTCATCAATTGGCTTTTTTCTGCATCGGTGGTGTTATTGGCAAGTTGACTTAATAACTTACTCATATTGA
Source organism: Pseudoalteromonas sp. ABE4_541 (assembly GCF_056312285.1). Taxonomy (NCBI): domain Bacteria; kingdom Pseudomonadati; phylum Pseudomonadota; class Gammaproteobacteria; order Alteromonadales; family Pseudoalteromonadaceae; genus Pseudoalteromonas; species Pseudoalteromonas sp. ABE4_541. The sequence continues at coordinate 85,103 of NZ_JBSVEM010000010.1, forward strand.
TATTTTTCAGCGTTTCAGCAGAGCCGTTGGCTCCCGCTAGTAAGCCTTTCATATCTTCGATGAAGTTGCGCTCACCTGACAAATGGTCCTTAAAGACTTTTTGTACTGTGTCACTTTCATCTACTAGACCATCTATCGATTTACCTAAGGTGATTGCACCCATAAATTGCTTTAAGAACTGGCCATCACCACCCATGATATTAATATCGGCATTGCTCAACGCGTTGCTTAGCACTTGTGCTTGATGTTCAGCAATGTCTTTATTTGCACTGATCTGAGCAAGTGTTAGCTCCCTTTGTTGATTCAACTGCATCGTAAAGCTCTCGTAGTCACGGGCTTCTTGATTCATTGCATTCAAGGCATTGAGTTTTTCCTCTAAGCCTTTCGCTTCAGCCGACATTCTACGCTCTAGTGCAGCGGCTTCTGCTTCACCTTGTTTCTCAACCGCCTCAGCCATGGCCGTTTGAACTTGTGCATCCGCCAAGCCAATCTCTCGTTTACCTTGCGCTTCTGCTTCAAGCTTCTTACGTAGCACTTGCGCTTCTGTGTCACCATGCGCGGCATTTGCCTCAGCTTTCGCTTTGATCACATCCGCTTCCGCTAAGCCTTTCGCTGCTGTTTCAGCTTGCTCTGCTTGCGCTAGGATCTTCTTAGACTCGGCTTTTTGATTTGCTATGCGCAGTTCAACTTCTGCCATTTTCTCAAGCTCACGGGCTTTAAACTCTGCTGCTTGCTCTTGTGCTTTAGCTGCTTCAATGTCTTTAACTAATGCTTCTTCCGCTTCGGCTTTAGCACGTATGATTAACGCTTGCTTGTCACGTTCCGCAGCTGCAACCACTTGCACATCTTTAATACGCTCTTGCTCTTCGGTCACGGTCTTTTCAACCATCACACGGTCACGCATCACATCAGCAATTTCTTTACGCTCAACTTCTAACGCCTTTTCTTTGTTAATGCGCAAGATGTCAGTTTCGCGTTCACGTTCTATCACTTCAATTTCTCTAGAGCGCGCCACTTTTTCTTCTTCAATGGCTAACACACGTAAACGGTTTTGCTCTGCAATATCCAACTCACGCTGCTTGTTTTGCTCTGCAATTTCGATAGCTTGCTCTGTTTCAAGGCGCGCTTGCTCAGCCTTTAATCGCTCTTCTTGGCGAACACGCTCAGCCTCTGCATGCTCTCGCGCTTTAACGGTTTCAATTTCACGCTTTTGGCGCGCCATGGCATCTTCTTTTTGACGTTCAATTTCGAGCGTCTTTTCTGTCGCCGCTTGATTTTGAATTTCAATTTTTGCTTTTTCATCGCACTTAAGCTGATTCGTCGACACGTTTTGCTCAGCTGTCATTTCAGTAATACGACGAATGCCTTCCGCATCTAGAATATTCTGCGGGTCAAGTTTCGTTAAAGAAGTTTGCTCTAAGTAATCAATCGCCACATCTTCAAGGGTATAACCTGACAAGTCCTGACCAATTACTTCTTTGATTTTGTCTCTAAATTCATTGCGATGCGTAAATAACTCTACAAAGTTAAGCTGTTTACCCACTGTTTTAAGAGCTTCAGAAAACTTCGCTTCAAAAAGCTCTTGTAGTGTTTCAGGCTCTGAGGCACGTGCACAGCCCACTTGCTTTGCAACACGTAAAATGTCTTCTTTGTTCTCGTTAACACGAATGTAAAAGGTAATCGCGATATCGGCACGGATATTGTCTTTACAAATTAGGCCTCCTTTATCACGTCGCTCCAGCACCATACGCTTAGTAGATATATCCATCACTTCCATTTTGTGAATGACGGGATAAACGATGCCACCTGTGGTGGTCACATCCGGCTCATTTTTCATTTTATTGATGATTAGTGCCTGACCTTGATCTACCTTGCGATAGAACTTTCCAATCATAAGTACGATGGCAAAAATCACTAATAACGCGATCCCTGCTATGGTAAAAACTGGCGTTAAATTACTTATAAAGTCCATGTTTTAATCCTAACTAAATTATTTATTGTCGAAATTCGTTCACATTACCAAGGCTTGGCAGCAATAACGTAACTGTGTGTGTCTTTGTTGTGTTCAATGAGAAGTGCTGTATCGCCAAGCGTAAAAGCGCTCTGATCATCATCAACTCTCACTTCTATCAGCTGTTCAGCACCTTGGAAGGTCACTCGCGCTTGGCCAAATGAATTCGTCACTTTGGATGTAGCAATAACACACTCCATACCGAGCATGTCATTTTTACTGGCGGTTTCTTTACTATCAAAAAAGCGACGCAAAGGCCTTGCAAAGATTGCGGCCAATGGTAAAGCAATAAATACACTCGCACCTATCATCCCTGCACCGACTAAATAGAAAACAATGCCATCGCCTAGCAGATAAGAAAACAGCGCATGTATATAAATGCTCACCAACCAGCTAAGCATTATAACCAAAGACAGTGATACCGTTATTGGTAAATCGCCAAAACCAAATTTGAATACGGAGTTTGACGTATTAGCGTCTCCATCTGTTGCTTCAACATCTAGTTCTACATCGCCGTCAAGCAAATCAATGTCGGCAAAACCAAACAAAGTGATTAGCCAAAAAAACAGGATAATAATTAGTAGAACGCTAAAAACAACCGTGGGAAAGGTAAAAGCGGTATTGATATAGTCCATAAATTTATATTCCTAGTTCCATCTCATTCACTCACTATACATTGTGAGGGACTAAGAATTTTACTGATAATTTCTCACATTGCTAGATAAAGTTAGTTACCGCTTTGCTGGGTGAATATTTAATCAAGCAATGGGATAAAAAGACATAATATGTCTGTTTCTTAAATTCACACAAAGTGCAAACTTGGTCAAGACAAAGTGTCTTTTATCGTGAAAGTTTGTGAATTCATCCCCAAATGCCGTTTCTAAAAACTAGGGCACCTACTCGTTAACTTAGATACGCGGTAGGCTGAGTTTTGATAATAAACGGGCATAAAAAAACCGAGCAAAAGCTCGGTTTTTATCTAAGAAATGAGTAAGTTAGATATACTCAACTTCGATGATTTCATACTCTACAGTGCCATTCGGCGTTTGAATATTCGCTGTATCGTCTAACTCTTTACCAATTAAACCACGGGCAATTGGCGAATTCACAGAGATTAAGTTGCTTTTAATGTCTGCTTCATCATCACCAACAATGCGATATTTTACTTCTTCGTCCGTGTCTACATTACAAATAGTCACTGTTGAACCAAAAATCACTTTGCCGTTGTTTTGCATTTTGGTTACGTCGATCACCTGAGAGGTTGAAAGCTTAGCTTCAATCTCTTGGATACGACCTTCACAAAAGCCTTGTTGTTCACGCGCTGCATGGTATTCAGCGTTCTCTTTTAAGTCACCGTGTTCACGCGCTTCGGCGATATCGGCAACAATTTTAGGGCGAACAACCGATTTTAAATGGTTAAGTTCTTCACGAAGCAACTGCTCGCCTCGTACTGTCATCGGAATTGATTGCATAACTGTCTCACTTGGTACCAAGACCGAATGGCCTTGGCGTTAGTCCTTAGTTCAATCGTTGGTGTAGCTCTTGTACAGAATTTACTGTGCCTCTGTCATCTGCCGCGTGGGCGATACAGTTAGCAAACGCTGCATTTAGCGTGGTGGTATAGTTTGTCTTATGCTGCAATGCACCACGACGCAACACCTTCGAATCTTCGATCGCTTGGCGACCTTCAGTGGTATTTACTATGTAGCTGTACTCACCATTTTTGATTCTATCAAGAATGTGAGGACGGCCTTCATATACCTTGTTTACACGGCGTACTTCAATGCCCGCTTCTTCTAGCGCTTTGGCAGTACCATTCGTTGCATCTAGCTCAAAACCAATCTCTTTCATGATTTTAGCAAGTTCAACGATACGTGACTTGTCACCATTACGCACAGATAGTAGCGCGCGACCACCGCGTGGTAAAGCGTTACCTGCACCTAATTGGGCTTTTGCGAACGCATCGGCGAAGTTTTCACCAACACCCATTACTTCACCCGTAGAACGCATCTCTGGGCCACGAAGTGGATCAACACCTTGGAACTTAGCAAAAGGCAATACAACTTCTTTCACGCTGTAATAAGGTGGAATAACTTCCGCTGTCACGCCTTGGCTTGCCAATGATTGACCCGCCATACAACGCGCTGCAACTTTCGCTAGCGCTACACCGGTCGCTTTCGATACGAATGGAACCGTACGTGCCGCACGTGGGTTAACTTCGATTAGGTATACCTGACCATCTTTTACCGCAAACTGGGTATTCATCAAGCCTACAACGCCAAGCTCAAGCGCCATGTCTGTCACTTGCTTGCGCATCACATTTTGAATGTCTTCAGATAATGAGTGCGCTGGCAATGAACATGCTGAGTCACCTGAGTGAACACCTGCTTGCTCGATGTGTTCCATAATACCGCCGATGATAACTTGTTCACCGTCACAAATCGCGTCAACGTCCACTTCGATTGCATCGTCTAGGAAACGGTCCAGTAGCACTGGCGCTTCATTTGAGGCCGATACAGCTTCCGTCATATAACGGCGTAAATCGTCTTCGTCATACACGATTTCCATCGCACGACCACCCAGTACGTATGAAGGGCGTACAACCAGTGGGAAGCCAATTTCTTGCGATTTAGCTACCGCTTCTTCAAGTGAAGTAACGGTTGCGTTTTCAGGCTGAAGTAAGTTCAAACGCTCAACCATTTGCTGGAAGCGCTCACGGTCTTCAGCACGGTCGATTGCATCCGGTGAAGTACCAATGATTGGCACACCATTCGCTTCAAGTGCACGAGCAAGTTTAAGCGGTGTTTGACCACCGTACTGAACAATCACGCCTTTTGGCTTTTCAACACGTACGATTTCTAATACGTCTTCAAGGGTGATTGGTTCAAAGAATAATCTGTCAGAAGTATCATAGTCTGTTGATACTGTCTCTGGGTTACAGTTCACCATGATGGTTTCGTAACCGTCTTCACGCATTGCCAGCGCTGCGTGTACACAACAGTAATCGAATTCAATACCCTGACCGATACGGTTCGGGCCACCACCAATAACCATGATCTTGTCTTTGTCAGATGGATTTGCTTCACACTCTTCATCGTAAGTTGAATACATGTAAGCTGTATCGGAGCTAAACTCTGCCGCGCACGTATCAACACGCTTGTACACTGGCACAATGTTTAGTTGGTGACGCTTTTTACGAATTTCTTTTTCAGACACACCTGCAATTTCAGCGATGCGTGCATCGGCAAAACCTTTACGCTTCAAGCGGCGCAAGAAGTCTTTGTTAAGACCCGCAAGGCCCACTTCAGCAATGGTCGCTTCATCTTTGATGATGTCTTCGATTTGAACTAGGTACCAACGGTCAATCTTAGTAAATTCAAATACTTCTTCAACGCTCATACCATGACGCATTGCATCTGCAACGTACCAAATACGCTCAGCACCAGGTTCACGAAGTTCGCGAATGATGGTTTCTCTTGCTTTCGGGTCATCCAGTGCAACAATTGGGTTAAAGCCCGTTGCACCCACTTCTAAGCCGCGTAATGCTTTATGAAGTGATTCTTGCTGGTTACGACCAATCGCCATCACTTCACCCACAGACTTCATCTGCGTTGTTAAGCGGTCATTTGCACCGGCAAATTTCTCGAAATTAAAGCGCGGGATCTTCGTCACAACGTAATCAATTGACGGCTCAAATGACGCTGGTGTTGCACCACCGGTAATGTCATTTTGGAGCTCATCAAGCGTGTAACCAACCGCCAACTTTGCAGCAATTTTTGCAATTGGAAAGCCTGTTGCTTTCGAAGCAAGTGCCGAAGAGCGCGATACACGAGGGTTCATCTCAATGATAACCATACGGCCATCATCTGGGTTTACACCAAACTGAACGTTTGAACCACCTGTTTCTACACCAATTTCACGCAAAACAGCCATCGAGGCGTTACGCATGATTTGGTATTCCTTATCAGTTAACGTTTGTGCAGGCGCAACCGTGATTGAGTCACCTGTGTGTACACCCATTGGGTCAAAGTTTTCAATTGAACAGACGATGATGCAGTTATCGTTTTTATCACGAACTACTTCCATCTCGTACTCTTTCCAACCGATTAAGCTCTCGTCAATTAAAAGCTCACTGGTAGGCGAAAGATCTAGACCTCGTGCACAGATCTCGTCGAATTCTTCTTGGTTATAAGCAACACCACCACCAGTACCACCCATCGTAAATGACGGACGAATAATACATGGGAAGCCGATGCGAGAAAGTACATCATGCGCTTCATCCATTGAGTGTGCGATTTCAGCGCGAGGACACTCAAGGCCAATGTTCTTCATAGCCGCGTCAAAACGCTCGCGGTTTTCAGCCTTGTCGATTGCATCAGCTGTTGCGCCAATCAGCTCAACGCCGTGTTTTGCCAACACACCGTGCTTATCTAAGTCTAGCGCACAGTTTAATGCAGTTTGACCACCCATAGTTGGTAGTACTGCATCTGGCTTTTCTTTTTCAATAATTTTTTCAACAACTTCCCAGTGAATTGGCTCGATGTACGTCGCATCTGCCATTTCTGGGTCGGTCATAATTGTTGCAGGGTTAGAGTTAACAAGGATAACTCGATAGCCTTCTTCTCTTAGTGCTTTACACGCTTGCGCACCTGAGTAGTCGAATTCACACGCTTGGCCGATCACGATCGGGCCTGCGCCTAAGATAAGAATGCTTTGAATATCAGTACGTTTTGGCATTATAACTCCACTCTCAATTAGGCTTTACGCGATTGCATTAGGTCGATGAAATGGTCAAACAGTGGCGCCGCGTCGTGCGGACCTGGGCTTGCTTCTGGGTGACCTTGGAAACTAAATGCAGGTTTATCGGTACGGTGAATACCTTGCAGTGTTCCGTCGAATAGTGACTTATGCGTAGCACGTAAGTTAGCAGGTAAGCTATCTTCATCCGCCGCGAAACCATGGTTTTGCGCAGTGATCATCACAACATTACGCTCTAAGTCTTTTACCGGGTGGTTGCCACCATGGTGACCAAACTTCATTTTTACAGTTTTCGCGCCAGATGCTAAAGCCAATAGCTGGTGACCTAAACAAATACCGAAGATAGGCGTATCGGTTTCAAGGAATGATTTAATTGCTTCAATTGCATAGGTACACGGCTCTGGATCGCCAGGGCCATTTGATAGGAAGATACCGTCAGGATTCAGTGCCAACACGTCTGCAGCGGAGGTTTCTGCAGGCACTACGGTTAATTTACAGCCACGATCGACAAGCATCCGTAAGATGTTTTTCTTTACACCAAAGTCATATGCAACAACGTGGAACTTTTCTTCTTCTGCCGTTAAGGTTTTATAACCTTGTCCAAGTGTCCAACTTGATTCTTTAAATGAGTACAACTCTTTTGTACATACTACTTTGGCTAAATCCATGCCTTTCAAACCTGGAAAAGCTTGTGCCGCTTCCAAAGCTTGTTGCTCGTCAAGCGAGTCGCCCGCGATAATACACCCGTTTTGCGCCCCTTTATCACGTAAAATACGTGTTAGTTTGCGAGTATCAATGTCAGCAATACCAAGGATATTGCGAGCTTTTAGGTAATCACTTAATGATTGCTCGTTACGGAAATTACTGGCTAGTAAAGGCAAATCACGGATCACTAGGCCCTTCGCCCAGATCTGGTCCGCTTCTTCGTCTTCACTGTTAGTGCCAGTATTACCGATGTGCGGGTAAGTCAAAGTTACGATCTGTTCCGCGTATGATGGATCTGTCAAAATTTCTTGATAACCAGTCATAGACGTATTGAATACTACTTCACCGACTGACATACCGTCAGCACCGATGGCAGTACCGCGAAACACCGTGCCGTCTTCTAGGACTAACAGAGCGGATTTAGTCAAGTTAACCTCCTAATGGTAAAAAACGGGAGCAAGCTTTTACGCTTTTCATCCCGTTCACAAAGCGCTTGGTAACACGCAGTTATTAATTTTTGGCAAATTCGTTATAGTCTACAGCAATTTGATAGATTCGTCTAACCAAAGACACAAAAACATTAAAAATAGTGTCTTTTATAAAAATAAATCACGAAAGCGCCAAAAAAACACGTTTACTCCCTAAAACCAAGCACATCTTGCATGTCATAAAGTCCATTTGGTTTATTTCTCAACCACTTCGCAGCCCTTACAGCTCCTTTAGCGAAGGTCATTTTAGAGCTCGCTTTATGTGTTAATTCAAACCTTTCGCCTTCTGTAGCAAAGTAAGCTGTATGTTCACCTACTATGTCACCACCGCGCATAACCGAATAGCCAATCTCTTTTTGCGACTTTTCATGTTCATCTTGACTGCGGTCAAATTTTGCAACTTCGTCGTGATCCCAACCTTTTGCCTCAGCAATCGCCTCACCAATCATTAAAGCGGTGCCCGACGGTGCATCAATTTTGTGCTTGTGATGTAATTCAAACACTTCAATATCAACATCATCGCCCAGCGTTGTCGCAGCTTGCTTAACTAGGTTCTCTAATAAGTTAATGCCAACTGAGAAATTTCGAGAAAAGACAATTGGGATCTGTGTTGCAGCTTGCTTTAACTCAGACATATCTTCAACGGTTAATCCGGTCGTGCCTATCACTAGAGGTATTTTTCGCTCAAGCGCCGTCGCTAAATGCTTTTTCATACCAGCAGGGAGAGTAAAGTCGATCGCGACATCTACATCATCAGCAATCACCGACTCCGTTGAAAACGCCACATCAGTGTGACCTTGCGTGATAAAATGCTGTACTTTACTACCCACCAAATCATGTCCTTCACGTACATACGCTGCAGCTAGATTTGTCTCAGATGAAACGAGTGCTGCTTCACATAACACTTTACCCATTCGCCCATTGGCACCAAAAATTGCGATTTTAGTCATAACTTTCCCCATTCAAATTTCTTGTGTTTATACAGATTTTGAGCCCATAAATCATCAATAAAAAATTTATATACCATGCCCTTGGTACAGATTCGGTTAAAGACCTCAGGCACTGAGGTACCAAGCAAAATCAACAACCCATATGCTTATCGCCAACTCCACAAATTCAAATTATCAAAGTCACCATCAGCGTAAAACTAAAGGCGCCGCTTCCGAAAAAGCACATATTTTATGATAAAGCTAAAAACTCCTTAATCATAACCCCATGACCCAAAGGGAAAAAAATTGACACGATAATGAAATTCATTATCATTCGCATAAATGAAATTATACTTAAAATGGAACCTAATGAGCTTTCGAGCTCAATTGAGCGGACCGAAGCATTTTGTACAAGCTTAAAAAATTCATCTAGCAGGAACCGTATGTTCTACCGCAATGAAACGCAGAATTTCATCGATTAGACATGACCAACGCCACCTTCAATTTAAATAAGTAGTTTAAAAGCATAGATATGAAAAAAACGACCTTAACCTTAATCACTTCAAGCCTTTTATGTGTATTTAACCCCATGACTGCTTTGGCAAACAATACGAGTGCCACTTCTGAACACGAACATATTTTGGTGACTGCTAATCGCTCTGAGCAAAGCATCTCGGACATTGCAGGTACCGTATGGCTTGTTGACCTTGAAGAACTACAATCTCAAATCAATGCAGGACACGACTTTAAAACCTCCTTAGCACAACTTGTTCCCAGTTTAGACCTTGCTAGCACGACCCGAACCAATTACGGACAAAACATGCGTGGTCGACAAATGGTGGTGATGATCGATGGAGTTTCCTTGAATTCATCACGTGGCATTAGCCGTCACCTTGATGCAATTGACCCATTTAACATCGCACGTGTCGAAGTATTATCCGGCGCCACAGCTATTTATGGCGGCGGCAGTACTGGTGGTGTAATCAACATCATAACTAAACAAGGTAACGAAGATAACGCCATAAAAGTGGGTATTCACTCGGGTTTTTCTGGCAACGACGACTTTGATACCACAATCGCTGGCGCTTATGGCTTTGCGAATGCCACAACGAAAGGCCGTATTTCTATTGCTTACAATAAAGTGAATGCTTTATACGATGGAAATGGTGATGCCATCGTTATGGATACTACGCAAAGCGGCTTGCAATACACAGATAGCCTAGATCTAATGGTATCTCTATCACACAAATTCACGCAGACTCAATCAGTCTCTGCGATGGTTCACAAGTACACAAACAAAAGTGATGGTGAACATGGACTTTACTTTGGACCACAGGCGAACGCACTATTTGGTGATATGACAGGTGTAGAAATTCGCAAAGGCTTAGATTCGACACATACACCAAAAACAGAGCGTACATTGTTGAATTTAAACTATGTCAATAACGACTTTTTATCACAAACGCTAAACATTCAAGCCTTTGCCCGAGAAGAAATCTTTGATTTTTATCCACGCCCTCGTTTAAGTGGCGACAAGATCGCAAACTTCTCCAGTTCTGAGCAAAATACCGATGCAAAGGGCTTTAAATTTGTACTTTCAGGAAAAACTGACGCATTCAACTTTGCATACGGCTTTGATTTTGATCAGGAAGAGTTTGATTCACTGCAAACCTATTATGATAAAGACATAGCTCAAAGCTCGGGGGGGTTAGTTATGAAGCCCATCTATGCAGTAGACCGCTACTCAGGCTTTGAAGTGGACGCCAGCGCCCTATTTGCTCAGCTACAATACCAAATTGTAGATAGTTTAGCTGTATCAGCGGGCTATCGCAGACAGAACATGGACAACACTGTACACGACTTCATTGGCACAGATGCAGCCATCGCATTGACCACAGGCGTAGTTACATCAGCGCAGGCGATTAAAGGAGGTAACACCGATTACAGCGTTGATTTATTTAATTTCGGTTTAATATATGACCTAGGTTCAAGTCAGCAAATATGGTTTAACTCTGCAGAAGCTTTCGAGTTACCAAACGTCGCCAAGTTTTATGGTAAAGGTAAATACGAGCAAAAGGCAGAAGCAAATAACCTAACTCTGGTTGAAGGTACTGTAGTTGATGTTAACAACTCTGCGCTAGCGGGCATTAAAACCGATTCAATGGAGCTGGGCTGGCGTTTCAATAATGGTGCATTACGTGCGCAAATTGCCGCTTATTATAGTACTTCTGATCATAAAATTAGTTACGACAGAAAAACTTTACTAATCGCAGTTAACGATGCAAAAACGCGCACAAAAGGTATTGAAGCTCAAATTGATCATGACATTAGCGCTGCTTGGCGTGTGGGGCTCTCTACGCACTTAATTTCATCAGAAGCTCAAGATTCGAATGGAGATTGGAAAAAAGTAGCAGTCACACAAGCCTCTAGTTCAAAATTGACCAGTTACTTAGGTTGGCAAACGGGTGATCTAAACATGCGCTTGCAAAGCAAAACTATGTTTGATTTAGAGGATGATGCAAAAGGCAAGATCGATGGCTATACCTTGTTTGATTTTACGGCCAGCTACCCGCTTGCGCGAGGACAAGTACAATTTACTATCAACAACCTATTTGATAAAACCTACACTACACAATGGGGTAAACGTGCAATGTACTTCTACAGCCCCAAATATGGGCCAGAAGCACTATATGATCACAAAGGTCGAGGCAGAAGCTTCGCGATGACTTATCAATACAATTTCTAAACATAAATATACCTGCATAGATGCATAATATTAACTGAAGCCGCTGAAAGCGGCTTTTTTTATGGATAAAGTTTGACAAAACATCTAGCCATCTATACATTCACACATCCTTTTTGCCACTTGAATTATGCATCTAATTGTGTGAACAATGAATGCATAATAAAAATAACCAATCTTTAATATGAGGTTTACATGCAGGCACCTGTAAACAAGGTAGCAGCTAAGTTGTCGCTACTGCCGTTACTAACCTTTGTCGCACTTTTTTTAGGTGTGGGCCTATACCTACAATCGCAAGGCGTAGACTATGCTTTCTACCAATTGCCTGCACCTGTAGCCATATTGCCAGCAATTTTACTTGCTTTTGTGCTCAATAAAGCAAGCATTAATCAAAGTGTAGAAACCTTTATTAAAGGTGCTGGCCACAGCAACATCATTACCATGTGTTTGATTTACCTACTTGCGGGTGCTTTCTCTGCCGTTGCGGGCGCAACGGGTGGTGTTGATGCCGTGGTTAATGCGGGTCTATCGCTGATCCCAGCTTCTTTTTTATTACCTGGCCTTTTCTTAATTTCTGCTGTTGTGTCTACAGCAATGGGCACATCAATGGGCACTATTGGCGCTATTGGCCCTATCGCTTACGCGGTTTCTTTAAAAACGGGCATTGACCCTGCTCTGATGGCGGGGACTATCGTTTCTGGTGCAATGTTCGGTGACAATTTATCCATTATTTCAGACACCACCATTGCGGCAACACGCACGCAAGGGTGTGAAATGAAAGACAAGTTTAGAGAAAACTTGAAAATTGCATTACCAGCCGCGTTGCTCACTGTTATTTTGCTCGTTTTTCTAACACCTGAGCCTCAAGTCGTTGAAACCAAGCCTTTTGACTGGCTTTTAGTACTGCCCTACATTTTTATTCTTGTGTTAGCCGTGGCTGGCCTAAACGTCTTTGTTGTTTTATTTAGCGGCATCATGTTCGCAGCTGCAATGGGCTTTTTGGGCAATTACGAAGTTGGTAGCTTCGCTAAAGATGTATACAAAGGCTTTAGCGATATGCAAGAGATCTTTTTACTGTCAATGTTCATTGGTGGGCTGTCTGAGTTTATCCGTGTCAACGGTGGTTTAGACTACTTAGCTGCGAAAATACAAACGCTGACAGCCTTGATTGCCAAATGGCATCGTAAAGTGGCCGATCAGCTAGGTATCGCTGCTCTTGTGCTAACCAGTAACCTGTGTATTGCCAATAACACCGTCAGTATTATTGTGGCAGGACCCGTCGCTAAAAAGCTGGCTGATGACGGAAATATCTCAGGCAAACGCTCAGCAAGCCTGCTCGATATTTTTGCCTGCGTTATGCAAGGCTCGCTACCTTATGGTGCGCAAGCATTGTTACTCGGTGCCACCTTTAAGATCAGTCCATGGGATGTTTCAACCTCTTCATTTTACTGCTTTATTTTAGCTTTTACTGCAATAACGGTAATTTGCGTTCGCAGAAACACAGCATAATCTATTTAAAAATGCGCCCTTATGGGCGCTTTGTCTATACTTCATTACATTATTGCGCACAAGGAAAATGTAATGATGAAATCACGTTATGCTGTACTTGTCAGCTTAGTACTTCTCACTCAATCCCCTGTATCGCACGCTGCAAATTGGAGTAAAACTCAGCTTCATATTAATCGTGGTGTATTTGATCACCCCTTTACCAAGCAAAAAGCGATGACCGATGTAATATCGCTGCAACATGCATCGTCCAATAACTATGGTGATGTATTCTTTTTCGTCGATTATTTAGATGATGATGTGGTAGACGGCTTCAACGATAAGGATTTTTACTCTGAGGGCTATGCCACATTCAGCGGCAAAGCGCTATTTGATTGGCAATATAACTTTTGGCGACTGAAAGATGTTGGTTTTGTGATAGGTTATAACGCAGCGGGTGATGCCAAAATGCTGAAATATTTGCCTGGGATAAAATTAAGCTGGGATATTTCTGGATTTGATTATTTGACCACGACCGCGACAGCCTATTTCGATGATAGCGCAGGCCTCGCAGAACAAGGCGCACCACAAACCAATAACACCTTCATGTTAGATTTAGCTTGGGGATACCCTTACCAAGTAGGAAACCAAAAATTTTACTTCACCGGACATGCGGAGTATATCGGCTCAAGACGCAATGAAATCGGCGTGTATGTAAACGACTGGATATTAGCGCAAATGGCCTTTCAATGGGATTTGGGGCATGCACTCAGTAATAACGCAAACACTTTGATGCTGGGCGTCGAATGGCAAGTGTGGCGCAATAAAATGGGCACCTCTCACAATGAATCAGCAACCCAGTTACATATTGTCTGGACTTTTTAATACCAAATAGTGGTACATGAATTTTTTGATAGTGCACTGTGTAATAACACGTAATTTGAACTCCCGGTATTTTAAGCTCTAATTAACCTAGCGCTTGATGTTCAATCGCGAATTCATTTTAACCAAACTTACCGTCTAAGGAGTGAGACATGTCACACGTCACACCAAAACAAACCGCGCTTCTGGGTGTAGAAACACTTGAGCAGTATCGAAAAGAGCAAAGAAGTGAACCTCGTTGGCAATTCGTAAATAAAAATTTAGGTATTTCAAATGAGGATCTCAACAATAACTTTGAATTTCTTAATGGCGCCGTGCTAAACCGTGATGTAAAAGGCGAAGTACTACTAACGACGACTAACCTATTTGGCCCCATTCGCACTGGGACTTTGGTACACCTCAATCCAGAGTGTGCAAACCAAGTCGTTCAGAGCGAATATGCACCAATGAACCCTGAAGCTGATTTGGTCACAGAGCTCAATAAACTACATGATGATCGTACAGGGCTTCCCCCTTCTCAAAAGCATGCCTTAGAAGTCGATGGCTATTGGACGTCAGCTGTAGATGGCGCTGGTATCCCTGACTTAGATGGTGCAGCAAATGTTTTTGGTAGTACCGGTCAACTAATTTGTAACACCGATGAACTCAACTTCCCGCTACTGACCTATGGCCCCACCGATGCCCTAAAAAAAGAGTTTGAAGACACGCTCGCCTATTTTGGCGGAAAGTTACTCAAACCAAAAGAAGAATTCGCACTAGGCTTCACGCAAGATTTATGGGGCATACAATACGACCAAAAACTTCCTCAATACATCACTGAATATCAGTTTGGCGCACACAAAGGCGGTGGCTTGTTTGTAGAACATCACCCATTCCCACACATTTGGCTACCCGCTCAGGGGACAGATCCAGCTTTTGGACGAAAAACAGTGTCTCGCATTCTTTTAGGCAGAAGAATGAATACTCTGCATGAGGATGGTTATTACCGCAGTGTTGAAACGCAAACATATCATTTCAGCATGTTTGAGATCCCTCTAGATGGCAGCGCCTTAGCTATCCGTCCACAATGTATTCATAACGATAGTTTTACCAGTGGTGCTCAAACCGTATTTCTGGCCAATACCCCAGCAAATACTGTCGCATTACGTCATAGTGCGCCAATAAAGAATATGTATGTAGAAGGTGTTCCAGCTTCAGATTTACCTGAACAGCCAAACCCTTTTGTCGAATAAGGTAAGACTTACACTAGCATTAGAAATAACATTCAGGTTCAAGGACGAACGTTAAAAACGACAATTTACAAGCTTAAGGTATCGTGTTTTGGCTTTGCTTTAGAGTTTTGAAATGGTGCCCGGGGCCGGACTTGAACCGGCACGCTGTTACCAGCGAGGGATTTTAAATCCCTTGTGTCTACCAATTCCACCACCCGGGCTTCGGGTTGCTTTCGCATGTGGAGTGAGTGATAAATGGAGGCGGAACCCGGAGTCGAACCGAGGTAGACGGATTTGCAATCCGCTGCATGGCCACTCTGCCATTCCGCCATATTATCTAAAGTTTGGAGCGAGTAACGAGGTTCGAACTCGTGACCTCGACCTTGGCAAGGTCGCGCTCTACCAGCTGAGCTATACTCGCATCACTAAATGCGTTTTGCTTAGGTGAAATTAACTAACACGAGGTCGCGTCTTTCTAATTTCAGCTGAGCTATACTCGCAAACTTTATAAATTGACCTGATATCTTATTTGATTGGAGCGAGTAACGAGGTTCGAACTCGTGACCTCGACCTTGGCAAGGTCGCGCTCTACCAGCTGAGCTATACTCGCATCACTACATGCGTTTTTACTTAGTTGAAACTATTTAAGACAGGTCGCGTCTTTCTAATTCCAGCTGAGCTATACTCGCAATCAAATGGTGCCCGGGGCCGGACTTGAACCGGCACGTTGTTACCAACGAGGGATTTTAAATCCCTTGTGTCTACCAATTCCACCACCCGGGCATCGGGTCTACAAAAGCGTTAGATTGGAGCGAGTAACGAGGTTCGAACTCGTGACCTCGACCTTGGCAAGGTCGCGCTCTACCAGCTGAGCTATACTCGCATCTAAAGAGATATTCTCTAATCTAAATGGTGCCCGGGGCCGGACTTGAACCGGCACGCTGTTACCAGCGAGGGATTTTAAATCCCTTGTGTCTACCAATTCCACCACCCGGGCATCGGGTTTGCTTTCGCATGTGGAGTGTTGAGAAATGGAGGCGGAACCCGGAGTCGAACCGAGGTAGACGGATTTGCAATCCGCTGCATGGCCACTCTGCCATTCCGCCGGTCTAATTAAAGATTGGAGCGAGTAACGAGGTTCGAACTCGTGACCTCGACCTTGGCAAGGTCGCGCTCTACCAGCTGAGCTATACTCGCATCAAAAATGCGCTTTACTTAGTTGAAACTAATAAAGACGGGTCGCGCCTTTCTAATTCCAGCTGAACTATACTCGCAATCTTTAATTTCAAAGGCGTGCTGCCCTCTCAACACGGACGCATTCTACAGAAGTTACGAAACGCGTCAACATAAAAAATGAATGTTTTTAATCGTTTGTTCAAAATTTATCTAAACTGCTCTGAATATAGGCACATAGAGCTAAGATTTAGTCAGTTCGGCTTTTGCCGCATATAAATAGGCAAGCATAGATGTGACCGTCAGTAAGGTGGCTATTGCCAAAAGTACATAGCTAAGCGTCACCATCCAAGGTGCGTATTGCCAGATCAAACCGATAATAGCCAACATTTGTGCTGCAGTTTTGAACTTACCAAGTGATGAAACCGCCACTTCATTGCGCTTACCTAGCTCTGCCATCCACTCTCTTAGTGCGGATATGACTATTTCACGACTAATGATGACCACTGCGGCAATAGTAACAAAGTAGTTTTGATAGTAAGTCGCCAAAATAACCAAAGCGACGCTCACCATCACTTTATCAGCAACAGGATCGAGAAATGCGCCAAATGGCGTTGATTGTTCTAACTTGCGTGCCAGGTAACCGTCTAAAATATCGGTCACAGAAGCTAGCCAGAAAATAAATGCAGCCGCAAAAAAAGCCCATGAATAAGGCAAATAAAACAAAACTGCAAATACAGGAATGAGAAACAACCTAAATGTTGTAAGCGTGTTTGGAATATTCCACATAACTACTAAGTGAGATCTTTTTCTTTATGTTCGCATGAATGCTTAAGCTTTGTCATGCAAATGATTAAATATCTTTTCAGCCGTTTGCGGGCTGATCCCTGGTACTTGTTTAAGTTGGTGGATATTAGCAGACTTTACGCCTTGCATCCCCCCTAAGTATTTCAATAACGCTTGACGACGCTTGTGGCCTACTCCTTCTATTTCCTCCAGCACAGACTGAGTGCGCTGCTTTTGCCTTTTATTTCGATGCCCTGCTATAGCAAAACGGTGTGACTCATCTCGGATATGTTGGATCAGGTGCAGTGCCGGCGAATCGCTATCAAGATTAACGGTTCTTCTGCCACCATCAATCAGCAAGGTTTCTAAACCGGGTTTACGACTCGTGCCTTTTGCAACCCCGACAAGCAATGGAAACTTATCGAGCGACCAATCGGCAAAAAATGCCTCCGCTCTACCTAGTTGCCCTTTACCACCATCAATAAATATAACATCGGGCACTTTACTTTCATCTTGCAGCTTGCCGTATCGCTTATTCAACGCAAAGTCCATCGCGGCATAATCATCACCAGGTGTGATACCTGTTACATTGAAGCGTCGGTACTCTTTGTTGTTGGGCCCTTGGGCATCGAACACCACACATGAAGCCACCGTGTTCTCACCCATTGTATGACTAATGTCAAAGCACTCCATGCGTTGAATATCGCTCAGTTGCAACGCGTCTTTTAGCAAGGCATAGCGCTTGTTAATAGAATCTTGGGCGCTTTGTTTTACTGCAATGCTATTTGCTGCATTTTTATTAGCCAGTGCCAAGTACTGAGCACGCTCTGAGCGCACTTGTGCTTTCAATTGCACTTTTCTTTCAGCAACTTCACTCAATGCGTCACTGAGCTCTTGCTGTTCCGCTAAAGTAAAAGGTAAAACAATCTCTTTTGCAATGCGGCTACTACTCCCACCACTTAAGTAATATTGACCAATAAATGACGTTAAGATCTCGTCTGTTTGAGAGTCTTTAGGTACTTTAGGGAAATAGGTTTTAGTGCCAAGCACTTTATGCTCTCTGATCATCAGCATATGAATCGCACATAAGCCATTTTGCTGCACAAAGCCAATCACGTCCATTTCTGCAAAGTTGCCGGCCACGGATTGCTGCTCTTGCATTTGTCTTAATAAGGCGATTTGATCTCGATATTTTGCAGCTAACTCAAAGTTCAATGCCATACTAGCCGTTTCCATTCTTCCAACTAAAGTGGCAATAACCTGTTGCGATTTACCATTAAGAAATTGACGTACCATATCAACTTGATCTTGATATTCTTCATCCGTAACTTTATCTACGCAAGGCGCAGAACAGCGTTTTAACTGATACTGCAAGCATGGACGACTACGCGCACGATAATAAGCATCTTCACATTGACGTACTGGAAAAATCTTTTGCATTAAACGCAAGCTTTCGGAGACTGCAGCACTGCTTGGGAAAGGACCAAAATACTCCCCCTTATTTTTGCGTGCACCACGATGAAAAGCCAGTCTAGGATGTTTATGACCACTGAGAAATATATAAGGATACGATTTATCATCTCTGAGCAATATATTGTATCTAGGTTGATACTTTTTGATCAGGTTATTTTCCAGTAACAGTGCTTCAGTTTCTGTGTTCGTTAAGGTGACTTCGATATGCCGGATATTACTGACCAGTACAATCGTTTTACTGTCCGTCAAATTACTACGGAAGTAACTGGAAACACGTTTCTTTAGATTTTTTGCTTTGCCGACATAAATAACCTGGTGTTCATCGTCATACATGCGATAAACACCAGGCTCTGTGCTCAGGGTTTTGAGAAATGCTTTGTGATCGAATACAGCCATCAAAATGATAGATTAGTGTGTGGTATCAATATCTATCATTTTATGACGAATTGCTAAGTGTGTTAACTCCACGTCACCGCCAACATTCAATTTTTCAAACATTCGATAACGGTAACTATTGACTGTTTTCGAGCTCAGATTCAATCGTTCTGCAATATCTTGCGCTTTTTCACCTTTAGTGATCATAAGCATTATTTGCAGCTCACGTTCAGACAGCGTTTGAAACGGATTTTCATCATTACGTCCGCTAAATTGTGCTAAGGCTATTTGCTGCGCTATTTCAGGTGCAATATATCTCTGTCCTGCATTAACAGCTCGAATCGCATTGATCATTTCATCCGGTCCAGCTCCTTTAGTGAGATATCCATGAGCACCAATTTGCATGACTTTGCTGGGGAAAGGGTCTTCACAATGCACGGTTAAAACGATCACTTTTACATCCGGGCAATAACGACAAATTTTCTTCGTTGCTTCTAATCCGCCAATACCTGGCATGTTCATATCCATTAACACAATATCTGGTTCATTCTGGCGACAAAATGTCACTGCTTCTTCACCAGTTTTAGCCTCACCGACCACTTTGAAGCCACGCACATCATCCAATATGCGTTTAATGCCTGTTCTCACAAGCTCATGATCATCAACTAAAAGTACGTTAATCAATAGCACATCCCCTTACTGTTACCTTATGTATATATGGCCCCGAAAAACAACTTGTTCAGGGTACCATATAAATATATAAATTTATAAATATTCATGCACTTAAACGTAATAAATTTACAATGCAATGACGTGCCTTTGACACACATTTTACCATTGAGTTTAGTGCAATATTTTATACTATGCGCGTTGAGAAAAACGATTCACCCATAAAGCTATCACCCCATCACCTGTGACATTACAAGCCGTGCCAAAACTGTCTTGTGCTAAGTACAACGCAATCATGAGTGCGACAGCAGCTTCGTTAAATCCAAGCATAGAGGTCAACAGGCCTAAAGCCGACATCACGGCTCCACCTGGAGCACCTGGTGCAGCAATCATCACAATACCTAACATAAAAATGAACGGTAACATATGCACAATGGAGGGCACTTCCATCATCGGTGACAATAACATAACAGCCATCGCACAAGTGACAATAGTGATGGTCGAGCCTGACAAATGGATAGTTGCACAAAGTGGCACAGAGAAATTGGCTACTTCATCTTTTACACCATTTGCTTTACTTGCACGCAGAGAAACGGGAATCGTTGCCGCACTCGACATTGTACCAATCGCCGTAAAATAAGCAGGTAACATATTCTTGATAAGCTCAATTGGGCTGCGCTTTAACAACAAACCTGTAGCAACATAAAGCACAGTGAGCCATAGCCAGTGCATTAAAATCGCAGCGACGAGTACAATACCAAAAGTGCTCAAAGTATCCACTACCGTACCGGCAACTGTCATTTCAGCGAACACACCAGCAATGTAAAATGGCAAAGCTGGAATAATCACTTTAGCGAGCAGTGCATCAATCACATCACGACCTTGATCAGTCACATCCTTAAGTGCAGTAAGATTTAACTGGCTGATACCAATACCAAAAATAAAGGCACTTGCTAGCGCAGTCATTACGCCCATCAAAGGTGGGATCTCAAGGTCAATAAAGCCTTTTAGCTCTGTTACGGCTGCAGCTTCATAGCTGATAGCGCCATCAAAGAATGGAATAAATGCATTAACTAAAAGTACCGCTAAAGTACCCGCTACGATTGTTGAGCCATAGGCAAAACCCACGGTTTTTCCGAGCAAATGACCAGAACCTTTTGGTAACCCCGCAATACCTGATGCGATGAAAAACAGAATTATCAAAGGGATAGTAAAGCTGATCAGCTGGCCAATAATAACCTTGGCTGTATACAGCAGTTCCACCATAAATGTTGGGAAGTAAAACCCAGCAATGATACCGCCTACAATACCAGCAATAAGTTTAAGAATTAACGACATAATGATTCTCTAACTAAAATGATGCGTTGTTTTATCACGTTTCAATGCGTGATTACCATAATTAGAGTTAGAACTCGTGTAAACTGTTGTAAAAGACGCTGTGAGTAAGGTTAAGAACATTTAACTTGTTTAATAGTAACCTGTCGCGAATACTCTATTAACATAAACAATAAATTAATAAAATTGGTGCTAGAGTCACAGCTATCCAATCCAGAAAAATGATAAAAAAGTTAATATTTACAATAAGCTCTGTATTCTCGTTGGCCGCTAACGCAAATTCAGCGATACCATCCACGCCTATCCCATTTATAAAACACTCGGCAACAATCGATGGCAAGTTAGATGAGCCTCACTGGCGTTTGGCGAAAAAGATATCAATCAACAACATTACTTGGCCACAAGAAAATTTGCCTAGCCCGGTTAAAACAACAGCCTACGTTTACGAAAATGGTCAATCTCTTTTTGTGGCATTTGAGGCTGCTGATCCCCACCCCGAACAAATTAGAGCTTTTTTTAGAGACAGAGACAAAGGCTGGAATGATGACCTTGTTGGGATAAAAATAGATTCTTTCAACAACAGCAAAAGTGCCTATCAATTTTTCATCAACCCTTTTGGTGTACAAATCGATTCCATTGAAAATGAACTCACCAAAACTGAAGACAATTCTTGGAATGGTATTTGGGATAGTGCAGGTATCATTCATAGTAAAGGTTACACCGTTGAAGTCGAAATTCCCTTACGCGTGCTCAACTTCGATGATAGCCAACAAGTTAAAACAATGGCAATGGAGTTTGTGCGATTTTTGCCGCGAGATCAGCGCTTGCGTTTATCGAATATGCAACTTTCACATGCCAACAATTGCTGGATTTGTCAGATGCCACAATATTCAGGCTTTGAACAAGCCAAACAAGGTAATAACATTGCGGTGATCCCCTCTTTGATATTAAGTAAGTCGCAAACAAGGGAC
This sequence comes from Pseudoalteromonas sp. ABE4_541, assembly GCF_056312285.1. NCBI lineage: Bacteria > Pseudomonadati > Pseudomonadota > Gammaproteobacteria > Alteromonadales > Pseudoalteromonadaceae > Pseudoalteromonas > Pseudoalteromonas sp. ABE4_541. The sequence continues at coordinate 107,097 of NZ_JBSVEM010000010.1, forward strand.
ATTGATGGCAGTAGCGTAGAACCATGGAAAGATGATGATAAGACAGAGCCAGGGCTTGATCTAAAGTGGGCCATAACACCCGATACCACGCTTAATGCAACGCTTAACCCAGACTTTTCCCAAGTTGAAGCCGACACTGGTCAATTAAGCATCAATGATAGCTTCAGTTTATTTTTCCCAGAAAAACGCGCTTTTTTCCTGGATAATGCCGACTACTACTCATCGCATTTAAACCTTATTCACACCCGCAATATCGCAGCCCCCGATTACGGTATCAAGCTATCAGGCAGCAAATCTGGTCATACTTTTGGCGCCTTTGCGACTAACGATGAACACTTGAATGTGATGGTGCCAGGAAATTTGGGCTCCAGTGTGGTGTCATTAGAGCAAGACAGTAACAATGCAGCGCTTCGGTATCGCTATGACATGGACAACACATTATCTGTAGGCTCCACCGCCACATTACGTGACAGTCATGGTTATCGTAACCAAGTACTCAGTGTAGATAGTAAGTACCAATCCACAGAAGCCGATACATTCAAACTCCAAATAATCGGCTCAAAAACCACATATAGTAATGCATTTATAGATGAGCTTTGCGATGGAGATGAAGGCGACTGTACTGAGCCTCCAGCCCAGCGCTGCGTCCAAAACGAAGATTGTGACTTTAACGAAAGCGTATTGCGCGTTTTGCATAAAGATTCAATACAAGGCGTTGGTTACTTTCTCAATTATGAACACAATACAAAGCATTGGCGGGCATTTACGAATTATCAAAGTTACGATGACGGCCTTCGTACTGATTTAGGTTTTAGATCACAAGTTGATTTCAATAAGTTTCTTACCGGATTTGAATACCGCTGGTATGGTGACAAAAACCACTGGTGGAATAGAGCCCGCTGGTACACCGATTGGGATATTACCCACAACGACAAAGGCACTTTGTTAGAAAAAGAAATACAAACTAACCTCGCAATCGATGGGCCACTACAAAGCTTTCTTGACTTTGGCGTTGAACACAGAAAACGGACCGGCCTTAGACATAACAAAGCCGATTTAAGTATTGAAAACAACACCGATCTATTCAGCGAAAATACGTTATGGACGTATCTTGAATTCAAACCGGTATCAGGGCTTTTTGCAAGCTTGAATCTACGTACAGGTAACAAGGTAGACTTAGCTAACAATCGAGTTGGTCAAATGCGTTTTGCTCGCCCAGTACTTAATTGGAATTTGGGTAAGCATTTTGAAGTCAATCTACGACACAGCTACGAAACGTTAGACGCTGAAAGTGCCATTGTGTACACCGCAAACCTGACTGACTTAAGGCTGACTTACCAATTTGATATTAATAGCTATCTGCGTATCGCTGTTATTAATACAAGAATAGCTAGAAATGTGAGTAACTATATCGATGAAGTTGATGCAACATATAAAGGTCTAAGCACACAGCTACTTTATTCCTATAAGTTAAATCCACAAACGGTGTTTTTCGCAGGCTATGCTGATAATGGCTATCAAGATGACGACTTATCAAAAATAGTCAAAGACCGGAAAACATTCTTTGCCAAGTTTAGCTATGCTTGGCTCATGTAAAGATATAAAAGCACAATTTAATATTACATTTGGCTATAAGCTTAATTGATATATCTTATAGCCATTCTTTCCTTCAATTTTGCTATAAGCTAAGTAAAGTGTGATGTTAAGTAAAACCTAGAGCACCTAAGGGAACACAATGTCAAAAGTATTCGCAGATAACAGCCTAAGTATTGGCCAAACTCCGATTGTAAAACTAAACCGCGTTACTGGTGGTAACGTTTATGCAAAAATCGAAGCTCGTAACCCTAGCTTCAGCGTTAAATGCCGTATTGGTGCTTCTATGATCTGGGAAGCAGAGAAAGCTGGTCTATTAACTGAAGGCAAAGAACTGATTGAGCCAACTTCAGGTAACACTGGTATTGCATTGGCATTTGTTGCCGCTTCTCGTGGTTACAAGCTCACACTAACAATGCCAAACACGATGAGCCTTGAACGTCGTAAGCTTTTAAAAGCGCTAGGTGCAAACTTGGTACTTACCGAGGGAGCGAAAGGTATGAAGGGTGCAATTGAAAAAGCAAATGAGATCCAAGCGAGCAACCCTGAAAAATATATCTTATTACAGCAGTTTGAAAACCCAGCTAACCCTAAGATCCACTTCGAAACGACAGGTCCTGAAATCTTCGAAACAATGGAAGGCAAAGTAGACTACTTCGTGGCAGGTGTGGGTACTGGCGGTACAATTACTGGTACAACCCGTTATCTCAAGCAAGAAAAAGGCTTAGATGTTAAAGCAATTGCTGTTGAACCGGTAGATTCTCCGGTTATTACGCAAACGCTAGCTGGTGAAGAAGTCAAACCGGGTCCTCACAAAATCCAAGGTATTGGTGCCGGCTTCATTCCTGGTAACCTAGACCTTGAGTTAATCGATGGTACAGAATTAGTATCTAACGAAGATGCTATCGCAATGGCGCATCAACTCATGAAAGATGAAGGTATTCTTGTGGGTATTTCATCTGGTGCAGCAGTTGTCGCGGCTAAACGTATTGCAGAAAAGCCAGAAAACGCAGACAAGAACATTGTTGTTATCTTGCCAAGTGCAACAGAACGCTACTTATCTAGCCCACTGTTTGCAGATGAATTTTCTGAGCAAGAGTTAGTACAGTAATTATCACTGTTTTGAACAGCCGGCTATTACAGCCGGCTTTTTTGTACCTGTATTTTCGTGGAAAACTCATGGTGATTCTCTACACTACGATTATGCATGTTAAAAAAGTGGTGACTCAAACTATGCGATTTATTCTTGTTCTATTGTGTATTTTTATCATACCAACGTATGCAAGTGATGTTGTCAATGTCGGCTATTTTAAAGGCTCAAGCTATCACCTCGTTCAGGGCAAGCCTTATGAGGATGGGTATTTATATAATGCTCAAGGGGATAAAAAAACATTACATTTGGTAACGCTAGACTGGCCACCCTATATAGGTCAAGCGCTTTGCAACAAAGGCTGGGTTTTTCAATTTGCCGTATCGCTGCTTGCCGATCAAGGCTACCCCGTGTACGTCGAGTTTTTACCTTGGGCCCGTGCCGTAAGAGATGTTGAATCCGGCAAAGCCGATATTCTCATGCCCGAATATTATATTGAAGATTCAGCCCCTTCTGATTACATCAAAGGCAAAACACGCAGAGAGGTACTGGCACTTTCAAACTCCTTTCCTGGTGGAGAGATTGGCTTTTTGAAAAGAAAAGGTGAAAAAGATCGTTTCGACGGCAATTTACGTTCTTTAAAAGGCGCCAAAGTTGGTGTTGTGAGAGGCTATCAAAACACCCCTGAGTTTGACGCTATGATGGACAATGGTGAGTTTATTATTGTTGAGGCTGTGGATGACCTGCAGCTGGTTAAGTTGTTGGTCGGAAAACGCGTAGACTTAATCATTGGCGACCCAAAAGTACTGCGTTTTACTGTGAACTATTCTGATTTGTCAAAACCGGAAAAAGTTACGCTATTAAGCAACATTGAAAATGAAACTCAGCACCTACAATACAATCACTTATATTTCGCGTTGAGTAAAAGAAAAACAAACTGGCGTGAAGTACTCGAAGACATTAATAAGAGCTTATATAAGTTTAACAATAGTGGTGAAACAGACAGAATCATCGAAATGGGCAATACTGAATGCTACTAAAAAAGCGCCATTAAGGCGCTTTTTTAGTGTCTGTCAATTTATAGTTCTGACTGTACTTTCTTGAATAGATCAACAATCGGTTGTTTTGGCTCAGAGGTTACCAAGCTAACCGAGATGATTGCCAATGTTGATACAATAAACCCAGGAACAATCTCGTAAATAATTGAACTCAAAGCCTCACCGTTTACGGTAATTGGTGCATAAATCCATATTAATACCGTCGCAGCACCGCTCACCATACCCGCTAAGGCACCCGCAAAGTTCATACGTTGCCAAAACAGGCTAAGTAGAACAAGTGGACCAAACGCAGCACCAAAGCCCGCCCATGCATTACTGACCAAACTCAAAATTGAACTATCACGGTCATAAGCCAAATAAATCGCACATAAAGCAACCGCTACAACGCTGATACGACCAACAAGTACCAGCTCCCTGTCTGTCGCCTCTCTATGTACAAAAATTTTGTAGAAGTCTTCAGTCAAAGAACTTGAGCTCACTAATAACTGCGATGAAATGGTACTCATGATCGCAGCCAAAATTGCGGCAAGCAAAAATCCAGCTATCAATGGATGAAATAGCAGCTCTGACAAAATCAAGAAAATGGTTTCAGGATCGTCAACAACAATACCTTTTTCATGCGAATACGCGGCACCAAATAACCCAGTTCCTACTGCACCCAATGCTGCGATGATCATCCAGCTCATACCTATGCGGCGTGCCGTAGGCATATCTTTAACACTGCGTACCGACATAAAACGGACGATAATGTGCGGCTGACCAAAGTAGCCTAAGCCCCAAGACATTGCAGAGACAATACCAATCGCCCCACCAGCACCGACCCAAGTCAGCATCTCAGGGTTAACCGCATTCAAAGTAGAAGATAAAGGCGCATCAAGAAGCGAGTACGTAACAATGGGTACTAAAATCAATGCAACAAACATGATACACCCTTGCACAAAGTCTGTGAGACTCACCGCTAAAAAGCCACCAAACAAGGTGTATAACACGACAACACCTGTAGTGATATAGAGTCCAGATTCGTAGCTCATTCCAAACGAGCTTTCAAACAGCTTACCACCCGCAACGACGCCCGAAGACGTGTATAAAGTGAAAAATACAATAATAACAAGTGCCGACACGATACGAAGTGCGTTACCTTTATCTTCGAAGCGGTTTGCAAAATAATCCGGGATAGTAATTGAATCGTTTGCAAGTTCAGTATAAACACGCAGTCTTGGTGCAACTAAGAAGTAGTTCAACCAAGCGCCAATGACCAAACCAATCGCTATCCATGTACTACTAAAACCACTCACAAACATAGCACCTGGTAGGCCCATTAAAATCCAGCCACTCATGTCGGACGCACCTGCTGACAGTGCAGCAACACTCGGTGGTAAACTACGTCCCCCTAACATGTAACCCGATACGTCGCTGGTAGACTTGCGATAAGCATATAAACCTATGCCTAACATAACCAAAAAGTATAAGACTAACGAAACAATCGTGCCTAATTCCAAAGTTACCTCCTTCGTTATTGACACTCTACCCAATGACAATTATCCAGACTGCGCTTTTCTTATTATCATTAAAAAGAGTACCTTATTAGTTTGCCAAAACTATACCATGAATCACCAGCACACCCCAGCTTAGTAATAATCACACTTAGGCTTGTTCAGTGTAAGTACATCATAGCTAGCATAAAAAAGAACCAGAACCCCAAAGCTGAATTAATGAATTAGAACTAATTTTGGCCTAATATTAACATGAACAAGGTTCAATTCTTGTGGTTTTTATGAACTTTTACGCAGCGCGACAGCCGATTTTTGATAAGGCCAATAACCCTTTTGGTTATGAGGTTTTGTTTCGCAATGGCCCTCGCAATGTATTTCCAGGGATCAACGCAGACACCGCGACCTCACAACTGCTTGAGGGAAGTCAGTTTTACTTTGAGCTTTCTGAATTAAGTAACAATAAGCCTGCATTTATAAACTTTACCTTGAATACGCTGTTACTCGGTTATCCATTTATGCTCAAACCAGAAAACATGGTGATTGAAATCATCGAAACTGTTGAGCCCACGAGAAAACTGCTCAATGTAGTTAGAGCGCTGCATATTGAACACTATCGTATTGCCCTAGATCACTACCAACATCAGGCGTCTTGGCGGCACTTTTATCCCTATGTGAAATACTTAAAAATCGATTTAAACACCACACCTTGGCCACAAATCAGCTTGATAAAAAAAGAGATAGAAGATTACCCACATATTAAGCTGATCGCCGAAAAAGTCGAAACCCATGCGCAACTAGAGCTTGCTAAAAAACATGGCTTTGAATATTTTCAGGGCTTCTACTTTGCTAAACCAGAAATGCTCTCTAGTAAGTTACTGAGCGCCAGTGAAATCTCAATCACTCAGCTGCTCAGTGAAACCACCAATGAGTATGTTGATATCAAAAAGTTAACGCCAATCTTTGAACGTGATGTTAACCTCTCATACAAACTGCTTCGCTATACTAACTCTGCCATTTTTAAACGCAGAGCTAAAATCAGCACAATAAAGCAAGCACTTATCACGCTTGGTAATAAAGAACTAAAAAAGTTTTTGTCGTTGATATTCGCAGCACAAATTTCTCCCGAAAAGCCCGCTGAACTCGTAAAACTATCACTATTACGGGCACGCTTCCTCAAGTTATTAGCGCAAGTGAGTAATAATAAGCGCCTTGAAGGCATGGCTTTTTTCACTGGCATGATGTCTTTGATTGATGCCATTAGGGATGAGGATATGACCTCCGTAATGGATAAATTACCGCTGGTTGATGAGATTAAACAAGCCTTAGTGAATGGTAGTGGTGACTTGGCGCAACTGCTGGCTATCGCAAAATGTTATGAGCAAGCAAATTGGTACGAGGCACAACTAATTTGCCAGACACTCGGCATTGACCATGAACAACTTGGCGCATTTTACAACGATGCAGTGAGCTGGAGTCACCATCAAATGCAAGTTGTCTCCATGATATAAAGTGCGCATTAGAACATATCAGGCACACCACATAAATCACTAGGTGCGACAATCTGTCACATCCCAACTGATTCGCATCTATATAAAATTATCCCCACACTAATTTTTGGGGTAATACATGAAAAAGTCTTTACTTTACACAGCACTATTTTGCGCGGGTAGTGCTTTAGCACATGACAACAACTTAGAACACATTGTTGTACTCGCCCCCATGCAATCACCCATTCATGTGCACACTGATCCGAAGCTGCCAAGACAACCACTGCCAGCACAAGATGGCGCAGACTTGCTGTCTAGCATTTCTGGGTTCTCTCTCATTAAAAAAGGAGGTGCTAGCGCCGACCCAACGTTTAGAGGTATGGCCGGGTCGAGATTGAACATTATTGCAAACGGTGGTCCGACTTTGGGAGGCTGCGGCGGTCGAATGGACCCGCCAACGGCGTATATCACACCTCAGTCTTATGACTCGTTAAAAGTCATTAAAGGCCCACAAACAGTTTTATATGGTTCAGGAAACAGTGCAGCGACCGTTGTATTCGAGCGCGACCAAACTCGTATGGAAAAACAGCGAATTGAAGGATTTGTTAATGTTGTTTTAGGTAGTGCACAAAGACAAGGCTTGAATACAGATATAAAAGCTGGCAATCGTGACTATTATGTTCGAGCAACGGGCAATATTGCCAAGGCAGATGATTACGAAGATGGCAGCAACACCGTGATTCATTCCAATTACAAACGCTGGAACGGCGATATAGAGCTTGCTTACACCCCCGAAGACGACAAAACAATCAGCATCACATATGGCCGCAGTGATGGTGAAGTAGCCTATGCAGACCGCATGATGGATGGCAGTTTATTTGACAGAACACATGCAAACATAAAAATAGATTGGACCATTGCAAGTGCTGTTGTCAAAAGTATAGAAAGCCAAATCTACTACAATTATGTTGATCACATCATGGATAATTACAGCCTTAGAACATTTACGCCTACCATGATGATGGCAAACCCGATGGCATCAAACCCAGATAGGCGCTCTCAAGGCGGCAAACTGGTTGTAAATGTTGATTTAGGTACACAACATCACATCATAATGGGTGTGGATCATCACCAAGATCGCCATAGAAATAGAATGAGCCGCTCTGCGCTTATTTCCCCAGTTGAAAACAAAGCCCGCATTAAAGATGGAGAGTTCGAGAAAACAGGTATTTTCGCTGAATACGAATACCGACTCGCCCGCGACCAACAAATTGTAAGTGGTCTGCGTATTGATAGATGGCAAGCAACCGACTATCGAAGTCGTCTCTCGATGATGAAAAACACCATACTCAACCCGACTGCAAACCTCACTCGCAAAGAAACATTATGGAGTGGTTTCTCTCGTTATCAGCTACAAGATTCCAACACCAGTTATTTTGCTGGCTTTGGTTTAACAGAGCGTTTCCCAGATTATTGGGAACTAATAGGCGGCAATCGGCAAGCAATCGACAGTCTCAGTGCCTTCAATATTCAAGCTGAGCAAACCCAGCAGCTAGACTTAGGGCTTACTCACCAAACCAAGCAATGGACAAGTTCAATCTCACTATTTTTCAATCGAATTGATGACTATATCCTCATCGATAACGCATATGGGGTTGTTGACATGCCAAAACGGGTTGTACGCAATATTGACGCACAAACCTATGGCTTCGAAATGGACAACAAGGTAAACCTAAGCAAAAACTGGATTGCAGGCGCTAGCATCAACTATGTTCGGGGTCGTAACTTATCGGATGATACACCGCTTGCGCAACAACCACCGTTACAAGGACGCTTTACACTGGACTATCAAGCAAAAAGTTGGCGAACAGGTTTACTATGGCGACTGGTTGCAAAGCAAGACCGCATAGCCGTTGATCAGGGTAACATTGCAGGGCAAGATGTCGACACATCAACAGGCTTTGGCGTGTTGTCTGTTAACGCATCATACAGTCAATCCGATGATTTAGAATGGAGTGTGGGTATTGATAACCTACTCAACAAAACCTATGCTGAGCATTTAAGCCGCTCAGGTTCCATGGTTAATGGCTACGAGCAAGTAGCTAAAGTGAATGAGGTCGGTATGACGCTTTGGGCAAACCTGAACTGGCGCTTTTAACCGAGCACTTTGAAGACCTAAATTCATATTTACGAGTTTAGGTCTCGCGTTTTGCTTGCTACAATCGGCGCATTATTGAGATTGATAGAAACGACATGCAAGACCAACAAGCTTTGATGGACGCCATCAACACCAAAATGCCATTTGGTAAATACGCTGGTACTCCCCTACTTTTGCTCCCAGAGCCGTACATTGTTTGGTTTAAGCAAAAAGGCTTTCCAAGTGGAAAGCTCGGTGAGCAACTTGCCATGATCTACGAAGTAAAATTAAATGGCCTTGAGCAAATGCTCATGCCATTGCTGCGCTCGCAATAGATTAAGGTTCCACCTTATCTTTATGAGTCCGCTTTATTGTTCCTGCTTTTGCCAATAAAGGCAGCGCCGCCTGTTTAAAAGGTTTTAGGTAAATGGCCGTTAATGAATCATGGCCCGCATCGTACTGACCCACCCCAATGTTAATATCTTTAGCTTCAGATGCTTTGATAAGTGAGCCATACATTCGGTCCCAAACCGCCAATGCTGAGCCTAGGTTGGTATCAAAATGTGCTGGATTATCGCTGTGATGAATTTGATGCTGTGCAGGACTGATAAACCAACCTTCCAAACGATCTCCCCAACTAAAGCGAATATGCGAATGCCGTAAATTTGCACCACTAATATTAAACACAAATACAAAAGCGTTAGCACCTAGAATATCGTACATGCTTAAGCCTGTTCCAAACAAATGATAACCTAGGCCCACCACAACCCCCTGTGTAAGAGCCATGCGACACGCATATAAATAGCTTTCTACTGGATGAGAACGATAAATAGTAAATGGCGTTAATACCTTCGCCGAATGATGAACCTTATGAAACTCCCACAAAAAACCGACTTTATGGAGCAACAGGTGTAAAACGAAACGAGTTAAGTCATCGACCAAAAACAGTAAGAAAGTAAAGATAGCAATCACTGAAAGCGCCGACCAAGGCAAATGTAAAGGCTGGCCAAAACACCACTCCAATAACTCAGTCGTGGCCATTGCGACAGGTACCATAGTCAATACAATTGGTGCAAACAACGCGGCCTTAAGTAATACATTACTTACTAACAGGCAGTAATCTATACGTGCGCTCTGGCATAACCACACATCTTTGGGGAACAAAAAACGCAAAAAGCCCATCAATGAACGCTGATGCTGTGCAGCAAAATACACGGGAATAGCCATCAAAACAGCACTGAGCAAATACGGAATATAGATACGCTTGTTCGCATCCAACAGATAGCTCGGTAAGGAAATAAAGCTTTGCCACATATTTTCTAGCATGATTACCTCAAAAAAAGGGCCATAAAATGGCCCTGTCGTTTTGTCTATTCGCGCATGGCCTTAGAACTGATATTTATAACCTAGCGTAACCTGTCGTGGTTTACCTGGACGCGCACCATATGGACGACGGCTAACGATTTCGGTTTCATCAAACAAGTTGTCAACTTTAGCGTAAATACGGCCATATTCGCCCAATTCATAGCTTGCTGACGCATCTACAACTAAGTTAGATGGCACCTTTTTACCTGAAAGTGACACACCTTGACCTGCGGCTTCTGACATTGAGCCCACGTATTTAAACGCGAATGATAGCTTCCAATCAGACGTGGCTAAACCGATGTTAAAGGTAGCCTGATGGTTAGGCAAATAAGGTAACTCATCCCCTTTTTCTACCTTACCCCATTGCGCAAAGTCAGAGTCGAAGCTATGCAAAAATTCACTCTTGGTGTAAGTATAAACTAGGCTATAAGGCATTTCTAAGTGCATACTTAATGGATAGCTTTGTGCAAATTGTGCTTCAATACCATACACATCCACTTCACCACCGTTGAACTCTTGGTCTATCTGATTTCCAATACCACAGTTTGATTGGCTACAACTCTCTTTTAAATTGCTGTAATCGCTAAAAAAGCTCACTAATTCAAGCTGAGTTACACCATCATTAAATCGCCCACCAAACTCATAGTTAACACTTTTTTCTAGCTTAACATCATTTTTTTGAGCGGGAGAGAAAGGCACAAAACCTTGGTGCACACCAAATAATAACCCAGACTCTTCAGAGAGTTTGTAAAAGCCGCTCACACCTGGCAGCCAAATACGAGTCGTCTTTTCTCTCCAATCAAGCGCATCTTTGTTATTTTGATAACGCATGTCCATCAACTCACCACGTACACCAAGGCCAAGCGTCAGCGCATCTATGGTCACTTGATCTTCCAAATACACAGACCAAGCATCGGTCGCTTCTGTGTCTAGCGTGGTAAACGCTTTTTCTTGCCCGGTATTTGCAACAAAGCCATTGGTCATCGCATAAACTTGCTCAAAGTGCTTACGTTCAATTTCATCTTCGTGATAACGAACACCTGCAGATATCTTATGCTGCAGGTCAAACCAATTGAACTTCATCGTGGCATCAACTTGCACACCTTGAGAAAAATACTCACGGTCATTGGTACCCATGACCAAATTGTGAGCGTAGTTTCGCCCTTCGATACGCGAATCCATTTGCCCTGAAATGACAGCATACTCGTCTGCATATTCAATCGGGTCAGCTAAAATAGCTGATAATGATGCTGAATTCTTCGCATTTGTTACACTATTGAGTTTGCGCCATGCGCGTTCATAGTCATTTCGATATACGCGTGTTGTTACTTTTATGTCATCACCATCTAGGTAGTGTGAAAACATAACTTGCTGATGTTGAGTATCCATTAACGCGTCTTGGGAAGCGGCGTAACGACGATACGGCGTTTTAGCAAAGTCTTCGTCTGTTAAGCCAAGATATGTTTCATCCGACTCTTCATCCGCATACGACAACTTCAGACCAAAGGTATGATCAAACGCGCTGGTGCGCATTTTGTAATTAAATTTGGCCAACAAATCATTTTTATTGAAACCCGTATCTCCGCCACCATCTAAGTCTTTAAAACCGTCTGCTTTAAGATTGACACCTTCAAGCAAAAAGCCCACATTGTTAACAACTGAGCCAAAATGACCGTGCACTTTTTGATAACCATCGCTGCCAGCGGCAATATCAATGCCGCCTTCTGTAAACTCTGGTACAGGACGCGTAACTAGGTTAATCGTTCCAGCGACAGTCTGTGGGCCATATTTAATGGCCGCAGGACCCTTAAATACTTCAACAGCGGTCATTCGCGTGGTTACAGGGAAATAGTAAGCCGCAGGCGCTGAATATGGCGATGGACCAATTAAAACACCATCTTCTAAGATAGTGATTTTTTTACTACGCTCTGGTGTGACACCACGAAAACCTATATTTGGGCGCAAGCCATAGCCATCTTCCTCGCGAATATTAACACCCGGCACGGATGCCAAAATACGATGAATATCGTCGTACTCGTACTTTGCAAGCTGCTCTTCAGTTAACAAAGTAGCCGATCCAGCCTCAGTACGGAGTTTGTCGTAATGGCTCAGGATTTGAATGTGCTCTAGCTCATTGTCATTATCAGCGGCCATGGCCGTGGGCATCGCAATTGCAACAGCCAAAGCTAACAAAGATTTTTGCATAAATGGTCCTTTAGTCATTGTCACCTGCCGAAGTTTTTGGCAGCTCTAAAGCTAGTTTATTGATAAAGTCATTTTTTAGCTGATCGGTCACAGCTTTAACATCACCGTGCGTTTTCTCTACGCCAGCTTTGTCAGCAGTCAGTGCCGTTTGTAAGCTGCCTTCAAGGGCATTAGCTGCTGCCTTAGCTTGCGCTATGCCAGCTAGCATTTTCTCTTTGGTATCACTCGCTTGTTGCTCATCTAGAAAATCATCAAAACCAACGTTATCTGCATCACTATTACCACCAAGGAAAACCTTCTCAAACGCATCAATATTTGCTTTGATATTCTCGATGGAGTGTTTGGCGTAAACAGACTCTACCGCTTCAGGACAAACTTCTAAACCACATTGATTGTCGAATAAGCCCAGTGGCGTCGCCAGTTTGTAATCTTTGAGCTCTTCGGTCATATAAAAAAGCGCATCAGAGATCTCGTTAACGGCTTTAGTTTCAGTTGCAAATTTATTACCCGGTTGGCCTGCATTTTTTAGCACTTGTGCGTAACCTTGGTCACCCTTCCATTGCGTCAGTAAAGTCTGTGCCGATAGATTCAAATCATGCGCCACTTCAACCGCAAATTTACAACGCGCAACCTTTCTTGGCTGCTCATCGCGGGTATTCCAATCAGCCAGAATATCACCCGCTGTAAGACTACCGCAGCTATACGCCAATTGATCATTGAACAATAGATACTCTAGCGCGTCTAAGCCTCGGCGTTTATCTGAGCGATCACTGATTTTATAAGGGGTACCATTAACATTACCTTGCTCAAAATACACGACGTCTTGGTCAACGCTACAAGTGTTCGCTTTTGGCCAAGAGTAAATATCATTTCTTAAATGCTTGTCGTTTTCTAGCAAAGGCCCGACTATCATCAACTCCGCATGTTGCCAGCTCACCATCGTGTTACGCCAAGCATTTTGCGCCACTTGCAAGGCTTCATCACGAGCTACTTTCGCAGCACTGTCTTGCATCGAAGGGTCAAAACTCGTTTCCAAATCACAATAGCCTTTAACTGCACTCGGTAGTGACTGAGCCTGACTTGCAAATGCGTCAAAGGTAGGCGTTATTACATTATCGGTTAGATTAGCAATTAGCTGTTTCTTTTCAAACGTACTATTGCCTGGATCTGTAACAGTGCCAGAATCACTATCTGTGCCTTTATCCGCATTTGGCCCTGCAGAACTCGATGTACTTTCGCCACATCCACTGAGCAGTGCAGCGATAAGACCTGCCAATGCCAAAGGTTTTAATGCTGGTGCCATCAATCACCTCTTTTTATTCGATTTTATATACGACAAAAGGCTAGCTTCGAAAAGCTAACCTTTTTCAACAAAGTTAAATTTATACGATTACCAAGCAGCTACAACCGCCGCATCGAAACCATATACTTGTTGCAAAATATCACGTGCCGCTTTTAAGTCAGCGATGTAAGCTTCAACGTCAACTTGTGCACCTAACACTGGCTTATTGCCCATTAGAGTGTGCATTTGCGCAAATTTACCAGCGTTTGCTTCACTCTTAAATGGTGATTCTGGGTTAAATTGAAGGTTTAATGCAAAACCTTTCATTTCAGACCAATGCTTGGCAAGTGTTGCAAACTTCGCAGCATCATACTCACCCGCTTTCATTTCTTCTAAATCAGCAACACTGTCGTTGATGTAGTGAACAACCGTTGCTGAAATTGATTTTTCCCAAGCAGCCGTTGCCGCGACAGCATAAGCTTTCAATTGCGTTAACTGCTCAGCAGTTAGTTCAGTGCCTACGTTATCAGCAATTAATTTACGACCCGCGAAAAATGCATCAAATGCTTCTTTACTGTAATCAGTAGCACCATCTGAGCCTAAATCACGCTTAGCTGCGTTGGTTGAGTTACCAAAGTTATACTCAGCATTTACGTCGATTTTGCCATCGGCATTATAGTCGTTTTTACCTTGCCAGTTTTCACGGCCGCCTTTACCTGCTACTTCTTCGTCAGAATAAGCCAGGTAGTTACGTGCCGCACCGAAATAACCAAAGCCTTCATCCCATTGATGCTCAAGGTTTGTATATGACTTGTCACCCGGAATATTGCTTGTTTGAAGGCCTTTACCTTCCGTTGCGTCATCTAAGTAGTCATCTGCACCTTGAGAAAATGCAACCGCACCGTATAAGAACTTTTGTGTAAGTTGCTTAAGGTCGACGCCATCAGCCGTGACATAATGCGTTTCAATTTCTTTACCATTTGGTGCTAGCACTGACGGCTGCTGCACACGTTCTACCAATTGTGCAAATAGTGCATTCATTAAACCTTCAGGCGTGTTGGTTTCAAGACCAGCCCAGCCTTCAAAGCTAGTCGCATCATTCCAATCTTTATGTTGGCCTGTTGCGTCATTGCCCGCAATCTTACCGCTTAAGTCTTTGTGGCTACCCGAAATAGCCGCTAGAGTCGCTTGTTGCGCATTTTCAACAAACGTTAAATTCATATTTCCTGCAATCACTTCATAATCAGTATCTGAAATTTTGTAATACTGCATTAATTTAGCAAGTAGCAGATCCGCAGTCATGCTTTGCGCATCAGTCGCAAAATTATCACCAATATAGTTGTACAATTCCTTGATTAATACGTGACGGGCAATTTGACCAGAGTAAGATACGCTTGACTCGCCTTGTGCATTTCTAAAGTCATAGTCTTTTGAGTCCGCTACGTTAAACGTCACTGATTGAGTGAAAGTGTTACTTGCACTGTCTGTAACAGTCACATCTAATGACACTTCTGATTGCGTTTCATAATCGAAGGTAGCTGAGTCTTTCAGTTTTAGTGTCGTTGCGTCAATTTCAAAAAGTTCACTATCAACCGAGAATGTAAATGTTTCACCTGCATCTGAGTCAGACGCACTCAAAGTACCAATCACTTGGCCTGCCACATTTTCATGAATTTGCGCTTCAACCGCTAATGCAATCGCTGTAGGTTTGCTATTAGTTGTACCCCCATTATCGGTATCTGGTGTTTTAGATGCATCATTTGAGCTAGAACCACCACAAGCGGTTAAACCCAGTGTTGCAACTAAAATTGAAGTAGCGAGCAGAGACTTTCGTAAAACCATGAACGAGTTCCTTTGAAATTGTTAAAATTGTATTTCTTTTATCTGGCTCCAAAGTATACACATATCTAAATGACAATCAATATTATTTGCGTTGACTGCATAAAGTTGAGAATTATTATCACTTCCTTTGACTTAAAACAAACAAGCGCCAAATGCCTAGGCTAAAGGTTTCTAGGCCCATATCGCTGATTTTTGAAATAAAGCAAGCAAAGTTAACTAATACAACTTAGCAACAGAACAGTTGCGCAAACCTAAACAAACACCGTGTTACTCACAAAATATTTCCTGTGCTGTTTGCCACAAAGCCTTAACGACTGGATCTTGCAAACGTTTACTTTTTGTTATCAAACCGATTTCAATGCCTTCCAGTTGTTGTCGTGTTTTTAAGTGCTGCACTTGCTTATTAAATGGGCTTTGCTCTAAAACAATTTTGGGCACGCAAGCGACGCCAAAACCAAGGCTGGCTAAAGCCACCATAGCCTCATGCCCCGACACATGTGCATAGACTCTAGGCGTTAAATTTTGTGATACGCAAAATGTGTCGACCCTATCTTTTAAAACACCATGTTCCGGCATAATAAACGGTAACTTCGACCATAACTCAGCTTCTCCAGTATAGTCGTTAATAAGTTCCGCTAGTGGGCAATCCATCACAGGTCCAATTAAGACAAGTTCAGTTTGACCTAATGGCAGATATTCAATGCCTTGTGGCAAGTTCTGCGGTTTAACTGCCACCGCTACATCTTCCTTACCCGCCTGCACGTGATTTATAGAAAAAGCAGGATCTCCGGTATTGAGGTTAAGCTCCACCGCAGGAAAACGTTTTCTAAATAGTGCGAACAGGTCGTAAGTGAAGCTATAAGTTGCAGTGACAGAGCAATACATACTGAGTTCGCCACTCAAGGGCTCGTCATTGTTCTGACAGCGGCTTTTAAACTGTCGCCATTTCGCCAATGTTACTTGTGCATACTCAATAAAAGCTTTGCCGTGAGCCGTGAGTGTAACCGTTCGATTATCACGTAAAAACAAAGTTGTACCTAGCTCGTCCTCCAGTTGTTTGATCTGCCGGCTTAACGTCGGTGCACTCACGTGACATAGCTCACTGGCTCTTGCAAAGTGCAATGTTTCTGCCAATGTCAGGAAGTAATTAAGTTGCCTGTGATCCACAAATCACCTTTCAAAAAATGAAATACAGTAATTCAAATATATCATTTTACGTAATTAACAACAGCCCGTATGCTCAATTCAAATCATCTTCTAACGACAATAGAACTATTAAAGGTACTAACATGGCGAACTACTTCAATACTTTACCGCTTAGAGAACAGCTGGCTCAATTGGCACAGTGCGAATTTATGGACCCGCGCGAATTTGATGACGGTGTAAAAGTTTTAGAAGGTAAAAAATTAGTTATTGTGGGGTGTGGTGCACAAGGTTTAAACCAAGGTCTCAACTTGCGTGACTCAGGTCTTGATGTCAGCTATGCGCTACGCGAGTCTGCAATCTCTGAAAAACGTCAATCATTTTTAAACGCATCCGAAAATGGCTTTACAGTTGGTACCTATGAAGAACTGATCCCAAGTGCTGATCTTGTTTTAAATTTAACACCTGACAAACAACATACTTCGGTTGTTAATGCCGTTATGCCGCTGATGAAACAAGGCGCAACACTTGCCTACTCGCACGGCTTTAATATTGTTGAAGAAGGTATGCAGGTACGTGAAGACATTACGGTTATTATGGTCGCGCCAAAATGCCCTGGCACTGAAGTTCGTGAAGAATATAAGCGCGGTTTTGGTGTACCAACGCTTATCGCGGTTCACCCAGAAAATGACCCCGAAGGTAAAGGTCTTGCACAAGCTAAAGCCTATGCTGCTGGCACTGGCGGACACAAAGCAGGCGTATTGCACTCGTCTTTCATTGCGGAAGTAAAGTCTGACCTAATGGGCGAGCAAACTATTTTGTGCGGTATGTTACAGACAGGCTCACTATTGTGTTTTGACAAAATGGTGGAGCAAGGTGTCGATGCTGGCTATGCATCAAAATTAATTCAATATGGTTGGGAGGTGATCACCGAGGCATTAAAACACGGTGGTATTACCAACATGATGGACCGCCTATCAAACCCAGCAAAAGTAAAAGCCTTTGAGTTAAGTGAATCACTAAAGACGACAATGCGACCACTTTACAACAAGCATATGGACGACATCATCAGCGGCGAATTCTCAAAAGGGATGATGGCCGATTGGGCAGAAGACGACGCCAAACTTCTTTCATGGCGCGCAGACACCGCTAACACAGCATTTGAAAAGCAGCAAAATAGCGAAGCTGAAATCTCTGAACAAGAATTCTTCGACAACGGTATTTTAATGGTTGCTATGGTTAAAGCGGGTGTTGAGCTTGCTTTCGAAACCATGACTGCTGCCGGCATTATTGATGAGTCTGCTTATTATGAATCACTGCACGAAACACCACTTATTGCTAATACCATAGCGCGTAAGAAGCTATTTGAAATGAATAGAACCATTTCAGATACGGCTGAATACGGTTGTTATCTGTATAACCACGCATGTTTACCTCTATTACAGCCGTTTATGCGCGACATCAACACTGATGTAATTGGTAAAGGCCTTGATTTACAAAGTAACTATGTAGATAACCAACAGCTGATCCAAGTTAATCAAGCTATCCGTAATCACCCAGTTGAAAAGATTGGGGAAACACTTCGCGGGTACATGTCTGCAATGAAGAAAATTGTATAAGCCATCAAGGGCAAGTTATTGCATTGTCTTGCCCTGTTTTTAACAGTTCGCTTGTTAGAAACCAAGCCCATCTGCACCTGCAATGGGCTTTTTCATTACCTCAATACTTCCCTAAAAAGTCTGCTTGCCCCTATACTGCTTAGAGTATTATATCTATTTAAAAAAGTTGTATAATATATATTCAATTAACATTATTTTGTTATTTCCATATAGCATAGAAATAATATACCCCTATTATTGTGTATGCTAAGATAAATAATTCAGTTTGGTAAAAAGATCATTAAATGCAGATGTACAATCTAACTATCACTCAAAGGATCACGCTACTTGGTAGCTTAATCGCGATTGTTGTAGCCTGTTTCATTGGCGCAACAGCGGTTTATAGTGCTAAAACCATGACTGAAAAAAGGATGTTAGAGTCAGAACTACCCGCAAAGGTAGAAAGTATTAATAAATCTATAACCCAGCAAATTTTGCAATTAAAAAGTGCGGCACAACAACTTTCAAGCAATTTACTCATTATCGATATGGCTAAGCAAGGTGATATGAATGAGCAACTGCTGATCAACGAATTAAAGCGCATTGCACAGCAATATGATTTAGTCACCGCATCTTGGGCTAACCGAGACACCGCACAATATTGGAACCAAAATGGCTTCTTAAGAGTACTCAATAAGCAGCAAGATGGCTGGTTTTTTGGTTTTACTCAAAGCGGAAACTCTTTTTCAATCAGCATTTTTCAAGAAGCGCCTGGTGATGTGAAAATGTTTGTAAATCATCAACAAACAACTGGCACAGGCCTTGCCGGGCTTGCCAAAAGTATCGATGATATGCAGCAAATGCTCAGTGACATGAAGATAGAGCAAACGGGCTTTGTCTACGTTGTTAATAGTCAGGGCAAAGTACAATTGCACCCAGATGCGAGCAAAGTTGCCAAAAGCAGCTTAAGTGACTTCTATGGAAGCGATGCAGGAAATTTACTCAATGGTCGTGCCTTTACAGTCGATACAGTAAAACTAAAAGGCAAAGATACGATTGTGGCGTCTAGCCCGATCCCTGAAACTGACCTTTTTGTCATTGCACAAGTGCCAGCTAGTGAAGTGTATGATGAGATCAATGCACTGCAATGGAAAATCGTTTTATTCGCGTTGTTCACGGCATTAGTTGCAAGTTTTGTCAGCCTTCTAATGGCTAAGAACCTTAGCGCCCCGCTTTCTAATATGGCCCAATTATTTGCAAGTTTGGGTAGCGGAGATGCTCGCCTGAACTATCGCGTACCAAATTCAAACCAACCTGAGTTACAGGCTCTGGCTGATGGGTTCAATCAGTTTATTTCTAAAATTGAGTCGGCAATTAAAATGGTTGCGAGTGAAAGCAGCGATATTCGACAAGCCAGTGAGCAAGTTTTTGAACAAAGTCATAACAACTCGCAAGCGTTAGACGATCAAAAATCGCAAACTCTGACGGTTGCCGCTGCCATCAATGAAATGGGTGCCACAGTGCAAGAGATCGCTGGCAGCGCCAACAACTCTGCCAAGCTGACGGAACAGAGTAAGGCGTCTTCTGAACAAAGCCACCACACTGTGCAAAAAAGCCAAGAAACGCTACAGTCGTTGGCTTCTGACATTGATGCCATGGCGACAGAAGTCGAAACCTTGGCAAGTAAAACACAATCGATTGCTAACATCGTTGACGTTATTCGTGGCATCTCCGAGCAAACAAACCTGCTTGCACTCAATGCAGCGATTGAATCTGCAAGGGCTGGTGAGCATGGTCGTGGTTTTGCTGTGGTTGCAGACGAAGTGAGAGCACTTGCGAGCCGCACGTCTAAGTCAACAGATGAGATCCAGTCAACGATTACTGAGTTAACGCAATCGTCCGATGCGATAGTGGCACAAATAAATCAATCTAAGCAGCAAGCTGAGCATTGCGTAGATAGTATGCAAACATCCGTAGAATTGATGGCAGACGTCACAGAAACTGCGAACCAGATTAATGACATGACAACGCTCATTGCCGCAGCAACTGAACAGCAAAGTAATGTTGTTGCCGATGTTGGTCGTAGTATCGAGCATATCAGCTCAATCAGTGATGATGTGATGAATGCACAGCTTAATACTGAACAAGCCATTCAAGCACTCGCAGCATCTGCAAAATCACTTGATGACCTAGTTGCAAGCTTCGAAAAAGAATAACCGATTTCGCAGCGGTACCTCACCGCTGCGCCTCCTGCTCCCCCACTTTTTCCTGCACCAGCGAAATGTATTTTCACTTTAGCCGGTCTGCTTTTAAAGCCACATGAAATACTTTGTAACTTTTAAACGCGCTTTAGGCTTAAAAAATAGGCTATGCTAAGTGTATGTAGCTGTATCAGGAAACAAGTTATGCTGAAATGTAAATTATTAATTTGTTGTGCAACACTCGTCAGCACACTTGCAATCACGGGATGTAATAGTACACAAAATTCAGTGCTGGTTGATGAAAGTCTTGCAAATAACAACGCTTTTAAACGCCAAGCTGTAGAAAGTGAACACGATGTATTCTATTTAGATACCGACATCACATCTCAACTGGCCAACTACTTTAGAAAAGATACACCTCAGCTGGGTCAAACAAAGGCACTGATGCAATTATTAGTGGACAATGGAGAAGCATCCCTGTCCTACCAATCTGATGCAAACCTCACCGCTTCACAAGCGTATTATAATTTAAACGCGAATTGTTTATCACTTTCCATACTGGCGTACAGTATGTCGAAATATCTTGGCTTTAATGTGCAGTTTCAGCGTGTTCATATTCCTGAGTATTGGGATCAGAGCCAAGGGTACAGCTTGCTAACTGGGCATGTAAATTTAGTTGTGTCGGAAGCCAATCGCACAATAGATAATAGCCAAGTGATGTACACTCGCCCCAGATCGATAGTGATAGACTTTGATCCAAATAGCCGACGTCAATTTTTCCAAACTTCAAACATAAGCAAAAAGCGTATCTTGTCGATGTTTTACAGTAATAAAGGCGCTATGGCCCTAGTCAGTGGCAATGGCGACCTTGCTTACAGTTACCTGTATGAAGCGGTGAAAGCAGACCCTTTATACTCGGGTGCTTGGGGGAACCTCGGTATCCTATATCGCATGGGTGGGTTTTATGAGCAAGCAGAAAAAACCTACAATCAAGCGCTGGCACTCAACCCAGAAAATAACAATGTTCTCGGTAATCTCGCCATTTTATATAAGTTAACAGACCGAGTGGAGGCTGGTGAACAAATACTCGCACGCCTAGATGAGAAACGTAAAAACAACCCTTACTATTCTATCGTTAAAGGTAATGAAGCGCTCAATCACAATAAGCTCTCAGAAGCGTTATCACACTTTCGCAAAGCAAGAGATCTTGATAGCAAGTTACACGACAGCTATTTTGGCATGGCAAAAGTTTATTATTTAAAAGGCGACCATGAACGTGCTAAACAATACCTTTCTAAAGCTTATGAGCATTCGGATTTTGAACATGACCGCAACCGCTACCAAGGCAAACTACAGTGGCTTAACGCAGTGGCTAAAAATTAGTTTATCCATTTTAAGTTGTGCATCGTCGATGGCGGTGTCACAACCGCTTTATAATGATTTGCAAGTCCTAACAAGCATCAACCACGCAGGCAGAGAAGCTGGCAGTGAATTACCAAATAAAAGTGCACGATACCTTTTCGAACGTTTTCAACAGTTAGGACTTAAGAGCGAATTTCAAACCTTTAATTTTAAATCAGGCTTTTTTGAGCAATCTAAAGGGCATAATGTCATCGCCCATTTACCATGTAACATGATGTCATGTGGTAAAACAATTGTGATCACTGCCCACTATGATCACCTGGGAAGTAATGGCAGAAAAATCTATGCGGGTGCTAACGACAATGCCTCTGGTACGGCAGCACTCATGGCGATTGCGGCTCGTTTAAAAAATATTCGCCGGCAACACAACGTGGTTTTTGTGGCAACTGACGCGGAAGAAAAAGGCCTTTTAGGAGCTAAACACTATACTAGCCAAATTCGTGATAACACGCAGTATGCACTCAATATCAATTTAGATATGCTCGCAATAAATAGCAAAAACACCCTTTATGTTATGCATTCCAAAACGGCTAAACCTTACACTCAAAAACTAGATAAACTTAGAAGAGACAGCTTCAATCTGAAGTTAGTCGGCTCACCAAGAAGGATGCAGCGAATTTTAAACGATGATCGTATAGACTGGCTTAAAGCAAGTGATCACTACGCGTTTTACCGCGCAGGCATACCGTATCTTTACTTTGGAATGGGAGAAGATAAAAATCATCATAGCGTTAAGGATACCCTAGAATCTATAGACTTTGACAAATATCAACAAGTGGTAATATTCATCAGTGACTTTATGGTCTCGTTACTAGAGCGTCCATCAAAATTAACAAGTTGAACTTTTTTAGCTTTTGGCAGTTTTTTGATTTGCCATTCCAATTTACTTGCTTGACTCTTATCACCCACTTCATAGCTGTAAACAAGCTTTAGCGGACCTTTGCCACGTAAGTTTTTCGCACCTTTTCCATTTGAGTGCGCTGCGACTCGTGCAGCAACATCGGTGGTTATTCCCGTATACCAATGTCCGTGCTTTGTCTCAACGATATAAATAAACCAAGGTGCTCGTTTTTGGGCTTGAGATGTCATATCAAAAACTCTTAATGGAAACTTTTTACCTGTTACATGGTCGAAGTTCGACAAGAAGCTTTACCTTCTGCGCTTAATCAGTATCATGCAAATAACACAAAATAAGGATACACAAATACATGCTGTCTAATAAATCCCTTTCTGTATGGCTCAGTGCTATTTTAATTACTGTGATGTTATCTGGCTGTTCAAGCTGGGTGTATCGCATTAATGTGCCACAAGGTAACTTTTTAGAGCAGTCAGATGTAGATAAGCTACGTATCGACATGACTCGCGAGCAAGTTTTATTCGTACTTGGCACGCCAATCGCGAAAGATGCTTTTAATGAGCAAAAGTGGCATTACGCCTATGTTTTCAACATTGACCGTCCATCTGAGCAACGTAAATCACTTACAGTGTATTTTGAAGGTGACAAACTTAGCAAAATTACAGGTGACTTCGATCAACCAGCAGAATTTAACGTGCCACTTGATCAATAACTGATATTTAAAAAAGGGCCAACATGGCCCTTTTTCATTTATATTGCGCTAATACCGATGGGCAATAACACTTACTCATTTTGAGTAACTCAACCTCACGATAGTAAGCCGCGATAGCAGTGCTAGCGACAAGGTTTACTTACCTCAAAATAGGCCACGTAGCGAAGCCGATTGATATAAAACAATTAACTCAGCGGACGCCCACCAGTTATCTTATTCGCGCGCCCCTCTTCTTTTGCCTTTTCAGCCCTGCGGCGTCTGACATCTTTTGGATCAGCAATCAGAGGTCGGTAAATCTCTATTCTATCCCCTTCTTTCACCACTTGATGATTTTTTACGGTTCGATTCCAAATACCCAAAGTAAGCGCAGTAGCATCAATTTCAGGACATTTATCTAAGATACCTGACTGCATGACTACTTGCTCAGCAGAGGTGCCCTCTGCTACATCCAAGTGAAGACAAGTTGCTTTGTGAGGCACGGCATACACAACTTCCACTTTAATCATTATCGAGCTCCGTACACTGTTTTAGCACGTTGCGTAAATGCAGCAACCATGCTTTTAGCAACTTCGTTAAAGACTTTTCCAAAAGCCATTTCAATGAGCTTGCTGGCAAACTCAAACTCTAGTTTCAAACTTACTTTACAGGCTTGCTCATCCAATTCAGTGAATTGCCAATAACCATGCAAAGATTTAAACGGACCGTCTACTAATTGCATGTGTACCGTATTGCCATCAAAGCTATTTTTGGTGGTAAACCATTTTTTGAGACCCGCTTTTGAGATCTCTAAACTCGCAGTCATATTATCTGCATTCGCTTGAATTATTTTTGCATTTGAACAGTGTGGCAAAAAAGCTGGATACGCATCCACATCATTGACCAAATCAAACATTTCTTGGGTGCTATACATCACCAACGCGCTTTTTTCTATTTGTGGCATAGTTACTCCAATTCATTTGCGCCGATTTTAGCAAGCTTTTTAAGAATTATCTTGTGCGCATTCCCTGTGTAAGCGAAAATAAGCTCTAAAATAAAAAAAGCGCTGTTTTCCGCCCTCTTTTCTAGGTAAACTAAGCCATTATGGCAAAGAAAAAATCATCAAAATCAACAAGCAATACTATCGCGCTCAACAAAAAGGCGCGTCACGAGTATTTTTTAAACGATAAATTCGAAGCAGGTATTGAACTTCAAGGCTGGGAAGTTAAAAGCATCCGTGCCGGTAAGGTCAATATTTCTGATACTTATATTCACCTTAAAGATGGCGAAGCATTTTTGCTTGGCAGTCAAATTCAACCACTTAATAGCGCCTCAACGCACGTTATTTGTGATCCTATGCGCTATCGTAAGCTGTTACTCAACAAACGCGAGATTGACCGATTAGTTGGTGCTACCGAGCGTGAAGGTTATTCACTCATAGCTACAGCGATGTACTGGAAAAAGTGCTGGGTTAAGCTCGAGTTTCATTTGGCCAAAGGTAAGAAAATGCATGACAAACGTGCTGATACCAAAGAGAAAGATTGGTCGAGAGAAAAAGAGCGTTTGATGAAACACAAAGCCCGATAAAAAAAGCCTCATTTGAGGCTTTTTTTGAACGCCTAATTCCAAAACGTAAAAAGCCCCGCTTTAGCGAGGCTCCAACCAGCTAGTGATCCATTAGCCTTTGTACTTTTGCATCACCAATGTTGCGTTCGTACCGCCAAAGCCAAAGCTGTTTGACATCACGGTATTAAGCTCAACATCACGACGCTCAGTCACAATGTCTAAACCTTTTGCTTGTTCATCCAGCTCATCAATGTTGATAGATGGTGCAACAAAGTTATTTTCTAGCATAAGCAGTGAAAAGATAGCTTCATGCACGCCAGCGGCACCGAGTGCATGACCTGTCATTGCTTTCGTTGCGCTGATCGCAGGCGAGTTATCGGCAAATAGCTCTTGAATGGCGCCAAGCTCTTTCACGTCACCTACCGGCGTTGATGTACCATGTGTGTTTAAGTAATCCACTGGACCTTGAACATCTGCAAGCGCCTGCTTCATGCAACGCACCGCGCCTTCACCAGATGGTGCAACCATGTCATAGCCATCAGAGTTCGCACCGTAACCAACAATCTCAGCATAGATATGTGCACCACGAGCTAGGGCATGCTCGAGCTCTTCAACAACCACAATACCACCACCACCAGAGATAACAAAGCCATCACGATTAGCATCGTAAGTACGTGATGCCTTGTCTGGCGTTTCATTGTACTTGGTCGACAAAGCGCCCATTGCATCAAATTCCATCGCTAAGGTCCAATGAAGCTCTTCACCACCACCTGCGAAAATTACGTCTTGCTTACCAAGCTGAATTTGCTCAACTGCGTTGCCAATACAATGTGCTGATGTCGCACACGCTGAGCTAATTGAGTAGTTCACACCTTTAATTTTGAATGGCGTAGCCAAACACGCCGACGCTGTACTGCCCATTGTGCGTGGAACCATATATGGACCAACGCGTTTCACGCCTTTTTCACGTAAAATGTCTGCAGCTTCTACTTGATTCTTTGATGACGCGCCACCTGAACCAACGATAAGACCCGTGCGCTCATTTGAAACTTGTTCTTCTGTTAGGCCTGCATCTTCAATTGCTTGGGCCATTGAAATATACGCGTATGCCGCCGCATCGCCCATAAAGCGAAGCGCTTTACGGTCAACAAATTGTGCAACATCAATATCAATGTTGCCTGACACATGACTACGCATCTTCATGTCGGCAAACTCTTGATTAAATACAATACCGCTTTTGCCTAATTTTAATGACTCTAGTACTTCTTGTTTGTTGTTACCGATGCTAGAAACAACACCGATCCCCGTAATAACGGCTCTTCTCATGGGTAAATTCCCTTAGTCTTTACTTTATTGCTGCTATTCTACGCTGAAATCAACAACTAAGTGGTCAGCTTTCCAGCGTACACACGTACTCTGAATTAATTTTGCAAAAATTACAACGGACGAAGACATCTAAATCACGTAAAATATAGCAAATATTTTTGCCGTACTGACTTTGTTTTATGATCAAGAATGCACAAATCCATTTCAATGACATGGGCACGCCTGTAGCCGATGACTTTGGTGATGTTTACTTTTCAAATGATGATGGCCTTGGGGAGTCTCATTATGTTTTTTTTACCCAAAATCGTATCGCCGAGCGCTTGCAAAATCACGACCAAAAACACTTTGTAATCGCAGAAACCGGTTTTGGCACTGGACTCAACTTTCTCAATGCTTGGCAGCAATTTAACAGCCTCAAACAAACCCAAGCAGTGCCTCGTTTGCACTTTATCTCCTTTGAAAAGTACCCGATCAGTCTTGGAGATTTAACAAAAGCATTAGCGGCGTGGCCAACACTTGAGCATTATGCTCAGCAGCTGTGCACGCAATACCCAATGGCGTTAGCAGGTTGTCATCGGCTTGAGTTTGACAATGGCCATGTCACATTAGACTTATGGTTTGGTGATGTGCACGAATCGATTCCGCAGATCAGCTGTCAGTCTCAAGGCTTAGTTGACGCATGGTTCTTAGATGGCTTCGCGCCAAGTAAAAATCCCGATATGTGGCAACAGTCTTTGTTTGACGCTATGGCCAACCTGAGCCGCCAAGGGGCAACATTTGCTACCTTCACTGCTGCTGGATTTGTCCGTAGGGGACTACAGCAAGCTGGTTTTGAATGTAAAAAAGTCAAAGGCTATGGCAAAAAGCGAGAAATGGTGGTCGGAACCTTTAGCCAAGCAAATGATTATTCCAGCACACCACAATACTATGCGGTAGAACCTGCACGACTCGATAATGTCGCTATCATTGGTGGCGGAATTGCCAGTGCCTGCTTAGCATACCAGCTAAGTAAACGAGGCATCAAAAGCACGCTTTTTTGCCAAGATGACGCGCTTGCAAAAGGCGCTTCACATAACCGCCAAGGCGCTGTTTATCCAAACTTACAAGCAGATCATACACCGTCGAGTGAGTTTTATGCCCATAGCTTTTTATACGCTAAGCGTTTTTATCAAAATATATTCAACACGGGTTTTCATTACGAGCATCAATGGTGCGGAGTTTTGTTACAAGCCATCAATGACAGTAAATTAGCCATTCAAGAAAACTTGATAAAAAAGGGCGTGTGGCCACTTGAACTGATAAAGTCATTGAATGACCAAGACGCAAGCAAAGTTGCAGGAGTTGCGCTCCCATACCCTGGTTTATTTATCCCAGAGGCTGGATGGGTCAACCCAGCACAGCTGACTCAAGCTGTTTCTCAAGCTGCCAATCAACAACACAAGCTTGATACCCACTTAAATACTGATATTGAGAAATTAGAAAAAATAGAGCAAGGCTGGATGCTGCATAGTAAGCAACAAAGTTTTGGTCCTTTCAGCGATGTGTTTATTTGCGCGGGCGAGCATAGTGACCGCTTTGAGCAAACCCAGTCTTTGCCGATACAAGGAGTCAGAGGGCAAGTATCACACATTGAAAGTTCCGACACATCTTCGAAGCTAAAAACGGTGATATGCCATAAAGGCTATTTCACACCAGCTCATCAAGGGTTGCACTGCATGGGGGCAACTTTTGATAAAGATACCAAGAGCAGAGAAATAAAAGAGCAAGACAACGATACTAACCAAAAGCAGCTTAATAAATTTTATGCCGACAGTGAATTCGCGCAATCTTTAGGGGCAATAACGGGCGCTAAAGCTGCGGTTAGGTGCTGCTTTTCAGATCATCTCCCCATGCTAGGTCAAGTGCCAGATATTGATGACCTGACAACCACTTATGCAAATTTGCGTAAAGGTAAGCACTATGGTTTTGGTGAACTAACACGGCCACATAGTGGACTCCATGTGGTGACAGGTTTTGGTGCTCGGGGACTTTGTAGCGCTCCTCTGGCGACTGAACATTTGATTGCAAGCTTGTGTAATGAGCCCCGCCCTTACAGCGAGCGAGTCCATCAGGCGCTTCATCCAAATAGGTTCTTAATACGAAACTTAATCCGCAATAAAGTTTAAGCACTAATCTTCCCATTTACAGCAATAAAAAAGCCACATTTCGATGTGGCTCTTTTATTTAAGCGAACACTTGTAAGCTTAAGGTCTGGAAATTTGGATAACAACTCGGCGGTTTCGGTTTCGACCAACAGCATTATCATTTGGCGCAACATGGCGCTTCTCACCAAACCCTTCTGTTAATATGCGTTCTGCCTCTACTCCTTTACTGGTCATATACTCTTTTATCGCGTCTGCCCGTTTTCTTGAGAGCTCCATGTTAGTCCAACGACCACCATGACTGTCAGTATAAGCAGAAATATAAATAGATTCGATGTTGGCATCATTATTTAAATACTCTCCAATCATATCCAAACGCTTTCTTGAAGACTTAGTCAGCTCGCTAGAATTCTTTTTATAGTTCATCACCGTAAAGGCAATATCTTCGAAACTGTATGGCAATAGCTCATCTCGGCATTGCAAAAATGCCCAATAGGCTTGCTTAAAATTCACAGATGAAAGCGCGACCGAGATTTGATCTTGGCTATTTTGCCAATCTTTGTAATAAAACGTAGGAAAGTAGCCTTTTTCCAATTCACTCAACATTTCCCATGAAAGCTGATTATCAAGTTCGCCATCAAACTTTTTCAGTAACTGCATTTTGCCAATGTCTCTGGCTGGTATACCCGCTCGCCACGCTGGCGGCACTGATTGCAAACCAGCAAAATCATAGGTCTCTGGCCTTACGACCATATCGAGGTTAAATGTGAGGTCTTTATTTTTACTTGCTGCAACCGAGAAAATCGCATCACCGTAATAAGGCACTTCATGAAGCAAAGTACACTCAAGGCGCTTGTTCTTTTGCAAAGTCCAATTCGACATATCGGTATCGGCGCTATATTGCCGCATTGCCGCATGAGCTTGACCCATCGCTAGTATCAGCAAACTTACTGTTAATAAATGACCTTTTGTACTCACAACCCTACTCCGCTTTGCCAACTTTTTGTCGTGGCCCACTACTCAGTTTGAAAATGCAATAATCATGCCTTAGCAAGGCAAGCAAGACTAAACTCCGATTCGCTTATTTACGCTCACCTTGTATAATGGGCAGCTAAAATTTAGCAACCTATAAGATTATGGCAGATCAAGAGCAAACTCTATACTCGAAACGTTTTCGAGGTTTCTTTCCTGTAGTTATCGACGTGGAAACCGCAGGCTTTAACAAAGATACAGATGCACTTCTAGAAATCGCCGTTACGACCTTAAAAATGGATGATAACGGCATACTTAGTTTGGACCAAACCTTACATTTTCATGTTGAGCCGTTTGAAGGCGCAAACATCGAGCAATCTGCCATCGAGTTCAATGGTATCGACCCATTTTCTCCTCTTCGAGGTGCTGTGGCAGAAACTGATGCCATTAAAGAAATTTGTAAAATGGTAAGAAAAGCACAAAAAGCGGCCGGCTGCTCACGCTCAGTTGTGGTAGCCCACAATGCAGCATTTGATCACGGCTTTTTAAATGCCGCCATTGAGCGTAACAATATTAAGCGCACACCTTTTCACCCATTTGTGAGCTTTGATACAACCTCATTGGCAGGCCTTGCGTTAGGTCAAACCGTACTTGCAAAAGCATGTCGTACCGCTGGGATTGAGTTTGATAACGCGCAAGCACATTCAGCGTTATATGATACACAGCGCACTGCGGAATTGTTTTGTCATATCGTCAACAAGTGGCAAGCGCTTGGCGGATGGCCTCTACCTGTTGATGCAGACTCAGAAGAGCCTGTTAGCAACTAATAAAAAAGCCGCTAATCAGCGGCTTTTTCATAAAGTTTACTTCCGTATCAATTACAAAAACTGACCTAACGCTTTTACCTGATCAATCATACGATTTGAGAAGCCCCATTCGTTGTCGTACCAAGCCATTACTTTTACAAGTTTGCCATCGGCTTTGGTTTGTGATGCATCAAATACAGACGACGCTGGGTTATGATTAAAGTCGATAGATACTAACGGTAATTCGTTATATTCAAGAATACCCGCCATAGAGCCTTCAGATGCTGCTTTAACGACTTGATTCACTTCTTCAATCGTCGTGTCACGCTTAGCAATGAACGTCAAATCAACCAAAGATACGTTGATGGTTGGTACGCGTACCGCCATGCCATCTAACTTACCGTCAAGCTCTGGTAAAACCAAGCCAACCGCTTTTGCTGCTCCCGTTTTAGTTGGGATCATTGACTGTGTTGCACTGCGTGCACGATATAAATCTTTGTGATACACATCACTTAGGTTTTGATCATTTGTATAAGCATGAATCGTTGTCATGCTGCCTTGCTCAATGCCAATCACATCATTTAGCGCTTTGGCAATTGGCGCTAAGCAGTTCGTTGTACATGATGCATTTGAAATGATGTTGCTTTGCGCGTTTAACACGTTGCTGTTTACACCGTGCACAACCGTTGCATCCATATCAGTACCTGGCGCTGATACGATCACTTTTTTCGCGCCCGCTTCAATGTGCTTTGCCGCCGCTTCACGCGATGTGAACAAACCTGTACACTCTAATACGATATCGACGTTTAATGCTTTCCAAGGTAAGTTTGCAGGATCACGCTCTTGCGTTAGTGTAATTTCATCGTTACCCACAACCAATGTTGTGCCATGTAAAGAAACTGTTTGATTAAAACGGCCATGCACTGAGTCAAACTGTGTTAAGTGTGCATTGACGTTAGCCGGTGCTAAATCGTTGATGGCAACGATGCGAATCTGTTCGTTTTGGCCTGACTCATAAAGCGCTCGTAAAACATTGCGACCGATACGTCCATAGCCATTAATTGCGATATTGATCATGATGCTATCCCCTTGATTATTTAACTTCACTTGCTTGTTTTGCAAGCGCTTCAATGGCTTGCCAGTCTTTGTTAGCGATAAGCTGTTTATCAAGCATCCAGGTTCCGCCAACACAAATTACGTTGTTCAGCGCCAAGTATTTAGGCGCACTTTCTAATGTGATCCCACCAGTTGGACAAAACGTTACCTGTGGTAACGGGCCGCCAATTGATTTCAACATTGGCGCACCACCGGCAGCCTCCGCTGGGAAAAATTTCAAATATTTAAAGCCATGTGATGCTAACTTCATCACTTCACTTGGCGTTGCGGCACCCGGCAAAAATGGAATGTCTGACTCTTTTGCTAATGCTAAAAGTTCATCGTTAATGCCCGGGCTCACCATAAAATCAGCACCTGCGGCAACCGACGCCTCAAATGTGGCTTTATCAACCACAGTTCCCGTACCTACATACGCCTCAGGCACGGTTTCTTTCATAATTTTTACCGCTTGTGCAGCCACTGGTGTACGTAACGTGATCTCTAATGCTTTTAGACCACCGTTGTACAACGCTTGGGCCAATGGTGCCGCGTCTTCTAAGTTATCAATCACAACCACTGGAACTACCGGTGCTGATGATAAAATTTGTTCAATACTCATGTTCGTCCTCATTCCCAATGCTTGTATTATTCTTCTATACCAAAGGCACTTGCGCCTAAGTCTGCACTGCTAACAATATTTCTAAATCCGGCAAACAACTCACGACCTGTACCGTATGTCATACCGGTTTGTGTAAGCTGCGCATCACGCGCTGCGATTTCTTCATCCGACACATGTACCTTCAACACGCCTGCGGGTGCATCTAAGGTGATTAAGTCACCATCGTAGATCTTCGCGATAATGCCACCCTCCACAGCTTCAGGGGCTAAGTGAATAGCTGCAGGTACTTTGCCTGAAGCGCCTGACATCCTGCCATCAGTCACTATCGCCACTTTATAACCTTGGTCTTGTAAGGTTGCCATGACCGGTGTCAACTTATGCAGCTCTGGCATCCCTTTGGCTTTTGGGCCTTGCTCTTTAATAACAGCAATAAAATCTTGATTCAGTTCACCTTTTGCAAAGGCATCTTGCAATGCGCTTTGAGAGCTAAATACCTTCGCTGGTGCGCTAACTACTCGATGTTGTTCTTGCACTGCTGACACTTTGATAACTGCTTTACCTAAGTTACCAGTTAACAATTGCAAGCCACCTTGTTTGCTGAATGGGTCGCTAACCGGGCGCAATACTTCTTCATCTAACGAGTTTTCTGGGCATGCCACCCACGTCACTTTGCTTGGGCCTGTACTGTTAGTCATGATGACATTAGCATCACTCGCTAACATTGGCTCTTGGGTATAGGCATCAAGGCCTTCTCCAACAATGGTTTTAACATCATTATGAAGGAACCCGGCATCGCGCAACTCTCGCATCAAGAAGCCCATGCCACCAGCAGCTTGAAAATGATTAACATCCGCTGAGCCGTTGGGGTAAATACGCGTCAGTAATGGCACAACTTCAGACAAGTCAGCCATATCTTTCCAGTTAATTTGTACGCCCGCCGCTTTGGCCATCGCAACCAAGTGAATGGCATGGTTGGTCGAGCCACCTGTTGCAAGTAAGCCAACTAAACCGTTAATCACGGTTTTCTCGCTCACGACATCAGCAAGACAGTTAACATTTTTGTTTTGCGTCAATTCTTTAAGCATGTGCTCAACCGCATTACCCGTTAAGCCATCTCTTAATTCTGTATAAGGATTAATGAAAGAGCTTCCAGGAAGGTGTAAGCCCATAATTTCCATCAACATTTGGTTCGAGTTTGCAGTACCGTAAAACGTACAGGTACCCGCACTGTGATAAGATGCACTCTCCGCCTCTAGCAGTTCCTCACGGCTTACTAAACCTTGTGCAAACTTTTGGCGAACACGCGCTTTTTCTTTATTTGGAATACCCGATTGCATTGGGCCTGCTGGTAAGAAGTACACAGGTAAGTGGCCGAAAGACAAAGCGCCAATTAGTAGTCCTGGGACAATTTTGTCACACACACCTAAGCAAAATACGCCATCGAACACATCGTGAGATAGTGAGATGGCCGTTGACATAGCAATCACATCTCGAGAAAACAGTGACAGCTCCATACCGTCACGCCCTTGCGTTACACCGTCACACATCGCAGGCACACCACCTGCCACTTGCGCAGTCGCATCGTATTTTTCAGCTATTTGTTTGATTAAATCTGGGTATTCTTTGTATGGAACATGGGCTGAAAGCATGTCGTTGTATGCATTAATGATGGCTAAATTTGGTTGCTCATCTTCTTTCAATCTTGCTTTGTCTGCACTTGAACATGCCGCCATAACGTGTGCAATGTTGCCGCATCCTAGACCTGCTCGTACACGCGTTTGTTTTTTTGCTTGATTTATGCGCTCTAGATAGGCTTGGCGTGTTGCTTGGCTGCGCTCAATAACACGTTCGGTAACTTCTTTAATTCGAGGATGCAACATATATTCGACTCATTTCTCTATATAGGTTAGAGGAAAAAGGCTCAGCGCGACCAAAGACTCCACTCCAATCTTTGCACTGAGCACATTTTGATTTACCCGTTCAAAGGTACGGTATCAGGTTGTCTCTCACCCCAACCTGACACCGGTGTCACTTTATTAACGCACATTCATGACACCGGTGTCAACCTTTACTCTTAAAATTAGACTAAAAAACACAAATGACCAAATAATGACCGAAATTGATTTTTGCTAAGAATCAGCTGAAAAAGTTTGACTATTTAAGCTAGAGCTTTGGTTATTAAGCAGTAATGAGAATATTGCTGTAAAAGAACATGTACCAAGCCAGTATATTGAGAAAATTTAATGCAAATTACTGCGCATTAAACTCTTGTGTAATCTTACCTTCGTCCAATTTAACCATATGAGGGGGGTAAATACGGGTAAATTGCTTGCTGTCTGTTGCTATCGTGACTTCAATGCCTGGGTGCATCAACTCATTCACTTTGACTCGGCAAGTGTGAAGTAAACGAACCAATTTTTGTTGAACTAACTTCATATTGCGCTGATTACGCTTGTAATGCATGCTGAGTTGTTTCTCACTCGCCTCAAGTTTTTTCAAAAACGCATCTCTTTGCGTTGATTGAGGTGATTTACACGCTTTTGCTTTCGCTCTTGATAGTTCAAGTACTTTATCGCTAAGGCGTTTTTCAAAGCTTTTAAATTCTTGTTGTTTTTGCTTTAGCTCATGCCAGTTTTGTGCGATTGCAATCCGAGTCTTAGTGCCCGAAGGTGCACCTAACTCGCCCGTTTCAATGCGCAAAGCATTAAGTACATTGCCGCCTATCAATTTACCTCGCGGTAAATCGCCTTTACCAACTCGAATCAAACGTCCCGCGGATAGATCGCAATGCAACGCTTGGCGCTCTATAAACAAATCTTGTTGGGTTTCGATATGGGTGTACTGCGCATATCCGATAGACACAGTACGTGTCGATTTGATATGACATGAAAACGCGTCATTATCTACGCGCTTGCGACCAATCGCGCCTTTGATAATAGTCACCGCGCTGGCACTTTCAAGAGTTGCACACTCGACAAAGCCCAACACTGTAATATCGCCCGTTGCTTTTATGCGCATGCCTTCCTTTACATCACCGCTCACAATCACACTGCCATCAAACTCGATATGACCCGTACTCACATCAACATCTTGATAGCAAAGTACATCATCAACGCGCATGCCTCGAGCAACGGCAACTGGAACGCCTTTCGCGTCAGCAACTAAAACATTGGGATCATTCTCATCAAGTTTTGTGCCTTCTAGCACTTGCATTTCGAAGTCGCGGCCAGGTTTAGGTTCAAGTACATCACCAAATACGGTGTAGCCAGTTTCACCTTTTGTTGGCGGAATGCGTTTCATCAATGGAGCACCAGGTTTGACGGTAATGATGGCACCTAAATCACGCATATCTACTTTTCCACCATCTTTTTGCTGAGGTGTAAGCACTCTGTCTTGCGCTGTCATACACAAACGCACAAATTTGGCATCATCGCCATTTTTAGCACGTCGTCCATGCGCCACAATTTCGCTGAAAACCTCTCCAGAAGCAAGCTCTAACTGCTGCGCTAAGAACTTTTCTAAGACGGTTTTGTTAATACCATGTTTAACGCCAGCATCTTTTAACGCTTGCAACGCCATATCCATTGTCACCATATTGCCACCACGCGCAGTGGTAACTCTGGCCTCTGCAACCATGTTATTATCATCAACACGGATGGAAATATCGGCGCTAATCGCCATAGCGATGACGAGAGATTCGTTGTCTGAATCTTTGCTAGTGAATAACTTGCCTATGTTTGCATGGATAATGTCGAAATCGGCGTACTCAGATTGCTCAAGCAATTCAACGAGCTGTGAAGCGCTCGCGGGGAAGCCCGATTCTGCTGGGTGCGAAAGTAAATAAACCGCGCCCATATCTTTATCAAAACGAAATAACGACATCACTTAATATCCTACAAAAACAAATCCATTTTGTTATTGACAACGTAACCTCTCCATTTGAGCATAACCTTGATTGGATGTTAAGCACTATATTCGTATATCAGCATACAAAATATAAACGATTGTAAATGCAATTTGTACAATAATCAGTCAAGCGTTTCATATTTAATGATTTATGCATAAAAGTTCCTTGAGGTGATTGTACTTGCTAGGCTATACTGGCGCCACTTCACTGAATAACACATTCAGGGGCTGATTAGGATTCGACGGGATTCATGAAGCCTGAGGTGCATGTCGAGGTGCGGCTGGCCTCGTAAAAAAGCCGTATTTAAAGTAATCGCAAACGACGATAACTACGCTCTAGCGGCATAATAGCCCGCTAGCACTCCTCCAAGAAATGCTTGTGGTTCTGGTTCTGGAGTGTCACCCTACACAAGATCGCTACGGAAACCCTGGCCGGGGTTGAAGGGCTAAAACTAAGCGGCCTCGCCTTTACTTATCGTGTTCGTCCGAGATTTAAAGGTTAACCAATAGACGATACTAAACATGTAGGACCGAAGGTCGACGCTTTCCGGACGGGGGTTCAAATCCCCCCAGCTCCACCAAATAGCGAAATAAAAAAGCTCATTGGAACAATGTTTTAATGAGCTTTTTTGTTTTTACAAGTTCTCATCACTTACATGATAATGTCAGTTCACTGAATTAATACCAATCCGCTTAACTAAGTGGTCTATTTTGAGGCAAGAGAACCTTGTTGGTGGCACAGCTACCGCGTCCTGCTATCGCCAAGGTATCTACATCCATGTAGGCAAGGCAAAAATTTCGTGATTTAGTTGTTCTAAATGAGAAATTTTTAACGCCGTTAACAATCAAGTTTAACCCCAAAAATGATTAAGAGCTGTTGCAGGCTGGTATAGACACTCTCTTTGCAACTCATTTCCCCTCTTTTTGGAAATCATGTTTTATGTGTTCTTTTGAACTCCATCATGTACCTTTTTCAAGCAAATAGATACAATTAATGTTTACAACGCAATAAACACAAACGAGAGATAAAAAGTTATTATGAAATCAGTACTCACTTCTAAGGGATTAGCGCTTTCTCTGCTTACACTTGCACTCAGTGGTTGTGGCGGAAGCGACGGTGGCGATACCACAAAAAATGAAGGGACCAATCCGGTGATAATTAACAAAGCACCAGTGATCCAAGTTGCTGAGAGCTTACAAGTTCAAGAGCGAGGTGCTTTTTCTTTCACAGCTCAAGCCTCTGATAGCGACGGTGAGATCAAAAGTTATCTATGGCAACAAACAGCAGGCCTCAATGTTGAGTTGCTAGGGCAAGACACTGATACGATTTCGTTTAACGCACCTAATATAAGTGAAAACAACACAGTGACGCTAACTCTCACGGTCACTGACGACAAAGGTGAAG
The DNA here is from genome assembly GCF_056312285.1 of Pseudoalteromonas sp. ABE4_541. Lineage (NCBI taxonomy): Bacteria > Pseudomonadati > Pseudomonadota > Gammaproteobacteria > Alteromonadales > Pseudoalteromonadaceae > Pseudoalteromonas > Pseudoalteromonas sp. ABE4_541. Next base: position 144,393 of record NZ_JBSVEM010000010.1, read on the forward strand.
CAGCAAGCCAAGAATTTGTTATTACGCTCAATGCCTACCCTGCGCTCTCAACCGAAGCAATCACTGACAGCGCATTATTAAGCTGTATTGAACAAGCGCAGCTAGACTTGGGTAGCACTCAGATTGTGTGTCAGAATGCACCAGTTCAAGACCTAGCAGGCCTTGAACAATTTACTGAACTAAAGTCTCTGACGATTGAAAATAGCCAGCTTACCAACATCGGCTATTTGAACTCATTGACTCAGCTTGAGAGCCTCACATTACATGGTCATGAGATCTCAGACTTCAGTGTCATAAATCAGCTAGATGAGCTTACTGAGCTAGCTTTAACACTTAATTCAAGCACCGATTTTGACACGTTAGATTTAGCAAGCTTTGCTAAACTGTTATCACTAGACTTAAGAGCATCGCAAGATAGCAGTTATCTTACTGTCGATTTATCTATACTACCCACTACGCTATCTCGCCTATCATTACACCGAGTAAAAAATATTTCAGAAACGGACTTGTATAGATTCACGCAACTTGAAGCACTAAGCTTGACTAATGTGGACGACATAAACACACTATCATTCTTAACTAAAATGCCTAATATCAAAGAGTTTGAGATGGATAATGACGGTATTTCAGACCCAAGTGCATTTATAACCACGCCGAATCTGACCAAACTGGCATTAATCAATTCAAGCATTGATGACTACAGCTTCTTAAGTGAACTTCAGTACATCACTGAGCTGAACATTACAGGCAGAGCTTATTACCACCATAACAAGCTCGATATCAATACCATTAGTCACCTTGCAGATCTAACAAGTTTAAAGCTGAACCGAGTGCAACTTGAAAACGCAGATGCAATTCGCCATTACACAAAATTAAATACACTCGAGCTATCAAATAATTCTCTTGAAACAATTAGCTTTTTGAAAGACTTAACTGAACTCACCAGTTTTAGCATGATGGACAACAGTTACGTGCAAGACATCGCATGGCTGGAGTTTACACCTAAACTAGAGAGCTTAACTATTTCAAGAATTAGCGATAGAACCTCTTTTGTTGGCTTAGATAAGCTCGAAAACCTGAAACGTTTGAATTTAGAGATAAGTAATTACACCTCCAACTTTGATGTACAAACCTATATTCAATCAAGCGATTTAGAAGCCATTCACCTACATATGGGCCAGATATCTAATCTGGACCAACTGAGCGATCTGCCAAAACTAAACACGCTTTATATCAAAGAGAAAAATCTTAAGACCTTGCCAAATCTAACCAGCCTAACGGCTCTTGAATCGCTAACTCTGGTAAATGCTGAGAGCTATAACGATGAAGAGCAGATTGAAGATTTATCATCACTTGGTAATACACAATCACTTAAGCACCTTGAATTAACAGGCTTTTTTAAGGTCAGTGACTTAATGCCAGTCGGCCAAATAAGTTCTCTTGAACAGTTAAAATTGAGCCGTTTCGCTACCAGTGACATTCAACCTTTAACCAGTTTAAATAAACTTAAGTCACTGACAGTACAGAATTTTAACAACTTAGTTTACGTGAGTGGCTTAAGTGGGTTAACAAACCTAGAGCATTTAGATCTTCAAGATAATGACTACCTTTTCTGCGATGATATTGACTCGCTTAAAAGCACTTTTACCGATATCGATTCGTCGAACTTCCCTTATTACAATTGCCTTAAGCAACCCGTTGATATGCAAATTATTGCTGATGAAAATTTAAAAGCCTATCTGAAGTCTTATGGCAAAAGAGATATAGCTAATACTGAATTTTTAGACATCAATGCAACGCAGGTTTCATCTATTACGGGTGTGGAACAGTTTAAAGAGTTAAAAACGATTAAGTTTAGCTCTTTAAAAAGCAAATCGTTAATTGATAACACAGTGCTTGACCAACTTCCAAAGCTTGAGCAGCTAACTTTGGAATATGGACAAATAATCAGCTTGAAAGAATTAACCTTGCCAAAAACAGTGACAAAGTTCTATGTCGACGATCAATATCAGACATTAGATCTTGAGGGCTTTAACGCATCGCAACTTACCCATTTAACATTTAGGTGGAGCCACTTGGCCAATATTTCAGAAATTGCAAACTATACTAATTTGACTTATTTAGATCTACAAAACTCTTCCATTGAAGATTTAACGCCTTTCTTCACACTCAAAAACTTGCAAGAACTTAGGTTACAATACAATAGCAGTATTGATTGTAGTCAGTTAGAAAATTTAAAAGCCACTTTATCCGGCACAACCATTCACTCTCCTTATCATTGTAATTAAGTTTTATTTAAATGATCGAAAAGCCCCCAATAATTGGATAGTCCAACTATTGGGGGTCACTTCAAGGGAGTATCTTGATGGGGGCTTTTTATACCAATCCGCTTAACTAAGTGGTCTATTTCCTATTTCGAGGCAAGAAAACCTTGTTGCTCGCGCCCTGCTATCGCCAGGTTTGCTCCCTCAAAATGATTAAATGTTATTGCAGATTGGTATTATTTGCTACGCGACTAAAGGCTAAACAAACTGTGTATTCCCTATTGTTTAAAGCGCTCGCTATTCACAGTCAGCTTTTGCCTCAAACTGTTCAGGCTGACTTTGGCTTGACTTGCGCAGTCGTTAATATTGGCAATCACTACATCGAGTTTGCTAGTTAACCCCTCAACATCTTGCCAGTGTTCAAACGCACTTTTTACCAGCTCTGCCTCTTTTGCTGAACAGGCTGTCAAAAAGTTGTATGGAAACCACTGCAGCTTTTCTTCAGCAATATGTTTTTGAATTCGTGTTTTATTATTTTTGATAAACTCAGCAACAAATGGGCGGTGTTTTGGGGTAAAGGCAGGATATTGAAAGCGATAATCAATCACAAACTCTTGTGTTTGCTCGCTGAGCAGTAACTCGTAAAACTGAGTGATTTGCTGAGATGTTTGCGCATACCCCAAGGAGTCGAGTAAATCTTCTTTTACGTTGCTGCCGTTATCGGAAAAATGGCCGAGCAAAGAGCTATATTCTTGATCATTAGCATTGGTTGCAAGTACACGAATAATAGATGTGCGATGCGCTAATTTGTCTAATGATGTATTTGCATAGGCTAATTTAGCCGCTTGTATCGCTTTTGAGTCTTGCAAATAAACACCGTAAAGCTCTACCCACAAACCACCATTGTCATTTTGTAATACTGCTTGCCAATTTGTCACCACAGGCAATTGCTTGGTTAGGTATGCGACGTAGTCTGTTTTTAATTGCTCTGGGATCAACTCGATAAAGGTGTCACGAATTACGCGCAATGCACGCCCCGCTTCTTCGCTGTTGCTTGCGAAAGTATTTAGTTGGCTAATTTGACCGTCTAAATAACGCATATAATCTAGGTAACCTGCGCTTGCGATCGCAGTTTGATTACTGAAGTACGCAGCCCTTTCTGCACTGTTGAGTTTATCCAATGGGAATGGCTCATTGCCCGAGTTATCTAAATATCTGAAATACCCAACGCCACCTGCATCTAAGAACACGACAGCATCACTGGGTATCTCTTTTAACACCTGACGCGGCTCATCAAGCTGCACCTTGTATTCAATTACCTGCTCGCCTTCTAATACCTTAATATGTAAAGGTATATGCCAAATTTTATTCTGCCCTTTTAAGAAACTTTGCTGAGAAACAACCAGTTGATTGTTATGCTTTTCAATTGACACAAGTGGAAAACTGGACTGGTCAATAAAAGAATGCACAACTGCTTCAAAGTGTGGCATGTCCGAAAAAGCCGATAAAAACTGTGCTGTTGAGGTGTTTCCCCCAGCAACCGCAGCAACATATTTGCGAAAACCTTGCTTAAACGCTTGCTCACCGACGCTTTTCTGCGCCATTTCTAACACAGCACGCCCTTTCGAGTAAGGCAACCCTCCGATAGACTCAATTTCGTTCTTATACTTCACATCCGCTCTGAGCGCTCTAGTCTGATGATTGTCATCATTAAATGCGCTCAATTGCGGTGCATAAGTGCAGTTAGCGTTATCGGGGTAATGGTGCTGAACAATTTTGGCCGCAAAAAACTCAGCAAACGACTCGTTCATCCAATAGTCGTCATACCAAGCAATGGTCATATCATTGCCCACCCACATGTGTGCTACTTCATGTGCTATCAGCTTTCTAAACTGACAAATATCATCGTCAGAAGAATGTTTATCAGGTAATTGGTTTTGGTGCACAGCAACAAGGCCCACATTTTCCATAGCAGCAAGCGTATCAAAAGGCGCAACGAAAAAATCAAGTTTGTCGTATGGGAATGGATAATTGAGGTAGTTAGTCATAAAGTTGACTGAGTTATTGAGCAATTCTGCCATGCCTTTTGGCATGCTAACAGGGCTGTTTTGTGGAAAATAAACCCTCGACTTAAGACTTGTACTTTCAAGTTCTAAGTGTTCAAAATGCCCGACGGCAAGCGCTAACACATCGGTATTCATTTTTTTTGTGGGCGCAAACTCAATACTTTTTCTCTGTCCTTTTAATTTGGTCGAAATTGCCTTTGTGGTATGCAGCGCATCCATATCCTCTGGAATATTCACACTGAACTTGAAAATAGCTTTTTTATCTGGCGAATCAAAACCTGGAAAAACACTGCGCGCTTCCATCGCTTGAAATTGGGACAATACATAAGGCTGTTGCTGGCCTTTGCCTTGTACAAACAGCCCTGCCACTTTGTTATTGATGCTTCCTGTATAGTTAATTCTGAGGATCGCATCGCCTGTAACAGGTTCACTGAAGTGATGCTTTACCATATCGAATTCATCCGTTTTTTCAGGTTCTAATGCCCGTACTCTGCCATTTTGAATAAACTCCACTGAGAGAATATCTAATCCACTGGCATGATAAGCAACGACTGAGCTTGGCTTGAGAAAATTGATATGTAACTGTGTTTCCCCTTTAACTTGCGCATCGAGTGGTGACAAAGACAACTCCACACTCTGATAATCTAGTGAGATATGTGCTGGCAGACGGTGAGCAAAAGCATAGTGCGAACACAATACTGCTGTGCAATAAAGTACAACATAAAAAAAATGAGATAGCACAGCTACACTCCTTAATTAAAATAAACATCCTTATAACGATCTATACCGCAACAATCAGAGCAACTAAATAAATTTGTTATGGATTGGGCCGTTATAGCGAATTACTTTACCTTTTTTAGCAAACTCAAGTAAATAACCGCGCCTAAGGTTAAATAAAAAATCGCTGGCCCTTACTCACCAAGCGAAATTAACAAATAGGTTAATAAATCTTAATCAGCTCTATATGTAATAAATCAATACGTTCACTAAAAATATCATTATATTATTCATAAAGTTAAACCTATCAAAAAACTATCTATTCATTTTTATAGGTTTTTGGTAAGACATTACTTTACCAACTTTTGCATGGTGTATGGGCAAATCAAACAAGAGGAAAAACCATGCAGAATAAAATAGTAACACTGCCACTTACATGTCTAATTGCCTTTAACTGTGCATCTGTATTTGCAGGTAAAAAAATTAGCGAGACATTCATCGAACCACCCATGGTCGCCATTCCAGCCGGTGAATTTAACATGGGTAGCAACGATGGTGGCGAGGATGAGCAGCCTGTTCGTAAAGTCACTGTACGTGCCTTCCAAATGGGTAAGTACGAAGTCACCATCGCGGAGTTTAGAAAATTCATTGAAGCCACAGGTTACCCTGCACCACAAAATTGTACTCATCGTATCGGTGAAAAATGGTTTGGCAGCGGCAAAAAAGACGGCAGCTGGGACAATAACACCTATGCGCATAGCGAGTTTCACCCAGTAGTCTGCGTTTCTAGAAAAGATGCCATTGCCTACGCCCGCTGGCTGTCAACACAGTCAGGCAAACATTACCGCCTACCAACAGAAGCCGAGTGGGAATATGCACTGAGAGGCGGCACGCAAACTCGTTACTTTTATGGTGATAAACCTCTAAGTGGCCAAGCTTGCCAATACGCCAATTTATCAGATTTATACGCCAAATCAGAGTCACCGAAGCAATATAACGCAACTTACACTGAGGGCTACACCATCGAGCCTTGTCACGATTATGAGTTAACCACTTCTGTTGTTGGCTTATTTAAAGCAAACCCATTTGGTGTACATGACATGTTGGGTAATGTGGTAGAACGGCTGGCAGATTGTTATGTGGATAATTACAAAAATGCGCCGATTGATGGCACCGCGGTAACCAAAGATAATTGCGATGCCTACGTGGCCCGAGGTAGCAGCTGGCACTGGGAAGCCAGTACGAGTAGCGCAAGAATGCGCATGAGTGATAACTTTTTAGCCGCATTAGAAGGGTTTCGACTGGTACTCGATACAGATGGTAAAGCTTTACCCAGTAACAATGGAAATAAAGTATTCATTAAACAGCTGGCTCATGCACAAATACACGCCAAGAAAAGCTGGATAAAGTAAGTGTGTGCTAACTACCAATAAACCTTTAACTTACACAACAACGAGCACTAAACCTTATCTATGTAGGTGTTGAGTTCAACACCTACTTTTTGCAACCGTGCTTTATGTTTTTTTAACCAACCTGATTTAGCGGTGTTTAATATATACCTTTTACTAAGCATCACTTGTGCTGAGCTCGCATCGTTTTGATGTAGCTCTAACAAAGCCAGTGCCATATCTAAACCAACCCAATCTATCCCCTGCGTACGTGCCAAGTTAAACGCGTTTTCAGCATGTAGTTTAGCTTTTTCTAGCTCCTGCTTTGCCGTATATATTTGTGTAAGTAAGAATGACTGTCGAGCAGAGTCTGTAATGTTTTTGGCAAGTGTAAGCGCCCGCGCCCAGTTTTGCTCTTCAATGGCATAGTGTATTAACTTTTCACTGACACTAAAGAACACCCAAAAATTGTCAGGGGTAATGGGACGAGCTAATACGCGCTCGTAATACGATACTTTGTCTGATTTACTTTGTGCGAACAAAGCCCAATGATAGTCAGTTAGCATACGATGAGAATCATCAAGCTGATAATCATCAATCAATAACTCCGCTTGTTGCAAATAGTCATATTTCTCTTTGTCCAGCTTAAGCTTAGCCGCCTTTATAGAAAGCAACGTATAAGCTCTCACTTCTTGTGTCGGTCGATTTGCCAGCCGCGCTTGACTGGCTGATTGCAACAAATAGCGCTGAATTTGAACAAAATCTTTTTTAGCAGCAGCGACATCTGCTTGAGATTTGCTTACTTCGCTCTGCATTGCCAGCAAGTTTATCTCTTGTAACTTATTTTGTGCTCGCTCGAGTTGCGTTAAAGCTAAGTCATATTGCTCAAGTTCTATCAGTAAATTACCTTTAAGCCAAAATGCATAGGCTTCATAAACGGGTTGCGATTGTGCTTTTGCCAGTAACTTGAGCTTTGCAATTTGTGCATCGGCGGTGTCATAGTCACTTTGTTCTATTTGACGTGCAATTAGGTGTTGCAACAGCGCTATGTTGTCGGGGTTTTGATTCACGAGTAACTCAAGCTCTGCGGTAGCCGCGGCTTCTGACGATTCATTAAGAAAGTTTGATGTACTCAACGGTCGTACACTTTCAACTAATGTACTGTCTATCTGTTCAAATGTTGACCCAAATATAAAACCTTGCCAACGTCGAATTGGGCCTTGGATCACATAATTTAGTACATATTGCGACTCCCCCTGCGCACGCCCTGCACTGGCAGGATAAATCACACCAGAAATCAGCACGCTGTTTCCAGATTTCGCCACACTTTGAGTTTTCATATAGGGCGAGGATAAAAATTGCCAAGCGTCTTGTGTGCCTGAGGCTAATTCAACAGGCTTGAAATAACGCTGTAGGCTGGCGTTTAACTGCACTAAATATTCATCTTTTGATTGCGGATCTCTGCTTTCAAAAGGAATAAGCCGCCAATTTAAAAATGTGTGAGCTTGGTTACTTTGCAATTGCACTGAACGACTTTGAGCAAATTGATAAATAAGTCCGCAAGAAACACAAAGCAACACGAATATAAACATAGTGTTACGAGACAAACGCTGGGCTTTTTTATCTTCGATGACGATATTTTGCGAAGGCGTATTACTTATAGTTGCCAGCCATTGATAACCCCTTTTGGGAAACGTCTTAATAACATCTTCCCCCAAAATGGCCCTAAGCTGGCTAATCGTTTGAAACACCACTTGATCAGACATGATTTTTCTGGCCCAAACTGTCGCAAGAATGTCTTCTTTACTCAATAACCGATTTGGATTTTCTAAGAATAAAGCAAGCAGTTTAGCCTGATTGATATTAAGGCTCTGTGCTTCCCCATTTTTATAAAGAATGAGCGCTTGTGGATCAAAACTAAAATGAGAAAAATAAAGCATGGAAATTAAAACAGTGTCATACGGCTAAGCAGTGTAGCCTTATTAAGTCTATTTGCAAACCTGTACTCAAAATACACTACTTAAAAACATCTTTGTCTGTAAGGCTAGTATGTTTGGTATACCAACCTCACAGAACAGGTTAGAACCTACTACTTAACAAAATACAGTAATTGATCTTGATGGTAACGAGAACTCTCGTCATTGCCATATGGCCACACATCGAATCTCGTTTTTGAGTTAGGCGCTTGTATTACTGACGCACCTTGATAGGTATAAGTTTGAACTCGCGTAGAATCTTTATCACCCAATATCACACCAGCGAAATCCCATGATACATCGCAATTCGTATCTTCATGGTGCCAAATCAAGCCGTAGTCACCGAGTGTGGAGAGTTGAGCTAAATCATCTTCCGTGTAGATATTACGACAGTTAGCATTTTGTACTTTCGTCTGATAGACCTGACTAATTTTGCCATTTTCATCTTTAAACATCATGCCACCGGTCACAGTGGTGCGCAGAGCTTGCCAGCGGTCGGCTCTCATAACTGAAAATTCATTCGGTGAGATCAACTCTCCCGTCTGAATGTTTTCAATGTTGTCTTTATGATTTGCAAACAACGTCCATCCGCCACCTTGATAGTCCATATCACACCATACTTTAAACGCCTGTACGCCAATATCCGCACCGTCAGGGTCAATCAAATAAAACCCTGTCGTTGCTTGAGGTGTCTGAGTAATAATATCAAGACAGTTATGGCCTTTAGGACTAAGCTTATCTTCCAATGCTTGAATGCGATCTAACGCAACCAATAGTTGATTAGAAACCGAATTATATTTACTTCCCAAGTTAATCAAGTCACTTGATAAAGTCTGATATTGTGCGTTTAAAGCATTATATTGTGAGGTAAGGGTCGTCAGTTGCTGTGATAATTGCTGTGTTGAATCTTGCAAATCATGCGCAGTTGAATCGACGTAGCGTTTTGTGACCAAGTGGTTATCTTGCAGTGGGTCATCAGCTATCGCATTACCCAAAACGTGCAATGCTTCATTTGGTGAGGTCGTGCCGATGCCTACATTTTTGCTGGTCGCTACACTACTTGGTTGCTCTATCCATGATGAAGTTGGCTCAGCTTAGGTCAACATGGGTATCATACCAAACACGCTCACCAAACATACTTGACTAAGCCTATTTTTGCTAAATTCCATACTTATCTTCCTAACTATTTATAAAATATGCGCTGTCACTCAGCGAAAGAAGCAATATTAAATTGTTCAATTTGTGCTTTCAAAGCGATTCAAATCAAGATAAGTCAAAAATCTGAACTGTGCGGAATACTTTGGTAGAGGTGGTACAATACGAAAAGGTGAAATAAATCTTTATCAAGGCGATTTACCTCACCAAAGAAGTGCAGGTTTATACTGCAACAGGTATGAGAACTCGGGGGCTGTACTTTAACTTATGCCAAAGTACATAAACTTTTGATAACAATTAAGCTGACTGTTTTTCTTCCATCATGTCTGTTTGTTCAATCAGAGACAGAAAATTAGGCTTTCCAAAAAGCATCATAATATCGAGCAGTTGACATGCGGTTAATTCTGTTTTGCCCGACTCCCAGTTGGAAATAGTTGCTTGATCAACAGGCGTAACCAAACTCTTGCCCAATTGAGCCTGCGTTAGTTTCATGTCGCGACGTAACTTACGAATCGTTGCAGGTATATATTGTCTCGCCGCCATAGTCTGCGCTCTGCGCATGCGTTCATTTCTTCGTATCGTATTCATTACATATCCGTATCTGGTAATGATTAGCGCTTGTACACTTACTTGCCACTTTACAAATCGCTAATAGCTAAACAATCCTGTCGCCGTGAATGTATTACTAAATAGTTAAACATATCTATTTCACAGCCCCCTTAACCCTATCATTAGACAAGCTTAATTAATTGATGTAGCCTATCTGGGTCAACTGTTGAAATAATTGATCGGATTGGGTCATATGTCAAATAATTTTGCAACAAGATTAAAACAATTACGGATTTCTGTAGATGAATCTCAAGTGAGCTTTGCCGACATGCTTGAAATTCCCGTGCCTTCATACCGCAAGTATGAAAAAGGTGAGCGAGAGCCTACCCTATCGGTCATCAGTAAATTTTTTGAGCACCCAAAAACTAAAAGCGCAGCACATTGGCTTATCACTGGCGAAAACCAACCCAATACGACCACTAATAACCCAATTAGTACCTCTCAAGCTATTTCGCAACTATCTGAGTCTGAGTTTGAAGACAAGTTTACTAAAACAGCAAAAGAAACCCTGTTATTTTTATGTCATTTAGGATGGTTTAAACCAACCAAGAAAGTTAATTTCGACACCAGTGCACAGTTGCTATTAAGAGACTTGAAACCCATGCTTGATGGGGCATTTAGAAAAGTGAAACGAGCGTAATATTATTCTTAACGTTACAAATTAAAACGTTATGTAGCTTAAAACCTTGTCATTTCCTAATTAAGCTGTTTGCTATTAAAGTATTAATAGCTCACTTAGCCGCGTCAGACTAACAATCACTTAATAGGAGGGCGTTATCCTCAAGCTTTGCATACCAATCTCCAATTCTGATGCAATGATTATTAAAGAGGGCCCTAGCCCTCATAATGGATTAATAGAGGAATTAAGGGAACAATGGCACCGCTGAGCCACAGTTATTTAAACGCGCATTTTGAGGATATGAATCACTAGAAGTGCTGCTACTGCGTGTGAAGACCCACGATGCATAAGTCCCATAATCACTAATGTAGAAATCACGAATATTCTCTTTGATGATAATATCCGAATGAGCAACCGGAGTTATTGTTTCAAGCCCTGGAGACCTGCCATCTAAACATTGTTGGTAGTATGCGACTTTGGAATTACAAGCGCTTCCACAGTTGTTTCCAGCGTCAACAAATTTCCACACAGCTTTATTGTTTTTGACTTGGAACTCCCTAATAGACTCACCCTCACTAAAGCTGCTATCCGCAGTTTGCGTGATTTGCATGCGGTTTGTACCGTTAATATTATTACTATAATAACTATGATGAGAACGTGCGGTTGTGCCAGAAGAGCCATTATGGTCATAATAGCGCCAAGTTACATAACCTTTATGCACCTTAAATTCAGTAATTCTGCTTCTCGGATTCATAAAAGTCGCAAAATTTTGAGTCACCTTGTTACCACCACAAGAGTAATAGGAACTGCTACTGGAGACGAGTTTACATTCTGGGTTTACGTATACTGTCAAAGTACTATTACTACCGCAGCGGCTACCCGCACAAATCTCAATCTCAAACTTATGCTCGCCCATATCATTTAATGTTGGAGATGAATATGTTCCATAAGTACTTAAGTTAGAGGCAATTTTACTTTTTGAACCATTCGGTTTTGTCAAATAGATATTTGCAATTGGATTCGGGTAAAACTGAGATGGTGACCACTCCGAATATGATATTGACACATTTTGTCCAACTGTTATTGCATCATTATTTGCTCTGAACGTCTCAACAGCATGCACGGCGGTTGACATAGAAGCCATTACTAGTAATGGCAAATAGACCTTAAGTTTCATAAATTTCCTTTTATTTATGTCGAAAAGGTCAATATTAAGTTAAATAAAAGCCAAAATAAAGTATATTTTATAGTCTCTTATCTATTTGCCACGTTGTACTTTTTATAATTTATAAATTGCAACTTAAATAATATAGCATCCTTGAATGAGTATTTAACCGTTCAAAATTAATACAAAGTGAACACCTATCAGTCAAACACCCGCGATAAACAGGTAAATCAGTGAACTTTTAAGCTTAATACTCTATTATCCGCGCGCACAATTTGAATAACCAGGATAAATACATGAGTAACTATTCTCAGGTTTCAGCTACACAGATGCCCACATCTAACCTAAGTAGCTGGACAACACATGACACTCATTGGGTATTGAGTTTATTTGGAACAGCCGTTGGTGCTGGTATTTTATTTTTACCTATCAACATAGGCATTGGTGGGTTTTGGCCGCTTGTGATCATGACGCTTCTTGCCTTCCCTATGACTTACTTGGCACACAGAGGACTGGCTCGATTTGTATTATCTTCCAAACAAACCGACGCCGATTTTACTGATGTGGTAGAGGAACACTTTGGACCCCGTGCCGGGCGTTTAATCTCCTTACTCTACTTTTTCTCTATCTTTCCAATTTTACTTATTTACGGTGTCGGGCTGACCAATACTGTTGATAGCTTTATGACCAACCAACTTGGTCTTACCTCTATGCCTAGAGCTGCTCTATCAGGCTTGCTAGTTGCGGGCATGATAGGCGTGATGCTTGGAGGTGAGAAATTATTGATGCGTGCGTTTGCAATGCTGGTTTATCCGCTCGTTGCTATTTTGCTATTCTTATCTTTGTATTTGGTGCCAAATTGGCAAATGCCCGTGATTGAAGCCCCAATGGCGAGCGATCTGATCACGACACTTTGGTTATCGGTGCCTATTGTGGTGTTTTCATTTAGCCATGCTGCTGCAATCTCTAGTTTTGTAAATGTACAGCGTCGCCACTACAAACAACATGCTACGCATAAATCAGAGCAGATCTTAAAATACACATCTCTTATATTGATTTTATTCGTTTTACTATTTGTCATTTCATGCGTGTTATCTTTGAACCCTGAGCAAATGCAAGCCGCTAAGCAGGCTAACGTGTCCGTTTTATCTTATTTGGCCAATGAGTATGACAACCCATTTATTGCTTTACTTGGACCATTGGTGGCGTTTATCGCTATCACGTCTTCGTTCCTAGGGCACTTTTTAGGCGCTAGAGAGAGTTTTAATGGGCTTGTTAACAAACAACTAAACCTATCCCTTGCTAAAGCTGATAAGCTCGGTATTGTTGTGATGTTTATCTCTATTTGGGTATGTGCTGTGCTTAACCCGAGTATTCTTGACATGATGGGGGCTATCTCGGGTCCTATTATCGCCATGATCTTATTTATCATGCCGACCGTAGCAATATTTAAAGTTCCTTCCCTGCAAAAGTATAAATCTCACCTTGGCACATATTTTGTGCTTATGGTTGGTTTAATGGCTGTTTCAGCGCTACTTTTTAATATGCTTGGCTAACTATACTGAATACAAGAGCAGGTAGGCGCTTGCTCTTGTCATTACACCACCAGTTAATACTCTCATTATGCATCTGCAAAGCAATTAAACACTGCGATAAATATCGGGCACCGTGATTTGCATCAGTGGAGTTGGATCCGTTACTTTCTCAAATTCAAACTGTTCATATAATGAATGCGCATCTCTGGTAGCAAGCATCATTCTGCGTAGCCCTTGCAGCTCGGGATGAGACTTTACCGCTTCCATAATGCGCTTACTCAAGCCCTGCCCTCTGTACTGCGGTAGTACAAACACATCGGCAAGATAGCCAAAAGTGGCTTTGTCAGTGATCACACGTGCAAAAGCTTGAAGTCCAAGTCTTTCGTCGATAACTGCAAAATTAACACTGTTTTTAATCGCTTTTTCAAGCAATGCTTTAGGGATATTTTCAGCCCAATAAGACTGGGCGATATAGCCATGAATCGTATCTAAATATTCAAGAATGTCATCAAGCTGAGTGGTAACATGAAGTGGCACATCAGGCTCCTTGCATATGCTTTTGAGTTCACAAAACATACCATAGTTTGGAGCCTGATCAATTGAATTTTTATAAAAAGTTATGAGTTGATGTATTCATAACTTGCTTGTAGCCCTAATGGAATATCTAAGCCCCAATAAGCTAACAAAAATAAACTCCAACCTATTAAAAATGCAATTGAATATGGCAGCATCATCGCAATCAACGTGCCTATTCCCGTGCTTTTAACATACTTTTGACAGTAAACCACCACAAGCGGGAAGTAAGGCATCAAAGGTGTAATGATGTTTGAACTTGAGTCTCCAACACGGTAAGCCGCTTGACTAAGGTCTGGTGAGATCCCTAACTGCATCAGCATAGGAACAAAGATCGGGCCTAACAGAGCCCATTTTGCAGAACTGGAACCCACAAATAGGTTTACAAATGCGGTTAAAAAAATAATACCAATCACAGTTACACTACTTGGTAATGCCAGTGCTTTTAGCACTTCAGCCCCTTTGATAGCCAATAAAGCCCCTAAGTTAGACTGAGTAAAAGCAGCGATGAACAAAGCGCAGAAGAATGCCATTACAATATAGTAAGACATGCTGTTCATGGATTTGCTCATAGCATCAATCATGTCTTTTGAGGTTTTAAATGTACCGACCATAAAACCAAAGACCATACCCGGAATCCAAAACAGTAGGAAGATCAGTGGTACTATTGACTGCATAAGTGGTGCACTAAAGTCTGTTAGAGAGCCGCTTGGGCTTCTTAGCGCTGAATCCTCACCACTAGCTGCATAAGCTAATAATGCCAGCCCTGCCAACATCACACTACTTGCGACATAGAAGCCTTTTCTTTCCTGAGCTGTGACTTCATGAAATTGTGGAAGGCTGTCAGTATCCCCATCAACTGGTGTGTTTTTTAATCTTGGTTCAATGATTTTATCGGTAATGTACCAACCTAAAAGGATAATAAAAACACTAGACGCGGAGGTAAAAAACCAATTATTGAGTGGGTTAACAGATAGGGTTGGATCAATAATATGCGCTGCGCTTTGTGTAAAGCTCTGTAGTAATGGGTCAATACCTGATGGGATAAAGTTAGCGCTAAACCCACCGCTCACCCCAGCAAACGCGGCTGCGATACCCGCTAAAGGATGACGTCCCATCGCGTAGTAAATAACTCCAGCAATCGGGATAACCAACACATAGCCTGCATCGGTTGCGGTATGACTAACAATTGCTATCAAAATAATTGAAGGGGTTAACAAGGCTTGAGGCGTGCGCTTTAACATCAATTTAAGGCCAGCATTGATATAGCCAGAGTGCTCTGCAACGCCTACCCCTAGCATTGCGACCAAAACGACACCTAGCGGTGCAAAGCCAGTAAACGTTTTAACCATAGATGCCAAAAAGCCAGCTAATGCGTCACCACTGAGTAAGTTGTGAACGACGATAGCTTGACCAGTTCTTGGGTCAATTGAGTCAAACTGAGTACTTGAGAAAAGCCAAGATAATCCCCAAATTAACAGCATCGAGAATAAAAATATCATTGCGGGATCAGGCAATTTATTTCCAGCCCGCTCGATAAAATTCAAAAATCGAGTCACTGCGCCATTACTAACTTCACTATTCGCTTGTGAGTCCATAATCATTCCTTAGTCAAAAAATTGCTTAACCTTACCGCAAACTTTGCTTTTTGGGCAACATTGTACGGTGAAGTGTTTACAATTATGTCCTTTTATCTGTTTCATTCGCCTATAAAGTATAAAAGTGGACTAAGCTTACACTTAACAACGCACATGATTGGCTGAGGGGAGTTATGATAGACATAAACGAAGCAGTTATTAACGATTTAAAAAAAGGCTTTAACCTTCCCCCTAAACCAGAGCTGTTAGAAAAACTGCAAACAGCGCTTCAGCAACCAGAGCCTGAACTCAATGATATTGCTAACTTAATTGCAACAGATATTTCTACCTCAGCATCCGTGTTGAAAGTGATTAACTCACCGACTTACGGCATGGCTCGTACCATTACAGACATTCGACAAGCAGTCATGATCTTAGGACTAGATAGCATTACGCAACTGGTCACTTGCTGTTTACTTCAAAAAGCATTTGATCAAAACACCTGCTGCATTAGCCTTGAACGTTTTTGGGATACTTCCACTGAAATTGCATCAATAGCCACGCTTATAGGTAAAAAAGTGAGCTCAAAAGTACCATCGGAAAACCTGCATATGCTGGGTTTATTTCACGATGCAGGCATCCCAGCAATGGCAGTTAAATACCCTGACTATGCAAAAATGCTCGACGCTGCTAACAGTAAACACGAAGTACCTCTGACAAAATTCGAGGACAAACTCTACAGCACTAACCACACCATTGTGGGCTATTTTATGGCAAATAGCTGGCACCTACCTAAAAACATCTGTCAGCTAATATTACGTCATCATGATTGCGAGTTTTTGCTAGAAGACCACCCTAAAGAAGATCACTTAAGTTTTGCGACATTGAAAATGGCAGAAAACTTAGTGCATATGCAAAAGCGCTTTAGCCCTTCATCTGATTGGCACAAAGTGAAACAAGAAGTGCTGTATGCACTTGAACTCAATGATGATGACTATAATGACATCAAAGAAGACAGTGAGGAGTACTTTCAATCTAAGTTTGGGTAAAGATCCAAAGTAAACAATTATTTGTTTGGCTTTTGCGCATCAAACGCTACTATGGCACAAAAAATAAAAAGGATATGTTGTGCTATCAGCTTTAAAAAACAAATTTAGCTCACTTGGCCCTGGAATTTTAATGGCGACCGCCGCCATTGGCGGTTCGCATTTAGTTGCCGCGACACAAGCTGGTGCCTTGTTTGGTTGGCAATTGCTTTGGCTTATTATCGCCGTAAACCTGCTAAAATACCCTTTCTTTAGATTTGGCGTTGAGTATACGCTCGTAAGCAAACAAAGCCTTGTACAAGGCTATCAGCAACAAGGCAAAGTCATATTTGTTGCCTTTGTTGTGCTAAACATAATTGCCGCTGTAGTAAACACCGCTGGCGTACTGTTACTTACCGCGAGTTTATTACACTATGCATTACCTTGGTCTATTGATATGACCGTGTTGTGTTTTGGTATTTTAGCACTCTGTTTACTGATCTTGCTTCTCGGTCATTACAAAGTTTTAGATAAAGCCAGTAAAGTGATTATGGCCACATTGACTGTATCGACCATCGCAGCGCTCGCTGTTGCGATATCTCAAGGTGCCGCGAATCCTGCTCCAGTTAATCCTCCGCAACCGTTTCAGCTTGCGATGCTTGGTTTTTTAGTGGTGTTGATGGGTTGGATGCCAGCACCAATTGAGATCTCTGCTATCAATTCACTGTGGCTTAAGGCTAAATCCCGCACAACTGAATTAACCCTCAAACAAGGCCTGTTTGATTTCAATTTGGGCTACGGGCTAACTGCATTGCTAGCCGTCGTATTCTTTGCTTTAGGGGTACTTATTCAATATGGCAGTACCACCAAGATTGAACTGGCAGGCATTGCCTTTAGCCAACAGTTGATCAGTATGTACACACAAACGATTGGTCAGTGGTCACACTCGCTGGTTGCCGCCATCGCATTTTTATGTATGTTTGGTACTACACTGACAGTCTTAGATGGTTACGCTCGCACACTCAATGAAGCACTCAATCTCACCCAAAAATCAGTGCCTAAATACACACTGTCAGTGCTTATTTTGCTGCAATCAATTTTAGGTATGACCGTGGTACTTTTCTTCAAAGCCAACTTGAAAGACATGCTGACATTTGCCATGACATTAGCTTTTGTTACTACACCGATCTTTGCATGGTTTAACTATCAATTGATGAGTGTGATCGACAAGCAGCCCAAAGGCTTTATGCAAATCTTAAGTTGGTTGGGTTTGGCTTACTTATTTGGCTTTACGCTATTGTTCTTGTATTGGAAGTTTTAATCATGGATTAACGTAGCCGTCATAAAAACGACGGCTACCCATTACTATTTTCTTACCCTAAATATCAAATACAATAAGATAAAAATTGGCGATGTGATAAGAACACTCACTATTGGGCCAAAAATGCTTGGGTACGAATGAAGCTGAATACCGAAAGGTTCTAATAAAAAGCCTCTTGTGCCAAGAATGGCATAAAATGTCTCCCCCATCGTGTAAAGCACCATCATGCCAGCGCATGCATTGAGATAAGTATCATGAAGTTTATTAGCTATTTTCAGTCTATGAGCCAATACTATAGCCAATGAACAGCCTCCCATGCCAAAAAATAGCATCACAGCATGCACTATGGTCATCTCCAGATCGACAACGTACAGCACACTGGGTCCAAATATGACTCCGAATATCCAATCAATAAATAATGGAAAAAGCACACCAAAAACAGTCGCTAACAATAGATTCTTGTTTATATAATACGACATATCAATTTGGTACCTTGTGTTTATTCGACTTAAATGACTGGCACTTGTCGTATTCAAGCTTAACACTTGAATGAACACCAACAATTAGTTTTTTCCAAGTCACTGCCTGAGTTTTTTCTACAGTAGATTGGCCACACAAATAACGAGAAGAAATATTTAGTAAGTAACTTTCATCCATTGAATTTATCTTCTTTATTAAATTAAGAAGTCCTTTTTGGTACAGGTGAGTAAACATACTAAAAACAGACAAAAAGTCTACAATTTTGAAACGAAATATTGATGAAAAGTAAGGCTTAATTTTCCACTTTTTTCATTCTCGACTAAGGAAGGCATTATTAATCCTAAAGAAGCCATAATACTTCAAGGCTCCTTTAGAATTAAATTTAAAATGTATGCTAGGTATATTAAACTGCGAGCCCTTTCACTTGCTCCCAAATATCCACAACATGCGCTTTATCATCTTCAGTTAATTCGCCACTGCGATATGCTTTTACTAAGCTTTTTTCAATGTTCTCGTTCAGCTCCTCGGCGCTGATCTCTAGGCCTTCCACTTGTGCGTAACCCACAGCCAAGTCAAAGTGCCCACGTAAGTAGCCACCGGCGAACAGTTCATCATCACTTGCTCTGTCGACTAAGTTATCAAAAAACTGCTGAGCAGCGTCTACGTATTCTTGAAATGACATAATAATTCCTAATTTAAATCTGCATGGCCAACGGCATACATAACATGGTCGTTGTAACCCGTTACAACATTAATATAACCACTGAGCGCTTGGTCTAATTGTTCATCGCCAGTATCTGTAATAAGCGGCCTGCCATTGAGTGCCTGCAACTTCGTTTTTGTCGCAACCACAATGATGTTTTCTTTACCTATTTTTTTGATCAATTCTGGGCTAAGTTGCTGATTGCCACGTCCAAAAATATGCCCTTGCCCACCAATAAGGGTGATTACCAGTTTGGTTGGGGTATCCTCAGTGCGTTGTAACAATTCAGCGGCAGTCATATCTTGCGCCAGTAATTCATGATCTTGGATTAAATCAACACCTAACAAGGTGTTGCTTAAACCCAGCTCTTCCATAATGGCCGCCACCGTTGAGCCTGATCCCATTATGTATTGTGTATCTGAGTCCATTTCACTAATGACATAAGCAGCAATATCTGCAAGTACAAGTTCATCGCTTTCTTTACCACCATTTTTAACGCTCTGAACGTAACGAAGCTCCGAGGGCACCTGCATTTCGCCATAACGCTTCGCTTTCACTGTGCCTTGCCTAAAAGCCTCTTCATCAATGTCCATCACGTCGGCCTCAGACAGTGTCACCAGCTCGCCTGTAACGAGCATTTCAACGACTCTTCCTGCGGCTTTTGGCGTGATAGCATACACGCCCGAGTGAATTTTACATCCAGCCGGTACACCAAGTACTGGGATACTATCATCAACTGCCGCACAGATGTTTCTTGCCGTGCCATCTCCACCAGCAAATAAAATCATATCAACACCATGCTTGAGCAACACTTTTGCCGCAGCTTCGGTATCCTCTGGCGTAGTTGGATAAGCACTTTGATAAACCACCTGCGTGTTAAAACCAAGCTTGCGTGCTAACGTTTCCCCCATGTCACCATTCACCGTGAACACATCAATCTGATGCTGGTATTTAAATAATTGCTCAAGTGCAAGCTGTGTGCGGGCATTAGATTTCGGCTGGGCACCTAGCTCAATGGCTTGCTGGGCAGTATCTGCACCATCGCTACCTTTAAGCGCCACACTGCCACCTAAACCAGCGACAGGGTTAATGATCAAACCAAGTTTAAACTGCATCGAGAAGCTCCTGTGGACATTGCCAATTGAAGTGTTCTGCTGATAAAGGCCATGGGGTTTTATAAAATTGACTCAACGCTTTGAGTAGTTGTTCTGTTCGGCTATTAAAGCCCATTTTTAATAATGCCAACACTTGGTTATGTACCCGCTGTTGAAAACTAAAACGACAAGTTTGCTCACCGTTTAAGTTATCAACCGACACGTTAAACGCAAAACCTGCCGCCACACAGAGCAACCACTCAATGGCTTGAGGTTTTATTTCAACAGTTTCAAACTCAAACTGCTGCGCTTTACTGCGCCCATCTGGGCAGTACCAATAGCCATAATCTTCAAGTTCACGGCGCTTTTTGCCCGCAACAAGCCAGTGCGCTATTTCATGTAACGCGCTGGCATAAAAACCATGTGCAAAAACAATCTGGTGATACTCGCAATCCACATCAGCGGGCAGATAAATGGGTTCATCATCGCCTGCTATTAATCGTGTGTTGTATTGAGAGAAAAATTGCTTATCAAAGATTTCGATAAGATCGCTAATCTTGTGCATGAACTACGAAAAACCACTTTTAACTAATGGCGGCAGATTGTACGTACTTTTAGGCACGAAGTAAAAGTGACAATAATCAGGCACAAAAAAGGGCATCTTGATGCAATGCCCTTTTCGCAAAATAACGCGATGGTGATTTATTGCGCTTCGCTGTGTTCTTCAGCAGGCGTTTCCTTAGAAACCACTTCGGTTAGCTTAGCTTTAGGGGCATCGTAAAACTTTGCACCTTTCTCAGCCATTGCCATCAACGACTCAGCAGGCGTAAATACTGCATTATCAGAGGTATAAGTTGACAGCTCGGAACATATCTTGTTCACGCCTCGCTTGTCCATGTAGCTAAATGGACCACCTAGGAATGGTGGGAAGCCAATACCGAAGATCGCGCCAATATCGCCGTCACGCGCGCTGGCAATAATGCCTTCGTCCAAGCAGCGTGCAGCCTCATTAAGCATTTGCGCCACACAGCGGCTCGCGATTTCTTGCTTATTCAAGCGCGGGCTGGTGGTAACGCCCAGCAGCTCGTATACCGACTCGTCCACTTTCTTACCTTTTTTCTCGTAAGAGTAGAAGCCACGACCTGTCTTACGACCTAGACGCTTAGCATCAATCATGCGATCAAAAGCATTCGGTGCTTTAAAGCGCTCACCTAACTCTTTTTCTAGGATCGGAGCAATTTTAGAGCCGATGTCGATACCCACTTCGTCAAGCAGTGCCAGTGGCCCAACTGGGAAGCCAAATTCAACCAATGCTTGGTCAATCTTCTCTATTGGTTCACCTGCAAGTAGTAAATTAGCGGCTTCGTTCACGTATGGCGCTAAAATACGGTTAACGTAAAAACCCGCTTTGTCTTTTACCACAATCGGCGTTTTACCTTGCTTACGAGCAAAGTTTACTGTACGCGCGATTGTTTGTTCCGAGGTGCCTTCGTGTGGAATAATTTCCACCAGCGGCATCTTTTCTACTGGCGAGAAGTAATGTAGACCAATCACGTTCTCAGGGCGCTTTGCTTGCTCAGCAATTTGTGCAATCGGTAATGATGACGTGTTGCTGGCAAAAATAGTGTTTTCTTGGCAGTTTTGTTCAATATCCGCCACCATGCTTTGCTTGAGTTTTAAATCTTCAAACACCGCTTCAATTACCATATCAACATGTTTAAAGCCCGAGTAATCCGTGCTACCGGTAATGCGGTTCATGGTTTGCTGTAGTTCAGCCTTACTCATGATGCGGCGCTTTTGGCGCTTTGACAGAATTTTAAAGCTGTAGTTCATGGCATTGCTAATACCTTGATGCGCGACATCTTTTACGCGAACCAATGCGCCTGCTTTTACAGCACTCACATGAGCGATACCCGCGCCCATCAAACCACCACCAAGCACGGCGGTACGCTCAATCGGTGCCACATCATCATTTTTGTAGTCTTTTTTCATTTCCGTGGTGGCAAAGAAAATACCACGTAATGATTTAGATACCTCGGTCATCACCAAGTCAGCAAAACCTTCCGCTTCTGTCTTGTATGCCTTAAGTTCATCAAGCTCAATTGACGCACGTACGGCTTTAATGATGTTTAATGGTGCAGGATAATGACCCCCAGTCTTTTTAAGTACATTCTCTTCGGCTTTTTTGAAGATAATATTGCGACCAAACGGGTTCGATTCTAATAACTGACTGATTTTGTCCAAACGAGGTTTGCTCGCTTTAGCCTTACCTTTGGTTGCCATTTCAGCCGCCACGCGCTCTAAAATGCTGTGTGGTACACAATCATTCACAAGACCTGACTTTTTAGCTTGCTTTGCGCGTACTTGCT
Source organism: Pseudoalteromonas sp. ABE4_541 (assembly GCF_056312285.1). NCBI lineage: Bacteria > Pseudomonadati > Pseudomonadota > Gammaproteobacteria > Alteromonadales > Pseudoalteromonadaceae > Pseudoalteromonas > Pseudoalteromonas sp. ABE4_541. Next base: position 167,029 of record NZ_JBSVEM010000010.1, read on the forward strand.
TGCCCGTTAACATCCATTCCAATGCCTTTTGGATACCAACAAGTTTGGGTAAGCGCTGCGTACCACCGCCGCCAGGCAACAAGCCCAACTGCACTTCAGGCAAGCCTAGCTTAGTAATGTCACTGTCTGTACAAACGCGGTAATCACACGCCAGCGCGAACTCTAAACCACCGCCCAGTGCTGCGCCGTGAATGGCCGCTACGGTTGGATATGGCTGTTTTTTCATAGTGAAAAATGCTTGCTGACACATCTCTGACAGTGCTAATGCATCTTCACGTGTTTTGGCATTATCCAACATTTTAATATCGGCACCAGCAATAAAGTTATCGCTTTTGCCGCTGATGAATACCATGCCTGTGATGTTGTCATCACGACCTTGCTTTAGTATTGCTAACAAGTCGTCAGCAAAACTATCACGCAGGGTGTTCATTTTTTCGCCCGGCACATCGATTGTGACGATGGCAACGCGTCGCTCGTTTAATTCATAACTAAATACTGACATTATGCGCTCTCCAATACAAAGGCTGCACCTAAACCACCTGCCGCACAGGCCGTCGTCAATGCTAAGCCGCCGCCACGACGTTTTAACTCATGCAAACTTTGCGTGATCAAACGTGCACCCGTTGCTGCAAATGGGTGACCATATGCCAATGAGCCGCCGTTAACGTTAAATTTATCCATATCAATTTCACCGATCGCTTTTGAACGGCCTAATTTGTCTTGCGCAAACTTGTCAGAGCCAAACATCTTCATGTTGGCAAGCGCTTGCGCTGCGAAAGCTTCGTGCATTTCAATTAAATCTAAATCTTTTAAGCTAATACCCGCTCTATCTAACGCTATAGGCGTTGAGTGAGCTGGACCCATTAGCATGTCTTCATGTACTCCGATGGCAGAAAACGCAAAGCTACGTACGTAACCTAAAATATCGTAGCCTAGCGCTTTAGCTTTACTTTCGCTCATCATTAACACTGCCGCAGCCCCGTCAGTCAATGGGGTTGCGTTCGCCGCAGTCACAGAGCCGTGTGCGCGATCGAATACTGGCTTTAACTTCGCATAGCCTTCAATTGATGAGTTAGTGCGAATGTTGTTGTCTTGTTCGATAAAAGATTTGTAAGGTGGCACATGTGCTGCCATTACTTCTTCTGCTAACAAGCCATCGGCCCACGCTTTGGCAGCAAGTGTATGTGAACGGTGTGCCATTGCGTCTTGATCAGCACGGCTAATGCCATGAGTTTTTGCCATTTGCTCAGCAGTTTGGCCCATTGACAAGCCCGTTGAGTACTCAGCTACCGCCGGTGGCACTGGCATTAAGTCTTTAAAACGTAACTTAGACAGAATCTTGAAGCGCTGGCCAAAGGTGCGTGCCTTGTTTAAATCCACTAAGCTACCCGCCAACTTTTTGCTTACACCAATAGGCAATACTGAAGAAGAATCTGCACCACCTGCAATACCGACCGTCGCAGAACCTGCGATGATAGACTCAGCCACATTAGCAATCGCTTGGAAACTCGTTGCACAAGCACGTGATACTGAGTAAGCATCTACAGACACAGGCATGCCAGTACCTAACACAATTTCACGGGCAATATTGGGCGCTTCTGGCATTTGTACGACTTGACCAAATACCAACTGATCGATTTCTTTTTTATCAAAATTTAAGCGCTCAAGCATTTCATTGACGACCAGCTTACCTAAATCTAGTGCTGGTACATGATGAAACGCCGTCGCTTGCTTCGCGAATGGGGTACGTAAACCACTCACAATCGCGATACGGTCGCCTTTTGTTGTTTTTAGAATGTTTTGCTCAGACATTGATATGCTCTCCCGCTGACAGGTCTGACCTGTTAAATTTTACCTGATTCTAAACAACCCCTTCCACAATGCCAATAGTAAAATCAAAATTGGTTACAAAAGAAGCAAACACACATTACCCTAGTTGTTTTTTTGAACACTCGCAAAAGTTATTGATAAAACTCGGGAACTATTCGAAAAACCAAGGTCTAAATATGACGCAAAAATGTCAATCAAGACTTGAACTAGCTACACGAGTCCATATAACTTAGAGCAAAAATTTGTCACAACAAGGACAAAGCAATGGCAGTAAATGAATTTTCACAATTAAAACGTTATCTTGATACCCAAATTATTGGTCAGCCCGCTTTAACACAAGCACTTCTTATCGCAATTTTGGCCGATGGCCACTTGCTCGTTGAAGGGCCTCCAGGGCTTGCTAAAACGCGTGCAGTAAACGCCCTTGCTAAAGGTATTGAAGGCAGTTTTCAACGCGTACAATTTACACCAGACTTGCTACCTGCAGATGTGACCGGCACCGATATATACCGCCAGCAAACCAGCGAGTTTGTTTTTGAAAAAGGCCCTCTATTCCACAATCTAATTTTGGCTGACGAAATTAACCGTGCGCCTGCAAAAGTGCAATCGGCGTTACTAGAAGCCATGGCCGAACGCCAAATCACGGTGGGTAAAAACACCTACCCGCTTAGTGACTTGTTTATGGTCATGGCCACGCAAAACCCGTTAGAGCAAGAAGGTACATATCCATTACCTGAAGCACAACTGGACCGCTTTTTATTGCATTTAAATATTGACTACCCAGAAGCACAAAATGAGTTAGCGATATTGCGACTCACACGTGGTGAAGCGCTAGAGCAACCACAGGAGCATTTCAGTCCTATTAGTCAAGCAACCTTGTTTGCGGCGCGTAAGAGCGTGCTATCGCTACATTTAGCAGAACCCTTAGAGCAGTATTTAGTGCAACTCATTATTGCGACTCGCCAAGCCGCCAAACTTGACCCGCAATTAGGCGCCTGGATTGAGTTTGGCGCCAGCCCACGTGCAACTATCGCGCTGGATAAGTGTGCCCGAGCACACGCATGGCTGCACGACCGTGAATTTGTTACACCAGAAGATATTCAAGCCGTGATCCACAATGTATTGCGTCATCGCATTATTTTAAGTTACGAAGCGCAAGCCGATGGCATCAGTAAAGATGAAGTCATCAGTAAAATTGTTGAACTAGTACCAGTACCTTAATAATGCAAAAAGCTCAGTTATCAACCCAAGCTTGGTTAGAGCAATGTCATAGCAATGGCGCACAATTGGGCTTAAAAGAGTTACTTTACTATAAGCCCAAAGCAAACTTGTTATCGCTGAAGCCGCGCGCCCGTGTAAAAAGTTCACAAGCTGGACAATATCTTGCACCTCACAAAGGCCGTGGTATGGAGTTTGCGGAAGTGCGCCAATACCAATATGGTGACGATATTCGCGCCATTGATTGGCGCGTAACAGCGCGTACGGGCGAAGCGCATACCAAGCTCTATCAAGAAGAAAAAGAACGCCCTGTATTTATATTTACAGACTTGTCCAACAGTATGTTATTTGGCTCACAGTTATTGCTTAAATCTGTACAAGCTGCTCATTTAAGTGCCCTGGTTGCCTGGTCAGCTTGTCAACGCGGCGACAGACTCGGTGGTATTGTGTTTAGTGAGTATGGTCATCACGAGTTAAAGCCTACCGCGCGTGATAAAGGTGTATTGGCACTTTGCCATCAACTTTGTGATATTCATGAGCAAGCACTGAATAATCGTGAAAACATCGCGCCAAATCGCTTTGCCGATAACCTGAAACGGCTCACTCATTTAGCCAAACCCGGCAGTTTAATTTATTTAATCTCCGATTTTAGCAGCTTAGATGATGCCAGTTTCAAACAGCTTGAACGCTTAGCGAGGCACTGCGAGTTGATAGGCTGCCAAGTAAGCGATCCGTTTGAGCATCAACTGCCCGCGTACAAGGATGCAGTAACCGTTGAAGCAGGCGAAAACGCTTGGACTTTACCACTCATGGATAAGCAATTTCGTGCCAAGTTTGCACAAAAAGCGGCTGATGCTTTTGCCCAACGCCTTACGCGTTTAAAACGTGCGGGCATGACAATGCAATCATTCAGCGCTGCAATCCCTTTAGAATCACAGTTGTCGAGGTATTAACGGTTATGCAAGCTTCTCCTCTAGCAGCATTACATGACGTAATGCCACCCAGTGAAGTGTCTTGGTGGCCACTATCTGCGGCCATGTGGTCAGTCATTGTCGTAAGCTTACTGCTATTGGTCACTCTCATTGTGTGGCGCTACAAGGCATGGCAACGACAGCGTGCCAAACGTGAAGCCATAAAACACAGTGAGCACATTACACAAGACCCACAGCAATTGCACATCCTAGTAAAACGGCTAACCAAGCATTACTATGGCAGCCGCGCCGTATCGGGATGTAACAAACAATGGGCAAAACGGCTATCGCAGCTCAGCGGCCAAAGATTTGACGCCAAAGAATTAGACAGTTTGTACAGTCCAGCACCCGATATTGAGCTGGCCAACAAATTACATATTGCTATCAAGAAGTTTAAATTAAAAGAGGCCATCGATGTTTGAGTTTTCATGGCCATGGGCCTTTTTATTACTGCCCCTGCCTTGGCTAATAGCCAAGTTTAAACCCGTGCAGCACAGTGCAGCTCAGCGACTGCGTATGCCCAGTTTCGCCAGCCTTGCTGCGCTCGCACCAAAAGAAACAGTGCAAAGCCGTGGCACAAATTGGCTAGAAATGTTGATTTGGCTACTTTTGGTTGTCGCAGCTGCCAACCCTAAATGGCTTGACGACCCTATTGCCCTGCCTAACGAAGGCCGCGATATTATGCTCGCAGTTGACCTATCCGGCTCCATGACTGAGCAAGATATGGAATATCAAGGTCGATACATAGACCGGCTTTCTGTGGTTAAAGCGGTATTGGGTGATTTTATCGAGCAGCGTCAAGGCGACCGCCTTGGGCTTATTTTGTTTGGGGACACTGCTTTTTTACAAACCCCATTAACGCGCGACCTAAACACGGTTAGCCAAATGCTAAGCGAAGCTCAAATTGGGCTCGTTGGACGCGCAACGGCCATTGGCGATGCGCTCGGCCTTGCCGTTAAGCGCTTCAGTCAAAAACAACAAAGTAACCGTATCCTGATTTTGCTGACCGATGGTCAAAATACGGCGGGTAACTTAAAGCCCGAGGATGCGCTGATCCTTGCCCGTGAAGAAGGCATCAAAGTGTATACCGTCGGTGTTGGTTCAGATGGCAGAGGCGGATTTGGCCTCTTTGGTATGGGCGGACTTGGCGGTGGTGGCAGCATTGATGAAGCGACCTTAAAGCACATCGCAAAAGAGACCGGCGGGTTGTATTTTAGAGCGAAAGATGTAGCGGGACTACAACAGATTTATCAAGAGCTGGATAAATTAGAGCCAGTATCGGACGAAGCTCAAACATTTCGCCCACAACTTGCGCTTTTTTACTGGCCTTTACTTGGCGCATTGGCACTTATCGCATTGTCGCTAATTGTAAAAGCAGCAAAAAATTTAAGCTTAAGACAGGAGGCGTAGCATGGAGTTTATGTTTATTCGTCCCGACTTACTTTGGTTGCTAATCCCATGGCTTGTGATAACCAGCATTCAATTTACTAAGCAAGCAAAGCAAAAACAAAGCCCGCTCATTGCACCTCACTTAGCCAATGTCATGCTCAGTGACAACAAGCAACAGCGTAAACAGGCAAGCCCTTTGCTTGTCAGCCTGTTTTTACTGGTAGGTATCGTCAGTGCGGCAGGCCCAAGCTTTGAAAAGCAACAAGTACCAGTATATCAAGCTAAACAAGCTCGCGTGCTTTTGATGGACATGTCATATTCTATGTACTCCACTGACATCACGCCAAACCGCCTGACTCAAGCACGCTTTAAGGCACTAGATATGATTGAGTTGTTTAAAGAAGGTGAAACAGCTTTAGTTGCATACGCAGGTGATGCGTTTACCGTGTCGCCATTAACCAGCGACGCGGCCACTTTGGCGAACTTAATCCCGAGTTTAAGCCCTGCGATCATGCCAAGCAAAGGCTCAAATGTGCTGGCTGGTATTGTGCAAGCCGTTGAGCTACTCAAGCAAGCCGGATACACACAGGGTGAAATTATCTTGCTCACCGATGGACTTGATCAAGCGGATATTGACGATGTTAACGGTGAACTGAGCTCTAGCAACTATGCCTTGAGTATTTACGGCATTGGTACAGAGCAAGGTGCCCCCATTGCATTGCCTGAAGGCGGCTTTTTAAAAGACAGCTCAGGACAAATTGTGGTACCAAAAATTAACTTTGCCCGTTTAGATGGCCTGGCAAAGCGTAACAAAGGCCAACTCGTTCGCTACCAAACCAGCGGAAGTGACATTAAAGCCTTTACGCCCAAGCTAGCTGACACGCAAGATTTACAACAATCAGAGCAAAGTCAAACATTGTGGCGCGTTGATGCGGGTCAATACGGCTTAATTTTGCTACTACCTTTAGCGCTGTTAATCATGCGCCGCGCCGGGATCAGTTTGTTCGTTGTATTGTTCATGCTCAACCCTACCGAGCAAGCCATGGCCGCTGACTGGCAAAGCTGGTTTAAAAACACCGATCAAAACGCCTTAAGCGCCTATCAAAGTGATGATTATCAAAACGCAGTCAATGCTGAAAATGCAGAGCTAAGAGGTGCAGCCTTATACAAGCAAGGTGACTATGAACAGGCTGCTCAAGTATTAGAGCATACCACTTCTGCTATTGGCCAATACAACTACGGGAATGCGCTCGCACAGCAAGGTGAGCTAGACAAAGCAATAAAAGCTTACGACAAAGCGTTAGCCGCTGACCCTGACTTTAGCCAAGCGGCTGAAAACAAAGCGCTGGTGGAACAACTTAAACAGCAACAGGAAAACCAGCAACAGCAGCAAGGTGACCAACAACAGCAAGGTGACCAACAGCAGCAAGGTGACCAACAGCAGCAAGGCGACCAACAGCAGCAAGGCGACCAACAGCAGCAAGGCGACCAACAGCAGCAAGGTGACCAACAGCAGCAAGGCGACCAACCACAGCAAGGTGACCAACCACAGCAAGGTGACCAACAGCAGCAAGGCGACCAACAACAGCAAGGTGACCAACAGCAGCAAAGTGACCAACAGCAATCAGGTGAGCAAAATAACCAGCCCGATATGCAAAGTGAACCACAAACACAGCAGCAGTCACAACAAAGTGTTTCTGATCAACAAGAAAAGGCTGACGAGCAAACGCAGCAACAAGCAATGACGCAGCAAGCTCAGCAGCAACAACCAAAAGAGGGAGAGCCTGAGCAAGGCATGGCACCTGTTTCAGCACAGCCACTTACCCCTGAAGAAAAAGAAAAAGCGCAGCAGCTTAATCAGCTACTTAGAAAAGTGCCTGATGACCCTGCAATTTTGTTACGCAACAAAATGCAATTAGAGGCGCAACAACGCGCGCAACAACGCCGTCCACAAGGAGTTGAAAAATCATGGTAATACGTTTGTTCGTTTCCGTATTCCTTTTAATGCTTATGCGCCCTGTTTGGGCATTTGATAATTTAACCGCCAGCGTTGATAAAAACCCCGTGCTCGTGGGTGAATACTTTACGCTCACTATTGAGGCTGATGGCAAAGTATCTGGCGAACAGCCAGATACGAGTGTTCTGGCGCAGCAGTTTGTCACAGGTCCTGTAAGCGTTGGCTCACGTACCAGCATCATCAATGGCAGCGTAAGCAGTCAAACAACTTGGCAAATGCAAGTTATGGTACGCTCTGCTGGTACTTTTACCATTCCAGCTTTTGAAATAGACGGTAAGCGCTCTGAACCCATTAAACTTACAGTGGTACCTAGAAGTGACAGCGAGCAGGCGCAAAAAGATATTTTCGTCACTGGTGAGCTCAAACCAAGTAGCTTATATGTACAACAAGCAGGTCTTTACACAGTAAAACTTTACCTAGCAAAAGACCTACTTGATGGTCAACTGTCACCACCAGAAATGGAAGATGCACAGATCTCAGCACTGGGTAAGCAAAAGGAAGGCTATGAAGTTGTAGATGGCCGTCGTTACATGGTGATCACCCGTGAATATCTAGTACAGCCACAAAAAAGTGGTGAGTTTACAATCTCAGCGCCCGTATTTAATGGTCAAGTGCGAGAAAACTACCGCCGTATGGCGGTGTCAGCCATGGCTGACAACATAGATATCAGCGTTAAACCCATCCCTGATAATTACCAAGGCGCATGGTTACCCAGCGAGTTGGTGAATTTAAGTGAAGAGTGGCAACCCAGCGATGAGCAAGTTACTGTGGGCACACCCATCACAAGAACTATCACCCTCACTGCGTTAGGTGTTACTCAAGAGCAATTACCTGATATCAAGCTGGATACGATCACCGGTATTCGTAGCTACCCAGATGAAAGTGAGCGTAACCAACTAGCCAGAGATGGCCGCGTGATCTCGCAATTGGTCTCGTCGTACGCTCTAGTACCTCAAACACCAGGCACTTATACCCTGCCTGAAGTCAAGGTGCCTTGGTTTAATACCGTGATCAATAAAGTAAACTACGCCACTTTACCTGCGCGTACAATTACAGTGGTGGCCGATCCGAATCAGCCAATCACCGCAACACAACCTGTGCAGCCAAATATAGCAACACCGGCAACCGTCGAGCCTAAGCAAAGTGTGGCGCCTCAAGTTGTTAATACATCTAGAACAATGACCGATTGGCTAATACTGAGCTCTGGTTATGTCTTATGGCTCATCACCTTGCTACTTTGGTGGTTACGAAAACCAAGCCAATCGAACAGCGTGACTAACAAAAAATTAAACCCTAAACGTTCAGCACCCAGCGACTCACTAAAAGCTGCGATGAAACAAAATGACGCAAGCGGGTTTTACCAAGCGTTACGCAATTATGCCAAGCAGGCGCATCCCGAGTTAGGATTCGATGCATGGCTCAACCTGCAAAATTCACCACAATTAAGCGAAGAAATTGCAGCCTTGCAAGCATCTCTGTACAGTAACACTTCTCAAGTAGCTGATTTATCAAAGATATACCAGCTACTTGTGTCTGCGCAGAAAAAACAAGCAGCCAAAAAGAATACCCATCTAGCTCAGCTATACTGAGCTAGATAAAATAAATTGCAAAAAAGATGCAAGAAAACTGCTAACCATAAGGTCTTACTAGCATGACCATGAAACAAAAGCGCTACGAATCTTTGGTACAGGTATACCATGTCGAACTCTACCGGTTCGCTTACTGGCTTTGCCAAGACCCAACCATTGCTGAAGACTTAGTGCAAGAAACCTTTTTAAGGGCTTGGCGTTCACTTGATTCATTACAAGATGACAATGCCGCCAAACCTTGGTTACTGACTATTTTGCGCCGTGAAAATGCACGACGCTTTGAACGAAAACAATTTGAATATGCCGATGTAGATAACGACACACTGGTAGATAACCAAAGTGTTGAACTTGACGACAAAATGGAACAAACCGTCATACAAAGGCAAATTAGTAAACTCTCTGCAGAGTACCGAGAGCCACTTCTACTGCAAGTCGTGATGGGCTGCTCGGGTGATGAAATAGCAGACATATTGGAGCTGAACAAAAATACCGTGATGACACGCTTATATCGTGCACGTAACCAGCTAAAAGAAGCGCTGACTGAGCACCAAGAACCACTTAAAGGGGCACAAAATTGATGAATGATTTAGAATTTCGTCGTCGCCTGTTTGCAGATCCACACGATACGGACGTTGCGAAAGAAGCTGCAAAAGACCCTGAACAACAAGCCTTACTAGAAGACTTACAAGCTTTTGACGCCCAGCTCAATGAAGCTTTACAAGTTGAAGTTCCTGAAGGCTTGGCAGAACGTATTATTGCAAAACAACAGCAAGACAATGATCACAATGTACTACAAAGAAAGTCGTGGTTCCGTCGTAACAAAACGCCGCTAGCAACTGCGGCAAGTGCAACCTTTGCGGTAGGTTTATATTTTATGAGCGCCACGCAATCACCGCTACTTGCCGGGGATCATGCGTTGTCGCATGTGCGTCATGAAAAAAGCGCCTTTGCAAGTACCCAAGAAATTGCCATGCAAAAGGTGAATGAAAAACTGGCTAAATTTGGCGCCAAACTGAGTGACTTACCGGGTAAGGTAACTTACGCCACGTTTTGTCATTTTCAAGGCCAAGAAAGCCTGCACCTAGTGTTTCAATCTGAGTTTGGGCCGATGACGGTGTTTATTGTGCCCATAGACAAGAAAAACAGCTTAGGCGGAAATGGCCAATTTGAAGACGAACAGTACTCTGGCATTATCGATCAAGATAAACACGGTGCAACGGTACTGGTGGCCAACCTAGGCACCCCTGTCAAGAAGTACCAAAAACAGGTAATCAACGCGCTTAAGTGGTTATAAAACCTGTAAATAAAGCGGTACGTTCTACACGTACCGCTCATCGACTCTAGCCTCTATTCAACCTCATTTTTATTCAACTTAGTAACGTCTTTCTTTACAATTTCGTCAGTTTTAGTTCTATAGGATAGTTATGAAAAATTTTATCGTATTTTTTTCACTGATCTCACTGTTGTTTGTCAGCAGCTTTGACGTTGAAGCCAGAAAAAAGTTTGGTAGCAAATCAAAGGGTAAAACCCATCAAACCAGTACCACACAGCAAAAACAGCAAACAGACACCAAGTCGATTGCGCCAGCTTCAACGGCTAAGCCTAAATCAAGTAAAAAAGGCATTATGGCCGGTGTACTAGGTGGCCTACTTGCTGGCGGCTTGATCGCGGCAATGCTGGGTGATGACTTTGAAGGCTTTCAATTTTTAGAGATGATTTTACTTGCGCTTGCTGCGTTTGTAATTTTCAAACTCATTAAAGGCATGATGCAAAAACGCCAACAACCACATATGGCTGGGGGTCCACAAATGGGGAACCCAACAATGGGTGGCCAACCACAATTTGAACAACCTCAGCAGTTCCAGACACAAACAGCCGCAACGGGCGGTTTTGGTCAACAAGATTCTGTGCCTTTTAATCTACCAAAAGACTTTGACGTAAACGGCTTTTTGCAAGGCGCACGTCAGCACTACCATACACTACAAGAAGCGTGGAACAACAAAGATTTTGCAACCATGGCGGAATACTTAAGCCCTGAATTGGTCGAAGAGTATAAACGCGAGCGTGAGAACCAAGGCGATGTTGCCACTGAAGTGATGTTTGTTGATGCTCAGTTAGTGCGTGCTGATACGAAACCTGATGTATGGGAAGTGAGTATTTTATTCAAAGGAAAATATCGTGACCTAGGCGATAAGCAAGAGGAAGCCATACACGAAATCTGGCACCTTGAGCGTCAAACGCAAGGCAATGCCCCATGGTTAATTGTCGGCTTAGAAGATTTAGCGGACAGTTAATTGACGCGCATTTTATTTAGCAATGAAAAGCCGCTGATTTCAAACCTGCGGCTTTTATGACTCTGTAACTAAATCTGTGTAACTGCCTATTATTAATCCTTAAAAAGGGTTTAGGATAGGCAATGATGAATAAGAAAGAACTGGAAGCG